>CBFGSB010000408.1:0-1519 GCA_965651325.1 uncultured Chromatiales bacterium | reverse complement strand
TGCATGCCCCCATCGTTTACGAGGTCGACCGCGCGCGCGACGGCGGCAGCTTTTCCGTGCGCCGCGTGGTCGCGGTGCAGCACGGCCGGCCGATCCTGAACCTGGCGGCGTCGTTCCACAAACACGAGGAAGGGCTGGAGCACCAGGCGGCGATGCCGGACGTCGCCGGACCCGACGGCCTCGCGGACCTGACGCAGGTGCCGCCCGGGGTCATCGAGCGCCTGCCGGAGAAGATGCGGCGTTACCTGCTGGCAAAGCGCCCGTTCGAGCTGCGCCCGGTGCAACCCGTCGACTACACGCAGCCGGCGGTGCGCCCGGCGGTCAAGCACCTCTGGATCCGCGCCGTCGACCGGCTGCCCGATGACCTGAGCCTGCACCAGAACCTGCTCGCGTACGTCTCCGACTACGAGCTCCTCGGCACCTGCATCCTGCCGCACGGCATCAGCTTCGGCCAGGGCAACCTGCAGATGGCGAGCCTCGATCACGCGCTGTGGTTCCATCGCGCGTTCCGGATCGACGAGTGGCTGCTTTACGCCTGCGACAGCCCCAACGCCGCCGGCGCCCGCGGCCTCGCGCGCGGCCAGCTATTCACGCGCGATGGCACGCTGGTGGCGTCGGTCGCCCAGGAAGGCCTGATTCGCGTCGTCGCGGAGGGCAAAAGCAGGTCAGGGCGCTCGGACCCGCGGCTGCAGGCCTGAAACGGCAGCAAGGACGTGGAGCGCCGGCCGCGCCTATCTTGATTTCGCCTGGTCGGCGACGGCCGCGGTTGCGGCCGCGACCGCTTCCGGATCGCCCAGGAATTCGCGGCTGACCGGCTTCAGGCGATCGTCCAGCTCGTAGGCGAGGGGTATGCCGGTGGGGATGTTGAAGCCGGTAATGTCGTCGTCGGAGACGTCGTCCAGCATCTTGACCAGCGCGCGCAGACTGTTCCCGTGGGCGGCGACCAGGACATCCTTGCCGCGCGCAAGCTCTGGGGCGATGGACTCGTTCCAGCACGGCACGACGCGCTCGAGGGTCGTGGCGAGCGATTCGGTGGCGGGGAGGCCTTCGATGCCGGCGTAGCGCGGATCGTGGCGTGGATGCCGCTGGTCATCCGGCTCCAGCGGCGGCGGTGGCGTGGCGTAGCTGCGGCGCCAGACGTGCACCTGCTCGTCGCCGTACTTCGCCGCCGTCTCCGCCTTGTTCAAACCCTGCAGGGCGCCGTAGTGCCGCTCGTTGAGGCGCCAGTCGCGCACCACCGGGATCCACATCCGCTCCATCTCGTCCAGCATGATCCACAGCGTACGGATCGCGCGCTTGAGCACCGACGTGAACGCAATGTCGAATTCATACCCCTGCTCGCGCAAGCAGCGCCCGGCCTCGAGCGCCTCCTTGCGGCCCAACTCCGTCAGGTCGACGTCCGTCCAGCCGGTAAACAGGTTCTTCAGGTTCCAGTCGCTCTGCCCATGCCGGCAGAGCACGAGTCTTCCAGCCATTGCATCTCCTTCAACGTTGGTGCCACCCACCGCACCAGCGGAGC
>CBFGSB010000407.1:0-1525 GCA_965651325.1 uncultured Chromatiales bacterium | reverse complement strand
CCGAACTTGCTGCCGTCCATCTCGAGCCCGAGCGCACGGGTGTACTCGCCGTTGCCGTCGGCCAGCATGACGACCTTGTCGTCGACCTTGCGGTCCTTGCCCCAGGCATCCATGACGAACACGTCGTTGACCGCCATGCAGGCGATGGTGTCGACACCCCGGCTCCGGATCTCGTCCGCGTGATCGACGAAGCCCGGGAGATGGTTCATGGAGCAGGTCGGCGTGAACGCCCCGGGCACGGAAACGAGCACGACTTTCTTGCCCTTGAACAGTTCGTCTGTCGACATGGCCCCGGGTCCGGATTCCGTCATGACTCCGAACGTGCCGCTCGGCATCCTGTCACCTGCTTTGATTGCCATAAACCTGCTCCTGAAAAGTGTCGTTGAAGGAAAGCTCCCCGGGGCCGGACATCTTAGGCGGTCTGCGCGACTCCGTCACGTATAATGAGAGACGGAGGTAAACCTATGGATTTTCGACTCACCGAAGAGCAGCAAATGATCCAGGCGGCGGCGCGGGAGTTCGCGCAGAGCGAGATCGCACCGATTGCTGCCGAGTTCGACCGAAGCGGGCAGTTTCCCGCGGACACGATCGCCAAGGCCGGGGAACTCGGCTTCATGGGCATCGAGGTTCCCGAGGAGTACGGCGGCACCGGCTCGGATGCCATCAGCTACGTGCTCGTGATGACGGAGATCTCCGCCGCGGACGCGGCGCACGGCACGATCGTATCGGTGAACAACTCGCTCTACGGTACCGCGCTGCTCGACTACGGCAGCGACGAGCAAAAGCGGAAATTCCTCGAGCCCGTCGCCGCCGGCCGCGTCATCGGTGCATACGCGCTCACTGAGCCGCAATCGGGGTCGGATGCGGCTGCCATGCGCTGCCGCGCGACCATCGCGGGCGACGGCAGCCACTACACGATCAACGGCAAGAAATCCTGGATCACCTCCGGGCCGGTCGCGAAATACATCATCCTGTTCGCACGCACCGAACGCGACGGCGAGGACGCCGGCGTCAGCGCGTTCGTCATCGACACGGAAGAGCCGGGTTTCTCGCGAGGCAAGGTCGAGCCGAAGCTCGGCATCCGGGCATCCGCCACCTGCGAGATCGAGTTCACCGACTACCGCTGCCCGGTCGAGAATCGCATCGGCGAGGAAGGCCGCGGGTTCCGGATCGCGATGGCGGTACTCGATGCCGGCCGCATCGGCATCGCCTCGCAGGCGCTCGGCATCGCGCAGGCGGCGTACGATGCCGCCCTCGAATACTCGCGCGAGCGCCACGCGTTCGGCGAGCCGATCGGAAGCTTCCAGGCGATACAGGCAAAAATCGCCGACATGAAAATGCGCATCGAAGCCTCCCGCCTGCTGATCTGGCACGCGGCCTGGAGCCGCATGCAGGCCCGCGAAGCCGGTACCCGCAGCACGCTGCCGGGCAGCCTGGCGAAGCTGCACGCCTCCGAGACGGCCATGTTCGTCACGCACCAGGCGCTGCAGATCCACGGCGGCATGGGCTACAGCAAGGAATTACC
>CBFGSB010000406.1:0-1525 GCA_965651325.1 uncultured Chromatiales bacterium | reverse complement strand
GTGGAGAAAATCCTGGTCGGGCTCAAGCGCGTCGTCGATTTCAACGTCAGGGTGCGGGTGCGCTCCGACGGCAGCGGCGTCGAGACGGAAGGCGTCAAGATGAGCATCAACCCGTTCGACGAGATTGCGCTCGAGGAAGCGCTGCGGATCCGCGAGCGCGGTGAAGCGAACGAAGTCGTCGTCGTCTCCATCGGCGGCAGCGAGGCGCAGCAGCAGCTCCGAACGGGTCTCGCGATGGGCGCCGACCGCGCCATCCTGGTCGAGGTCGCGGAGGCGGTCGACCAGCTCACGATCGCCCGCATTTTTCTCGCGCTGGTGCAGCGTGAGAACCCGGAGCTCGTGCTGCTCGGGAAACAGGCCATCGACAACGACAACAACCAGACGGGCCAGATGCTGGCGGCCCTGTGGCAGCGCCCGCAGGCGACCTTCGCCTCGAAGATCGTGCTCGAGAACTCGGCGGCGATCGTCACGCGCGAGGTCGACGCGGGACTGGAGACGATCGAGGTCGACCTGCCGGCCGTGATCACCACCGACCTGCGGCTGAACGAGCCGCGCTACGTGAAGCTGCCCGATATCATGAAAGCCAAGAAGAAGCCGCTGGAGACCGTCGCGCTCGCCGACCTCGGTGTCGCGGCGGCGCGCGCCTTCGAGGCGGTCGCGTACGAACCGCCGCCGCAGCGGCAGAAGGGCGTGATGGTGGAGGACGTCGCCGGACTCGTGGATGCGCTCAAATCAAAGGGACTCGCCTGATGTCGAAAGTACTGCTCATAGCCGAACACGACGGCGCGGCCGTCAACCCGAGCACCGCGAAGTCGGTTGCGTGCGCGGCCGGGCTCCCGGATGCGGAGATCCACGTCGCCGTATTCTCCGAGGACGGTTCGGCCCTCGCCGCCCAGGCGGCAAAGATCGCGGGGGTTGCGAAGGTGCTGCAGGTCGACAACCCCGCGCACGCCGCTCCTCTTGCCGCGGCCATCGCGCCGCAGGTGGTCGCCATGGCCGACGGCTACTCGCACGTGTTCGGACCCTCGACCACCTTCGGGAAAGACCTCATGCCCAGGATCGCCGCGCTGCTCGGCGTCAACCAGGTGAGCGACATCATGAGTGTCGAAGGCAGCCACCGCTTCAAGCGGCCGATCTACGCCGGCAACGCGATCCTCACCGTCGAAATGCCGGCCGACCGGCCGGTCGTCGCCACCGTGCGCACCGCGTCCTACCAGGCGCCCGGCAACGACAACGACGCGCCGGTCGAAAAGGTGTCGGTCGATGCCGAGATCCCGAACCACACGCGTTTCCGCGAGCTGCAAGCCGGCAAGTCCGACCGCCCCGACCTGCAGACCGCGAGCACCGTCGTCTCCGGCGGCCGCGCGCTCGGCAGCTCGGAGAACTTCGCCATCATCTACAGCCTGGCCGACAAGCTGGGCGCGGCCGTCGGCGCCTCGCGCGCCGCCGTCGACGCCGGCTACGTCCCGAACGAGATGCAGGTCGGGCAGACCGGCAAGATCATCGCCCCGGACCTCTACATCGC
>CBFGSB010000405.1:0-1531 GCA_965651325.1 uncultured Chromatiales bacterium | reverse complement strand
CGCGCGAGGTCGCGCGCGTTCGTATAGACCTGGCTGCTCAGGATGAAATCGCCGAAACGGTCGACGCTCAACAGCGTGTTGCGCATGCCGATGCGGTCGAGCAGTGCTTTCCGCGGAAACTCGAGGTACGCCTGCGGGTCCCCGATCGCGCGTTTCATGGCGTACACGGCAAGCAGCGTGTCGTAGTTCTCGTAGTCCCAGAAGGTGCCCGGTTCCCGCACCAGGCCACGCTCGCGCGCACCCACCGCCGAACTCGCACCCGCCCAGTAGGCGAGGCCCGAGCCGGTCGCGTATTCCATCTCCAGGTCGTCAACGGGGTAGAGGCCGCTCGACATGTTGAGCAGGTGGCGGAGCGTGATCGCCGCGCGCGGATCGTGCGCCGCGGCGGGCAGCTCCGGAAGCCATTCGAAGCCAAGCGGCTGGTCGAGCGCAAGCTTTCCGTCATCCACCAGCATGCCGATCAACGTGACAGCGATGCTCTTGGCGGTGGACCAGGTGCGGGTGCGGGTCGCCATGTCGATGCCGGGCGCATAGCGTTCGAGAACGATATCGCCGCCGTGCACCACCAGCAGGCTCAAGGTCACCTGTTCCGGGGATTCCCGTTCGAACGCCCAGCGGGCGGCCGCCTCGAGTGCCTCCCGGTCGACCTCCACAGCAGGTTCGTACGCCTCCACGAGGTCGCCGTTCGGCCACGGAATCTCCGCCGGATCCCCGGGCAAGGGGGTCAACTCCAGCCGCGGCAGCGAATCGATATCGCCCCAATCCTGGTCCGGTGCCATGACGACGCAACCGACACCCTCCCGGAACGCCGCGCGCATCTCCGGCGGGTTATCCGGCGTGCCGACGACCACTGCCTTCAGCCTGCGGTCGACGGTGTAGTCCCCGCCCTCCGCCGTGCCCACCGGTTTCTCGAGGTAGGCGAGCTCTTGCTCGAACACCTGCTCCAGCGTGCGTTCCGACGTAAACAGGCCGTTGCAGGTCAGCAGGGCCTGCACGCCGCGGGCGATCATTTCGCGGTTGGCGTCGAAATAGTCGTATCGATCCGCGGCGCTGGCGCCGGCCTGCAGGCCAATCGTGACCACCAGCGACAGGAGCAGGCGTTGCATGCGGCGAGGCCTCCCGGGGAGCGAGATCGATGACGATAGCAGAGCCCACGCCAAACCGCATGCGAGGAGCCGATTTCGAGACCCCCGTCGCGGAGACCGTGCCGCAGGTCCGCTATAAACGAGTTGAAACCGCGTCACATCAGCGGTCAACGGGCCCAGGAGGCCTTCATCAAGCGTTGGGGCAACACCTTACTATGATCAACTTTTCGAGTCCTACGATCCGCTCGCTCGTCTTCGCGTTCGGCGTGTCGCTGGGGCTGGCCGTGTCGGCACTACAGGGCGTGGCCACGCTCGACATCCTCAAAACGGCGCTGATCGCCAGCGTGCTTTTTCTCGGGTTCATGCTCGGTGAGGCCGGGATGGGGCGGGTTCAGAAGAGGGCCATGGACAAGCGCCGGAAGAAAACGCCGGAAGAACGCTAGGCG
>CBFGSB010000404.1:0-1540 GCA_965651325.1 uncultured Chromatiales bacterium | reverse complement strand
ACGACGGCTGATTACATCATGCCGCCCATGCCCCCCATGCCGCCCATGTCGGGCATGGCCGGGGTTTCTTCCTTCGGCGCTTCGGCGATCATCGCCTCGGTGGTGAGCAACAGCCCCGAGACCGAAGCGGCATTCTGCAGCGCGTAGCGCGTGACCTTGGTCGGGTCGAGAATGCCCAGCTCGATCATGTCGCCGTACTCGCCGGTGGCGGCGTTGTAGCCGTAGTTGCCCTTGCCTTCGGCAACGGCGTTCAGCACCACGCTCGCGTCACCGCCCGCGTTGCGGACGATCTGGCGCAGCGGCTCTTCGACCGCACGGCGCAGGATGTTGACGCCGACGGTCTGGTCGTCGTTGTCGCCCTCGAGCTTCTTGATCGCGGAAACGGCACGGATGAAGGCGACACCGCCGCCCGGAACGACGCCTTCCTCGACGGCAGCCCGGGTTGCGTGCAGCGCGTCCTCGACGCGTGCCTTCTTTTCCTTCATCTCGATTTCCGTCGCGGCACCGACCTTGATCACGGCAACACCGCCGGAGAGCTTCGCAACGCGCTCCTGCAGCTTTTCCTTGTCGTAGTCGGAGCTCGACTCCTCGATCTCGGCGTTGATCTGCTCGACGCGGCCCTTGATGTCCTCGGCCCGGCCGGCACCGTCGATGATCGTGGTGTTCTCCTTGGTGATCTGCACCTTCTTGGCTTCACCGAGGTCCTCGATCGTGGTCTTCTCCAGCGACAGCCCGACTTCCTCGGAAATCACCTGGCCGCCGGTCAGGACGGCGATGTCCTGCAGCATGGCCTTGCGGCGATCGCCGAAGCCCGGAGCCTTGACCGCGCACACTTTCACGATGCCGCGAATGTTGTTCACGACCAGCGTGGCGAGCGCTTCGCCCTCGACATCTTCCGCGATGATCAGGAGCGGGCGGCCGGCCTTGGCCACGCCTTCCAGCACCGGCAGCAGGTCGCGGATGTTCGAGATCTTCTTGTCGTGCAGCAGCACGAGGGGATTCTCGAGCTCCGAGCTCTGGCTCTGCTGGTTGTTGATGAAGTACGGCGACAGGTAACCGCGATCGAACTGCATGCCTTCGACCACGTCCAGCTCGTTCTCGAGACCGGAGCCTTCCTCGACCGTGATCACGCCTTCCTTGCCGACCTTCTGCATGGCTTCGGAAATGATGCGGCCGATCTCCGGATCGGAGTTGGCGGAGATGCTGCCGACCTGCGCGATGGCCTTGTCGTCCTCACAGGGCTTGGACAGCTTCTCGAGTTCCTTGACGATGGCGATCGCGGCCTTGTCGATGCCGCGCTTCAGGTCCATCGGGTTCATGCCGGCGGCAACCGACTTCAGGCCTTCGCGGAGAATCGCCTGGGCCAGCACGGTGGCCGTGGTGGTGCCGTCGCCGGCGATGTCGGACGTCTGCGAGGCGACTTCCTTCACCATCTGCGCGCCCATGTTCTCGAACTTGTCCTCGAGCTCGATCTCCTTGGCGACGGAGACGCCGTCCTTGGTGACGGTCGGTGCGCCAAAGCTCTTGTCGAGCACGACGT
>CBFGSB010000403.1:0-1558 GCA_965651325.1 uncultured Chromatiales bacterium | reverse complement strand
GGCTCGTGTGCGCGCGGCCGGTGCGGAGCTTCGTCAGCTCCTGGCGCAGCGACTCGACGCTTTTGGCCATGCGCGTGGTCGCGTCTTTCCTGATGTCGTCAATCACGTTTGCTCATCTCCTGCTCGGGTCTTGCCTGGGTCCTGCCTGGGGCTTTGTTGACGCGGTCGGCAGGGCAGGTGGGGAGGTGTTTGGGGGAATGGCTCCCTCGGGGCCCTTCGGGCCCCCTCAGTCCGCTTTATTTCCCCCAAGCACCCCCCGCCCCGGCCTGCCGCTCGCTCCGTGGGATCCCGGTTTGTGCTTGCGAAACTGTCAGGCGAATCCGAATGGAAGGTGTGCATCGTGTCGCTCATGTACGACACTCGCAGTAATAAACTTGCAGATCATTGAAGGTCCAGCCAATTTAGGAAATAATGCGGCTGCAATTTTTCCACCAGAGGAACTGGAGTAATGATTAAGAATTTACTGAAGGTAAGTGCGATTGCGCTCGTGCTCGGGGTTGCGAGCGGCTGTGCCAACCAGGAAGCACAGGACGCCGTCCAGTCGTCTGTCGACCAGGCGGCACGTGACGCGGCGGAAGCCCTGTCGGCCGCCGAGGCTGCACGCGCTGCCGCAGACAGCGCCGCACAGGCCGCCCGGGAAGCGCAGCAGACCGCCGAAGAAGCGCTCGCCGCTGCCGAGGAAGCTCAATCCTGCTGCGATGCGAATCGCGATCGGCTGGAGAGGATGTTCCAGCAGTCGATGTCGAAGTAGCGCGAGACTACGAAAGATTTATTCAGACGCCGCGCTTGTCGCGGCGTTTTTTATGGCGTTGCCGACGGCGACCGGGATGCCGTCGGCGCGCTCGAGCAGGCGCTCGGCGAATTCCCAGTCGAGCTCGCCCGAACGCGTGGCAGTCGCGTCGACGAACGTCATCGTCAGCGCCGTCAGCCGGCTCTGCATCGGCGGCTCGACCAGCGCCGGCGCCGCCAGCGCGTCGACCGCAATGGCGGCCTGCTCGTCTTCTGTCTCGAGCGGCGCCACCTGCAGCGTGCGGTGCACTTCCATCAGCAGGCGGTCACCGTCCCAGCCCAGTTTCACGGGCTCGTTCATGATGCGCACGCCCGTGTTCACGCTCACGCGTTCGAACAGGAATTCGATGTCCTCGGGAAACATGCGGATACAGCCGTGAGTGACGCGCATGCCGACGCCGGCCGGCCGGTTCGTGCCGTGGATCAGGTAGCCGGGCAGGCCCAGCCGCATGGCGCGCGTGCCGAGCGGATTGTCCGGCCCTGGCGGCACCACCCGCGGCAGCGGTCGTCCATCCGCCTCGTGTTCCGCGCGCACCGAATCCGGCGGGTACCAGGACGGGTTTACCGCCTTCGCGACGACGCGCGTCTTGCCGATGGGCGTCGCCCAGTCCATGCGGCCGATGCTGACGGGATAGGTCATTACCAGCGCCGGCTCGCCGGGTTCGGGCTTCGGGAAGTAGTACATGCGGTACTCGGGCAAATTGAGCACGAGGCCTTCGCGCGGCCCCGGCGGCAGGATGTAGCGCGTGGGCAGCACGATGCGCGTGCC
>CBFGSB010000402.1:0-1560 GCA_965651325.1 uncultured Chromatiales bacterium | reverse complement strand
ACGCATTACGAATGCGTTGCTCTACCAACTGAGCTACTCCGGCGAGGGCGGCGAGTATAGCGTTGCCTCAGGTCCCGGGCCAAGCTGAAACGACCGGTTCAGGCCGTGTCTTTGTCCCGGACCCGGATCAGCACCTCCACGCTCTCCTGCTCCGTGCCCGCGGGCAGCGGCGGCAGGTTCAGGATCCGGACCTGGTCGGCCGGGATGTCGGAGAGCTCGCCGGTGCCGACATTATAAAAGTGATGGTGGGGGTGCGTGGTCGAGTCGTAGTACCGGCGATCGGGGTCGACCGTCAGCTCGCGGACCAGGCCCTGCTCCCCGAACAGCTTCAGCGTGTTGTAGACCGTTGCCTTCGACACGCGGCTGCCGCCCGCTCTCAGGCGCTCGAGTATCTGGTCCGCGGACAGGTGCTGCGGGCGATCGAGCAGCACGGCCGCCACTTCGACCCGCTGCGGCGTCGGCTGGACACCGTAACGCTTCAGTCTGTCGAGGATGTCCGGACGGGACATGGGCGTTCCTTGGCTTTGTCGCCAGTTATCAGTCGGTTGCAGAGTATAGACTAATTCCAGCCCGGAAAGCTCCCGCGCGGCGCCGGTCCGATCTTCCCGCCGGCCACCATAACCCGGCGAAATACCGCGAAATAACGGCATCAGCGATCGCGCTGCCCGGGTAGGCTCGGATCTCCCATGGCAGGACACGGAGGTCCGGCATGCCGGGATGCCAGCGCATCCGCGGTTTCTCGCTTTACGAGCTCCTGGTGACGCTTGCGGTCGCGTCGCTGGTGCTGGTCTTCGGCGTGCCTTCGTTCGGCGCCCTGGTGGCCGATAACCGCCTCCGGGCCGAGACTGACGCCCTGTTCCACGCCCTGCACCTCGCACGCAAGACGTCCGTCGTCCAGCGCCGCGAGGTGACACTCTGCCCCAGCCGGGATGGCGCGTCCTGTGACGCCGGAACCGACTGGTCGGGCGGCTGGCTCCTGTTCGTCAACGCGGACCGGGACGGGCCGCCGCAGGTGGACGCCGGGGAGCCGGTCCTCCTGCGGCGGCAGGTCGACGAACGGGTACGGATCGACGCCAATCGCCGCGCGTTCACCCTGCGCTCGACCCATTTGCGCGCCACCAACGGCACTCTCGTCGTCTGCGACCGTACGCAGCGCGCGCAAGCACGCGCCGTTGTGGTCAGCTATACCGGGCGGCCGCGGGTCGCCCGCCACGACCGGCGCGGCACCCCCTACACCTGCGGGGATTAAGTCAAATGCGTGCGCGCCCGGATACCGCTTGTCGGTACCCACTGGCCGCTCGTCGGAAAGCGCCGGAAAGGCGCGCCGGCCCCAGTATATTCCGGCCCATGAAGCAGCATGGCCAAAACGGCTTCACCCTCTACGAGCTGCTGATCACCGTGGTGATCGTGGCGCTCATCGTCGCGATCGGGGTCCCGAATTTGAGCGACTTCCGGCGCAACAGCCGCGCCACGGCGCTCGCGAACGACCTGCACGGGAGCTTCTTTCTCGCGCGTTCCGAGGCCGCGCGCGCCAGGCAGAACGTCACCATTTGCTCCAGC
>CBFGSB010000401.1:0-1604 GCA_965651325.1 uncultured Chromatiales bacterium | reverse complement strand
CCGACTACGTGATCAACGCCGGCGGCATCATCAACGTCGCCGCCGAGTACTTCGGCACCCCCGACGACGAGGTCATGTCCCAGATCGAAGCCATCGGCCCCCGCCTCACCGGCATCTTCGAGCAGGCGGCCGCCACCAACCGCCCTACCAACGCCATCGCCGACGCCCAGGCCCGCCGCCTGATCCGGGGTCGGACCAACGTAAGCGACTGATAGGAAAGAAAAAAGAAGCTGAAATCGGGAAAATTTCGACCTTAATCGGCCCTTTTTTGCCACAGAAAGGGCTGTTTGCGCGCCTGACCCGAAGTCCGCCCTGCGCGCGGAATCGGAGAGGCTCCAAAAACAGGATCAAAATGCCTGTTTAAGCTCGAATCGCGGGCTCTTTGGAGCCTTTTTCAACGGCTTTTCAATCAGTTGGCTTGGTCCGACCCCAATGCTTTGAGCATGGCTTCGGGGTTCGGGCGGTCGGAGATCTGTTTGGAGAGCTCGGCGTAGCGGATGATGCCGGCGGCGTCGGTGACCAGGGCGGCGGGCCAGACGGTGTGTTCGCCGTATTCGCGGCGGAAGGCCTCGGGGACGCCGCCGCGGTCGAGGAGCCCGAGCTTTTCGGCGGCTTCCAGGGACTCGTCCAGCCAGAACTCGAACTCGACCTCGAAGAAGCGCGCGACGCGGCGCGTCGTTTCCAGCGGCTTCGGCGTGACCAGCACCAGGGCGGCGCCGCGGTCCACGATGTCCTTGTAATACGCCGTCAGGTTCTCGACCTGCGCGTTGCAGAAGGGGCACCAGCCGCCGCGGACGAACAGTATGACGGCGGGTGCGCCGATGAGCTCGGTGGAGCGCACCGGGTTGCCCTGTTCGTCGATCGCCCGGAAGTCCGGGAGCGGCTTGCCCGGGCGCAGGATATCCGGCACCGGGTGCCCGCCCCGGCGGCGTATCAAGGCGATGGCGCCGAGAACCAGGACGATGGCCGCGCCGCCGATCCAGATCCATGCAGCGTTCATCCGCGTACTCCTACGCTTCCAGGATTATCTTGCCCATGTGCCGGCTGGATTCCATCCGGGCATGCGCTTGTGCGGCGTCCGCCAGCGGAAACGTGGAATCGACGACCGGTGCGACCGCGCCCTGCTCGAGCAGCGGCAGGACGTGGCGCTCGACGCTCTCGCGGATCGCCGATTTTTCCTCGACCGTCTGCGGCCGCAGCAACGACCCGGTGATGGTCAGCCGCCTGCCGAGCACTCCGCGCACGTCCAGCTCGCCCCTCGAGCCCTGCAGGAAAGCGATGATGACATAGCGGCCGTCGTGCTCCAGCAGGTCGAGGTTCTTTTGCATATACGTTCCCGCCACCATGTCCAGCACGACGTTCACGCCGCGGCCGCCGAGCCGCTCGCGCACAGCCTGTGCCCAGTCGCCGTCACGGTAATTGACGGCATGCGCCGCGCCGAGGCGTTCGCAGAAGCGGCATTTCTCGTCGCTGCCGGCGGTCGTCACGACCGTCACGCCGTTGGCGACGGCAAGCTGGATCGCCGTCGTGCCAATGCCGCTGGAGCCCCCGTGCACGAGCAGCGTCTCGCCGGCCGCGAGTCCCGCGCGCATGAACAGGTTGTA
>CBFGSB010000400.1:0-1610 GCA_965651325.1 uncultured Chromatiales bacterium | reverse complement strand
AGCACCAGCGCGTAGCTGCCGATCGTCTCGCCGCGCCAGAACGGGTTGGTGGCGAACAGCAGCACGTGCCCATCGCCGTAGCGAGCGTCGACCACCGCGGCGCGCTCGGCCATCTCGTCCTCGTGATCGAGCAAGCCCGCGATCAGCAGGTTTTCGGCATCGGCGAAACGCAACACTACCCGTGGTCGCTGTTCCGCCGGGATCACCCACGGATTGTTGCGCGTCTGCTCGACGTTCAGCGGCAGCGCCTCCCAGGGCTCGGGATCGGGCAGCTTCGGGGGCTTCACTGACGGGCGCCCTTCGGGCAGGTCCGTGTCGTGCGGGCCGCCGCGGCCGGTCGGCCGCTGGAAGTCCTCGCTGTTCGGCAGGTGCTCGTCACCGTGCAGCAGGTTGGAGATCTTGAAGGACATCCCGCTCGCGCTGTAAACCGGCAGGTCGTCGCTGTCGTAGCCGGCCGCGATCGGGTTGTCGCGATCGACGAACTTCGCCTGCAGCACGCTGCCAACGACGCGCAGCTCGTCGGTGGGCGTGACGAAGACACCCGGCGCGATGCCGATGTCGATCGCGAACTGCGCGGTGTCCTCTGCCGTGACCAGCAGGCCGCCGTCGCGCACGAACTGCTTCAGCCGGGCTACGCCTTCAGCACCCAGGCCCGGACGAATGTCGTCCGTGCCGTCGATGACGCCGATGTTCGGCGTCAGCTCCGTGGTCTGCCACGGCATCGGGTTGCCCCACATCGGCATGCCGTCGATGATGCGGCGAGCCTCGGTGCTGCCGGTCACCGGCCCGAACAGGATCACGTCGTACTTGTCGCGCAAGTCGCCGCCGGCGGCCACGTCCTGCGTGCTGATGTAATCGTAGGGCACCTGCAGCCTGTCGAGCGCCATGCGCCACCAGCCTTCGGTCTGGGTGCTGAGCCAGGTGTGCATCACCGCGATCCGCGGCAGCTTGCCGGCCGGCGCATCGACGCTTGCCAGTCCTTCCGGCACCGCGACGGGCTCATCCACGAGCGCCATCCCGGCCTCGAGTATGGCCGGATCGGTCACCCGCACGACCTCGACGTTGAACAGGTCGCCCATCGACCAGGCGGTGTCGTCGTAGGCGTTCTCCTGCGGGTCATCCGGCGCCCAGTACTGGCGATCCAGCAAGGCATCCGCGATGCGCGAGTACGGCTGGTCCATGCGAATGACGTAGCTGCCGGCAGGGAACCGCCGCGAGACCGTTCTGGCTTCGTCGTCCTCGTCGTCTTCGCGCGCGGCCTCGTCGCAGTCGCGGTCGTCCTTCTCGCACTCGTCCTCGGGAGCCGGCACCTCGACGGTGACCCGCTCCGTGGTCCGGCTGATCTCGACGTGCTGCCGTTGCAGGATCTCGAGCAGCCGCGCCTGCGAGCCGCTGCGTGCTTCGTCCGCAGGGAGCACGTACGCGGCGGGACCGGCTTGTTGCGGCTTCTGTATCGAGCGCTTGCTCTTCAGGTAGAAGTTCCGGAGGAACAGGTCCGCGTTGTCGGCGAAATAGCTCAGCGTCGTCAGCAGTCCCGTCTGCTGGTAGTTGTTGTTGTTGCGCTGCGACCAGGTCACCACCGGCAGCGGCGGGTTGGGCTTGTACCAGGT
>CBFGSB010000399.1:0-1634 GCA_965651325.1 uncultured Chromatiales bacterium | reverse complement strand
GCGCGAAGCGCAGGCCCGAGACGCCTTCCAGGTCGGAGATCTTCCGCAGGCCGTGGCGCTCCGCCGCGGCGCGGGTTACGGCAATGGCATAGGTGTTATTGAACCCGAGCGGCGGCAGCAGCTCGAGGCCGCGGGCGGCGGTCGCGGACTCGATGGCCGCCCAGTCGCTGAGTGAGGGCTCGCCGAGGATCACCTCGGCAATAGTGCCGCTGTACTCCGGATAGAAATCGACTGCTCCGTTATCGAGCGCCGTGAACGCGATCTTCGTGCCGTTCAGTCCGAGCCGCCGCTCGACCTCGACACCGTTGTGCTCCAGCAGTTGCGCCGCGATCTCCGCGAGGATGTAGCTTTCCGTGAAGTTCTTGCTGCCGGCGACCACCGTTTCGGCGCCGGCGGGAACGCAGGCTCCCAGGAGCAGCAGGGGCAGCAGGGGCAGCCAAAGCCGCGCCGTCATCCGAGGCTTTCCAGCGCCGTGCAGAGGTGGCGTACGTACTCGTTTGCAGGACGCGCCGTCACCTCCTCGACCGTGCCGAACTGCTGCACGCGGCCGGCCCGCATCACGACCAGGCTGTGCGCCAGGTTGATCGCCTCCTGCGGGTCGTGCGTCACCAGCACCGTGGACACCGGCGCGCGTCGCTGCAGCTCGAGGAACTGCTCGTGGATACCGACCCGCGTGAGCGTATCGAGCCCGGAGAACGGCTCGTCGAGCAGGAGGAGCTCCGGCTTGCGCATCATGGCGCGGCACAGCCCGGCACGCTGCTGCTGCCCGCCGGAAAGCTCGTGCGGGTAGCGGTCCAGTACTTCCGGCGGGAGCCGCATCAGGTCCAGCAGCTCCGACAGCCGGGACTGCCGCGCGGCGTCCGGCCAGCGATCCAGCGCGGCCGGCAACAGGATGTTGTCGCGCACGAGCAGGTGCGGGAACAGCGACACGTCCTGGACGGCGTAGCCGATACGCTTGCGCATCGGCCCGGGTTCACCGTAGTCGATCGGCGTGCCGAGCACGTGAACGCTGCCCGCATCCGGCCGCAACAGCCCTATAATGAGCTGCACGAGCGTCGATTTGCCGCTGCCGCTGGCGCCGAGAACGGCCGTGGTGCGGCCGTGCGGAAGTGCCAGCGACACGCGATCGAGCGCCAGCACATCGCCGCGGCGGAGCGACACGGTGCGGAATTCCACGGCGTTTTGCGCGTTGTTGGCGGGCATTGCGTTGTAGACCGGCGAAGCCGCTGCCACCTTACGGGGTTGGGCCCGGAAGCGCCAGCGAGCGGCGGGACGCCATGGATCAGGATAGACAGGAGGCCGATGATGGGCAGCGAAGCGCAAAAGGACGACGACCTGAAGGGCCGGTTGACCGACGAGCAATACCGGGTCACGCAGGAGAAGGCGACCGAACGGCCGTTTACGGGGCGCTGGCTCGACAACAAGGAGCCAGGCGTCTATAGCTGCGTGGTCTGCGGCACCGAGCTGTTCAGCTCGGAGCACAAGTTCGAATCCGGATCCGGCTGGCCCAGCTTCTGGCTGCCGCTGGCCGGCGACAACGTGCGAACCGTGCGCGATACGAGCCATGGCATGGTGCGCGAAGAGGTCGTGTGCAGCCACTGCGGCGCCCATCTCGGGCACCTGTTCGAGGATGG
>CBFGSB010000398.1:0-1638 GCA_965651325.1 uncultured Chromatiales bacterium | reverse complement strand
CTGGTCGCGCTCGCGGTGGTACTGCTGCTCGGGCGCTACACCGGCTATCGCCTGTCCGAGCTGACGCGTTTCAAGGCGCTGGTCGGCCGCTGACGTGCTGCTCAGGAATCGCAAGCTGCTGCGCAGGGCGGGGTTGCTCGGGCTGAACGAGCGCAACGCCGACCTGATCATGCGGCTCAATCCCCGCCGCTTCTACCCGCGCGTCGACGACAAGGAGCTGACGAAGAAGCTGGCGATCGCCGCCGGTATGCCGGTGCCGGAGCTTTACGGCGTCATCGGCAGCCAGGCGCAGGTACGCCGGTTCCTGAGCATCGTCGAAGGCCGTGAAAGCTTCGTCGTGAAGCCGGCGCGCGGCAGCGGCGGCGACGGCATCATCGTCATCACCGGGCGCAGCAAGCGCAAGGCCGATGCGTTCCGGCTCGCCAACGGGATCCTGATCACGGCGGCGGAGATCGAGCACCACATCTCGAACATCGTCGGCGGGCAATACAGCCTGAGCGGCAATCCCGATACGGCGCTGATCGAGTATTGCGTGCACTTCGATCCACTGTTCGCCGAGGTGAGCTACCAGGGCGTACCGGATATCCGCGTCATCGTGTATCGCGGCTACCCCGCGATGTCGATGGTGCGCCTGCCCACGCGCAACTCCGACGGCAAGGCGAACCTGCACCAGGGCGCGGTAGGCGCCGGTATCGACATCAGCACCGGCCGTACCCTGACGGGCGTGCTGGGCAACGAAGTGGTCGACGAACATCCCGATACGGGCGCGCTGATCGCCGGCCTCTATATTCCGAAATGGGATTTCATCCTGCAGGCGTCCGCCCGCAGCAGCGAGGTCACCGGGCTCGGCTATGTCGGTGTCGACATGGTGATCGACAAGGACCTCGGGCCGATGATCCTGGAGATGAATGCGCGGCCGGGCCTGAACATCCAGATTGCGAACGGCGCCGGCCTGTCGCACCGCCTGAAGCGCATCGACGAGATTTTCGACCCGTCGGCGGACGCGGTCGTGCGCGCCCGCATCGCCCGGCAGGAATTCGCCGCGGACGTGCAGGGGTCGCTCCCGCTCGACGAGGCGGGCTGACGGTCCTGGAGCCGGGCGCTCAATCCTCGAGCTGGCCGGCGAGCCAGCGATCCATGCGCTTTTCCAGCACGTCCATCGGCAGGGCGCCGGCGCCCAGCAGGTGGTCGTGGAACGCGCGGATGTCGAACGCGTCGCCAAGCGCTCCTTCCGCCTCTGACCGCAGCCTGCTCATCGTGAGCTGGCCGATCTTGTACGCGAGCGCCTGTCCCGGATTGCCGATGTAACGGTCGATCTCGTTCACGATGTCGAGTTCCGTTTTCGCTGCATTGTCCATGAAGAAGTCGATCGCCTGCTGCCGCGTCCAGCCTTTGGCATGCATGCCGGTATCCACCACGAGCCGCACCGCGCGCCACATGTCGTAGGTCAGGGCACCGAACTTCGAGTACGGGTCCTGGTACAGCCCGAGCGCGGGCCCGAGGCTCTCGCTGTAGAGCCCCCATCCCTCGGTGAATGCGGTGAACCCGGAGTAACGCCGGAACTCCGGCAGGTCCTCGAGTTCCTGGGCGAGCGAGATCTGCAGGTGGTGCCCCGGCACCGCCTCGTGCACGGTCAGC
>CBFGSB010000397.1:0-1658 GCA_965651325.1 uncultured Chromatiales bacterium | reverse complement strand
CCGACACTGGGTGAACCCGGAAAGGCATTTTTCCGGGTGAACGGGAAGCCGGTGAGGCGTCCACTGACGCTCATGCCGGCGCTGCCCCCGCAACGGTGATCGAGTCAACCCGCAGCCCCCGGCGTGCACCCGCACACCGGAGCCACTGCGAACCGAGGCAAAGCATCGCTTCGGCTCGCGGGAAGGCGCGGCGGGCCGGAGGGATACACATCCTCCACTCGTAAGCCCGGAGACCGGCCTGGTGCATACGCGAATGACGCGGCGGGCGATTCGGACGTGCTATCCCGGGACTTGCTCGGATTCCCTTCGCCATTCGTATTTTTCCGGCACACGGCCGCGTGCGGGTGGCACGCACAGGGGAATTCGATGAACAAGACCAGCGGCGGGGCATTCCTGGCCCTCATTCTTTCATGCACAGGCGCGGCGCAGCCCGCGGACGAGCTCGATGCCGACATCGTCGTGACGGCGACGCGCACACCCATGCCGATCGAGCAGGCGATCGTGCCCGTCACGGTCATCACGCGGCAGGACATCGAGCAGTCGCTGGCCTCCGATCTCGCCGAGCTGCTGCGCTTCGAAGCCGGCGTGGAGATCGGGCGCAACGGCGGCCCGGGCCAGGGCACCTCGGTGTTCATGCGCGGCACCGAGAGCAACCACACGCTTGTCCTGATCGACGGCGTCCGCATCAATCCCGGCACTGTCGGCGGTGCCGCGGTGCACTACATCGCGCCGGAGCTCATCGAGCGAATCGAGATCGTGAAGGGAGCGCGCTCCTCCCTGTTCGGCACCGACGCCATCGGCGGCGTTATCAACATCATCACGCGCCGCAGCGACAGCGCATACCTGGAAGGCGCGCTGGGGGGCGGCAGCTTCGATACGCGTTCGGCTTACGCCGCCGCAGGCCGCCGGACGGAAAGCGGCGAGCTGGGTCTCGCGATCAACCTGCAGGATACCGACGGATTCCCGGCTCGCACCGGCACCGTCATCGACCGCGGTTACGAGAACCTGTCGGTCAATGTCCACGCCGGCAAGCGGCTCGGCGAGCATTACCTGTCGCTCCGGCACTGGCGTGCGGCCGGCTCCAACGAGTATTTCGACTTTTCCCTGGCGCCGCTCGACCAGGATTTCCGCAACGCGAGCAGCGCGCTGGAGCTGCGTTCAGAGGTCAGTGAAAACCTGTCGAGCAAGCTGGTGGTCAGCCACATCGTCGACGAAATCGAGCAGAACCAGTCGGCCGAGTTCGTGCGCTCCAGGCGCAACGCGCTCGACTGGCAACTGGACTGGCTCGCAGGCGACTACCGCTGGATCGGCGGCGTCTACTTCGTCGACGAGAACGCGGCCGCGGCGGCGTTCGGCTCCGGGTTCGACGCGGACACGGAAGTCAGGGCCGTGTTCCTCGAGAACCTGTGGTCGCGGGGCCCGCATCGCACATTCGCCGCCGTCCGCCTGACCGATCACGACACCTTCGGCGACCACGTCACCTGGAACGCGGAGTACGCGTTCGCCGTGAACGAGCAGTGGACCCTGAACGCCGGGGCCGGTCACGCGTTCCGCGCGCCGGATGCAACCGATCGCTTCGGCTTCGGCGGCAATCCCGCGCTGGAGCCCGAAATCGCCGACGAGGCGCAGGCGGGTTTCAGCTATCGGCCGAACGCGCG
>CBFGSB010000396.1:0-1663 GCA_965651325.1 uncultured Chromatiales bacterium | reverse complement strand
ACCGGGTGCTGACGGTCGACCTGCACGCCGACCAGATCCAGGGCTTCTTCGACATCGCGGTCGACAACGTCTACGCCTCGCCGGTGCTGCTCGGCGACGTCTGGAAACAGAAATACGAGCGCATGGTGGTGGTGTCGCCCGACGTCGGCGGCGTGGTGCGGGCCCGCGCTCTCGCCAAGCGGCTGGACGATGCCGACCTCGTCATCATCGACAAACGCCGTGCCAAGGCGAACAAGTCCGAGGTCATGAACATCATCGGCGACGTCGACGGCAAGACCTGCATCATCATCGACGACATGGTCGATACCGCCGGCACGCTGTGCCAGGCTGCCGCGGCGCTGAAGGATCACGGCGCCCGCAAGGTGGTCGCGTACATTACCCACCCGGTGCTTTCCGGTCCCGCCGTGTCCCGCATCGGCGAATCCGAGCTGGACGAGCTCGTGGTCACGGATACCATCCCGCTGCGCGACGACGCCAAAGCCTGCCCCAGGATCCGCCAGCTCTCCACCGCCGAGCTGCTGGCAGAGACCATGCGCCGCATCAGCGACGAGGAATCCGTCAGCTCCCTGTACGTCGACTGAAGCCTGCCGCGCTGGTTAGCGGCCCCGTTTTAGGCTACCATCCGCGCGCTGTCCCGGCTGGTCGCGGCCGGGATTTAATATTATCAACGACTTACGGAGCCTCTCCATGAAACAGGAATTCATCATGGTTGCAGAGCCTCGCGAGGACCAGGGGAAAGGTGCGAGCCGCCGCCTGCGTCGTCAAGGCAAGGTACCTGCAATCCTGTACGGCGGCGGGCGCCCGCCGCGCAACCTTACGTTCGACCAGAACAAGGTGCTGCAGCAGCTCGACCACGAAGCGTTCTACTCCAGCGTCCTGACGATCACGGTCGGCGACAAGAGCCAGCCCGCGATCCTCAAGGACGTCCAGCGCCATCCCGCGAAGCGGCAGATCATGCACATGGATATGCAGCGCGTGCGCGAGGACGAGAAGATCCGCATGAACGTGCCGCTGCACTTCATCGGCGAGAACGTGGCGCCCGGCGTGAAGCTGGGTGGCGGGGCGGTCTTCCGGCTGCTGACGGAGGTCGAAGTGAGCTGCCTGCCGAAAGACCTTCCCGAGTACATCGCAGTCGACATTTCCCATCTCAACCTCGACGAGATGCTCTACCTCTCGGACATCAAGGTGCCGGAGGGAGTGGAACTGATCCAGCTCACGTACGGCGAGGAGCACGACGACGCCATCGTGTCGATTCATGTGCACAAGGCCGCGGCGATCGAAGAAGAAGCGGTCGAGGGCGCGGAAGCTGCCGTCGAAGGCGCCGAGCCGCAGCCCGCGGCATCGGGCGAGAGTGGCGACAAGTCCGGCGAAGGCTGAGCCACATTAGGTACGATCGGAAGGGCCGCCTTCGAGGCGGCCTTTTTGTATAACATTGTCCCTCCATGACGCACCTGACGATCATCGCCGGACTCGGCAATCCCGAAGCGCGCTACGAACGCACCTTGCACAACGCGGGCTTCTGGTTCGTCGACGCGCTGGCGCGCCGCGAGCACGAGGAATTCCGCTACGAGAAGCGCTTTGACGCGGCCGTGTGCCGGGTGACGCTCGCCGGCGGCGACGTGTGGCTCGTGAAGCCGCAGAGCTACATGAACCGGAGCGGCGG
>CBFGSB010000395.1:0-1668 GCA_965651325.1 uncultured Chromatiales bacterium | reverse complement strand
ACGGGCTTCTCGCCGCGCAAGGGGAAGCTGTCGATCTACGTCATGTCGGGTTTCAAGGACGAGGCGCCGCTGATGAGCAAGCTCGGAAAGTACACGTCCGGAAAATCCTGCCTCAACGTGAAGCGGCTCGATGACGTCGACCTGGAGGTGCTCGAGCAACTGGTGTCGAAGTCCGTCGCGTACATGAAAAAGACCTACAAGACTTCCTGATGCCGCCCGACGCGGCCGCGCCGGTGTCCACCTCTCTCCTCATCCCCATCCGCGGTCCTCGCCTCGTTCAACGTTTCATCGTTTTGATCGTCGGACTGGTGCTGTTCGGGCTCGGCATCGGGCTGATGCTGCGCTCGAACCTGGGTTTGCCGCCCTGGGACGTGCTGCACCAGGGGCTCGTCAAGCATTTTGGCCTGACGATCGGCACCTGGTCGATCATCACTTCGGTCGTCGTGCTGGTCGCGTGGCTG
Source organism: uncultured Chromatiales bacterium (assembly GCA_965651325.1). GTDB lineage: Bacteria > Pseudomonadota > Gammaproteobacteria > Steroidobacterales > Woeseiaceae > IDS-8. The sequence continues at coordinate 1,207 of CBFGSB010000395.1, read as the reverse complement.
CCGCTCCGCGAGCCGTACGGCATCGGGACGTTGCTCAACGCCGTGATCATCGGCCTGTCCATCGACCTGTCGATCCTCGTGATTCCGGAACCGGCGGCAATGGCCTGGCGCGTTCTGCTGCTGGCGGCCGGCATCCTGGTTATCGGGTTCGCCTCCGGTCTCTACATCGGCGTGCACCTCGGACCCGGCCCGCGTGACGGCCTGATGACCGGTATCGCGCGGCGGGGGCCCTCGATCCGCCTGACCCGCACGGTTATCGAGGTCACCGTGCTGGTAGTCGGCTGGATGCTGGGTGGCACCTTCGGCATCGGCACGGTCGCTTTCGCACTGCTCGTGGGACCGATCGTGCAGTTCTTCCTCCCCCGGCTCCACATGGACCTGGCGGACACGACCGGGCACGCGCAATGAAAGGCGCCTTCGCCGGGTAGCCGGCCGCCGAAAGCGCCTATCGTTCAGGCAACCCGATGTCCACCGGGTTCGGCTCCGGGTGTCCGGCTCCCGAGCTTCCGGCCACGGGCACCGGCCGCGGGCACCAGGTCCCGCGCCGCCCCCCGGACGCCGCCCCGCCAGCCGCTCCCGCGGCAGAACATTCAACGCTCCCTACCACGCCGGCTTCAACGCCCCACTGCGACATTACTCCGGCCGGCGAACCGCCGGCTCTCAGAACCGGAGCAATCCCATGTCCGTCCTTGCACCCAGATCGACCCATCCAGTGGTCGCGTGCGCCCGCGCGGCGACCCTGCTCGCCGCGGCGACATCGCTGCTGCTTGCCTTCCTGTCCGCGCGCCCGGGCGAGAAGTCGGTGGTGCGGGAGACAAGCATGACCCTGGCCGCCGTCGCCACCGAGGTGACCGGGCCCGCCAGGCACGACCCCCGGTACTCGAGAGCCGGTGAGCGCCACATCCCCTGAGCACACGATCAAAAAAGGTTGTACCAACATGAACAGACGTCAATTCTGCCGCAACACACTTGGCAGCAGTCTCTTTGCCTTTGCTTACGTGGCCGGCGCCGAGCGAGCGCTTGCCGCGACGGCGAAGGCCACTACCGCCATTCCGGCGGTCGCGCTCGACGGCTCCGGCATCGAGCTCGAGCGCGCCGCCGTGAACGAGCTGAAGGATGCCCTGTCGGGTAACCTCCTGCTCTCCGGGCACCCCGCTTACGACAGCGCGCGCAAGATCTGGAACGGCATGCACGACAAGCATCCGGC
>CBFGSB010000394.1:0-1679 GCA_965651325.1 uncultured Chromatiales bacterium | reverse complement strand
CGACCGTCTTCATCAGCTTGACGCTCGGCGCGGACAGGCTCTCGCGCGCCTGCTCAACCTGCTCGTCGCCGGGCAGCAGCTCCGCCAGGTTGAAGGCCGCGCGCACCTCGCCGATGCGGGTGCCAGCCGTGCCGGAACGTGCGACGTAATAGAGGAGATTGTTGAGCAGCGCGGTGACCGGGTGCGTGTCGAAGGAATCCGGGCCTTCGTCGATCAGGAGTTTCATGCGGCGGTCGGCCTGGCCGAGCAGCCGCTTCAGCGCGATGGAGGTCTCGAGGCCGCCATCCTGCAGCGCCTCCAGCACCGCGCCGGCGATCCACCAGAGCTGGTGCATGTCCTCGCGCGTCGCCGAACGCTCCAACGCCTCGACGACGTTGGACAGCGTTTTCAGGTGTCGCTTCTCGTTGCCGCCCTGTATCCAGCCGAGCAACGCAAGCTGGAACTTCGGTCGCAGCGCCGTGGCCACCTTCACCGGATCCTCGCCGCTCGGCTGCCGCTCGGCCTCCCCCGCCGCCTGCCGGGAGGGCGAGAGATTCAGCAGCAGCAGCGTGCCTTCGGAGAGCAGCGGCTGCCCGCGCGCCGCGCGCAGGTCGTTCAGCATCGGCAGCAGCACGAGGGCGATATCGCGGCCGCCGCCCAGCAGGCGCTCGATGTAGATCGGGAGCTGGACCATCGCCCGGGTCAGCGCGTCCAGGCCGTCCTGCCGGCCCTTGCCTTCGCGGAGCCTTGCCAGCGCCGCACAGACCAGCTCCATTTCTTCCGCGAGCAGCGCTGCGCCGTAGGTCTCGGTCATGCGCAGCGCGCCCTGCGCCTGGTGCAGCAGCCCGGCGCAGGTGGCGAGCGCCGCCGCGCCGCCGCGGCCGTCGATGCAGTCCTCCAGCGCCAGGTGGGCGCTCTTCAGCGTCTCCATCAGCTCGCTGCTGACGATCGCCAGCGCGCTGGCGGCAGCTTCCAGCGTGGCGGTCTCGCTGCGCTGCGCCGGGATCCCCGTCTCGGTGCTCATCAGCCCGCTGCTTGGTCCTCGGTGGCGGTGCTGCGCCGCTCACGTGTCGTTTTCGGTGCCAGCGCGCTGGTATTGAACGCGGCGCTGGGCAATGTGAAGCCGGCGACGGTCTGCCGGAGCTGCGAGGCAAGCACCGACAGCTTGGAGACGGCCGCGGCGGTGGCGCTGGTCGCCTTGCCGGTCTGGTCGCTGATCTCCTTGAGCTTGGCCGTGCGGCGGGTCACGTCGGCGGCGGACCCCGCCTGTTGCCGCGCGGAGCTGGAAATGTTTTGTACCAGGCTCGCGATCTGGTTCGAGACCTGCTCGATCTCGTCGAGTGCCGCGCCGGCGTTCTCGGCCAGCAGCGCGCCGCCGACCACGTCCGTCGTGCTGCGCTCCATCGACACGACGGCCTCGTTGGTGTCGGACTGGATGGTGCGCACCAGCACCTCGATCTGCTTGGTCGCGTTGGTGGAGCGCTCCGCGAGACGCTGCACTTCGTCGGCGACGACGGCGAAACCGCGCCCGGCTTCGCCGGCCATCGAGGCCTGGATCGACGCGTTCAGCGCCAGGATGTTCGTCTGCTCGGCGATGTCGTTGATCAGCTCGACGATGTTGCCGATTTCCTGCGAACTCTCGCCCAGGCGCTTGATGCGCTTCGACGTCTCCTGGATGGTCTCGCGAATGGCGTTCATGC
>CBFGSB010000393.1:0-1717 GCA_965651325.1 uncultured Chromatiales bacterium | reverse complement strand
CGTAGAAGATCTCGCTGCAAGGGCCGCAGGGACCGGTATCGCCCATGGCCCAGAAGTTGTCCTTCGTGCCCATGCGGGAAAAGCGCGCGGGGTCGATCCGCATCTTGTTCAGCCACAGGTCGGCAGCTTCGTCATCCTCCTCGAACACCGTGACCCAGAGGCGCTCCGGCGGCAGCCCGAGCGTTTTCGTCAGGAACTCCCAGGCGAGCTCGATCGCGCGCTCCTTGAAGTAATCGCCGAAGCTGAAGTTGCCCAGCATCTCGAAGAACGTGTGGTGGCGCGCCGTATAGCCGACGTTCTCCAGGTCATTGTGCTTGCCGCCGGCGCGCACGCAACGCTGGGACGTCACGGCACGCTGGTAGGCCCGCTTCTCGCGGCCGAGGAACACGTCCTTGAACTGGACCATGCCGGCATTGGTGAAGAGCAGCGTCGGGTCGTCGGCAGGCACGAGGGGCGAGCTCGGCACGACTTCGTGGCCGCGCTCGCGGAAGAAGCCGAGGAAGGCGTCGCGCAGCTCGTTGGTGGTTTTCGGTGGCATGGGAGATCGGGTCGTCAAGCGTCCGAGTGTACGTGCAAGAGCCGGATTATTTCACGGATTTCGAGATTGAAGGCCGCCCTGGCGGCCCGCTACAGGTCTTCGTTCGGCGCGACCGCGGCCTGGACCTGCTCGGGGGTGAAGCCGCGGTACTGGAGGAAGCGCATCTGGCGGGCCTTGGCGGGGAAATCCGGCGGCAACGCCGCGCCGAACTTGCGCCGGCGGACGCGCCGCGCGAGCTCGATCCAGTCCTCGCCGCTGCCGGCGAGGGCCTCCTCGGCCGGGCCGGCACCGATGCCGCGCTGCTCGAGGTCCTGGCGGATGCGGACCGGGCCTTTCCCCTGGCCAATGCGCGACTGCACGAGGCCGGCGGCGAAGCGGCGGTCGTCCTGCAGGCCCTCGGCGGCGAGCCGCTCGACGGCGGCCCGCGCGGTGGCCGGTTCGAAGCCGCCGCCGGTGAGCTTCAGGATGAGCTCCTCGAAGGCGTACTCGCGACGCGCGAGATAATCCATCGCCTTCCTGCGCGCGGCCTGCGCGTCCGACAGCCGGCTATCCGGCTGGACAGGTTCCTCGCAGCCCGGGATCACGCCTCTTTGGCGACGGGCTCGGCTTCCTTCGCTGCCTTGACGCTGTCCGGGAGGAGCTTCGCGCGAATCTGGCGCTCGATGTCGGCGGCGATTTCCGGATTCGTTTTCAGGAACTCGCGCACGTTCTCCTTGCCCTGGCCGATACGGTCGTCCTTGTAGCTGTACCAGGAACCGGATTTATCGATGATGTTCTGCGCCACGCCGTGCTCGATGATCTCGCCTTCGCGCGAGATGCCCTCGCCGTAAAGGATCTCGAACTCCGCGGTCTTGAACGGCGGCGACACCTTGTTCTTGACCACCTTCACCCGCGTCTGGTTGCCGATCACCTCGTCGCCCTTCTTGATCGCACCGATGCGGCGAATGTCGAGGCGCACGGAGGCATAGAACTTCAGCGCGTTACCGCCGGTCGTCGTCTCCGGGCTGCCGAACATCACGCCGATCTTCATGCGGATCTGGTTGATGAAGATGACCATCGCGTTCGAGCGTTTGATGTTGCCGGTGAGCTTGCGCAGCGCCTGTGACATGAGCCGCGCCTGCAGCCCCATGTGGGAATCGCCCATCTCGCCCTCGATTTCGGCCTTGGGCGTGAGCGCCG
>CBFGSB010000392.1:0-1748 GCA_965651325.1 uncultured Chromatiales bacterium | reverse complement strand
TCGTGCAGCAGGTAGCGGCTGCCGGTTGCGGGCACGCCGTTCAGTTCGTTGAACGCCGTCATGATGGTCGCGACGCCGGCATCGACCGAAGCCTTGAACGGAGGCAGGTAAGTATCGCGCAGCTCGCGATCCGACATGTTGGTCGTGTGATAGTCGCGTCCGGCCTGTGCCGCGCCGTAAGCGGCGAAATGCTTCGCCGTGGCGAGCACCGTGTCGACGGCCCGCAAGTCGTCTCCCTGGAAGCCGCGCACGCGGGCGGCGGCGATCCGCGAGCCGAGATACGCGTCTTCCCCGGCGCCTTCCACGATGCGTCCCCAGCGCGGATCGCGGGCGATGTCCACCATCGGCGCGAACGTCCAATGGATGCCTTCCGCGGCGGCTTCCGTGGCCGCGACGCGGGCGCTGCGCTCGATCGCCCGCAAATCCCACGACGCCGCTTCGCCCAGCGGTACCGGGAAGATCGTCCGGTGCCCGTGCACCACGTCGTAGCCGAACAGCAGCGGGATGCCGAGGCGCGTTTCGTCGACCGCGATCTGCTGCAACTCGCGCGTGAACCCCGCCGTGTAGGCGTTGAACACGGCCCCGACGCGCCCCGCGCGAATGTCGTCGCGGTAGCCCTCATGCATGGTGGGACCGGTAGTGGACCAGCCGCTCGTGAACAGGGTCATCTGGCCGATCTTTTCTTCCAGGGTCATGCGCCCGAGGAGGTCGTCAACGAAGCTCGTCATGCCCTCCGGCGCCGCCAGCGCGCCGGAGGGTGCCGGTGCCGGATCGGCCGCCGGCGGGCTGGCGTGGGCGCCCAGCGCCAGCGCCGCGAGGCCCGCCAGCAGCCCGGCGGTCGCCCGGCGCGTTGCTTTGGATGTCAGTGTCATGGTGTTGCCTGGCCTGTGCGCCGGGGCGCGCGCGAGGGGCTGCAGGCTCCCCGGTTCCGTAGCCCGCCGCCCGAAAATTCGTTGTCCCAGTGCGACACTAGACATCGATGTCATAAAATGCAAGAACCCCTTTCAATACGCGGAAAGTCGTCCTAAAATCGATGTCAGAACCATACCCGGATGAGGCACAGGCGCAACAGCGCAGCCGCTTGCTGACGGCCCAGCAAGCCGGCATCCCGACGCCCGGGGAGGAGCCGGCCGCCTGACACCCGAGGGAGGGCAGGACATGATGAGGACCACGATCAAACGGTTCAGGAAGGGGGTTCTGGCATTGGCCGCGGCGACCGCCTGCCTGGCAGTCGCGCCGGCGCTGGCCCAGATGGAGGGCGCCACCCTGCGCGGCAGGGTCATCGATGACGCGGCGCCCAGCGCCGGTGTCCAGGTCACCGCCAGGGACGTGGCGCGCGGCTACACCAGCAGGACGACCACTCGTGCCGACGGCTCGTACATCTTCGTCGGCCTCCAGCCCGGCACCTACGAGGTGAGCGTCGGCGGCAGTACCGAGCAAATCACGCTGCGTCTCGGCCAGACGGCAAGCCTCGATTTCGGCACGGCGGCGGATACCATGGACGAGATCGTCGTCACCGGGACGAAAGTCGACAGCTTCGTCGGTGGTGAGATCGGCACGAATATCACCCCCGAATTGATGGAGCGCCTGCCGCAGACCGACCGGAATTTCCTGGCGTTCGCGGATCTCGCGCCCGGCGTGCAGGTGGACCGCGGCACCGGCGGCGAGATCCATATCCGCGGCGGCGCCCAGAACATCAACAAGATCAACGTATTCCTGGATGGCGTGAGCCAGAAGGATTACGTCCT
>CBFGSB010000391.1:0-1776 GCA_965651325.1 uncultured Chromatiales bacterium | reverse complement strand
ACCGCGCGTTCGGCGATCACGTTGGCCTTGCCGAAGGCCTCGCCCGTGGAGTGCTCGTCATCGTACTCCACGCGCGTGCCGGCCAACACGACACCGGGATTGAACGTGAGCAAGTGCTCGCCCGCGAGCTCGCGCCGGAAGCCATCCAGGATGCGGGCCATCTCGAAGGCCGCACCCGCGCCCACCTCTTCCTGGAATATCTGTGAAGAGTGCGCAGGCGTGCCCGCGACGACGAGTTCCCAGCCCGTATATCCGCGCCGTGCGATGACGGCCGTCTTCGGATCGCCGTCGCCGTCCTCGAAGCCGAGCGCCACGTCGGCAGCATCGGCTGCGGCCAGCAACTCTTCCCGTGCTTCGGATAGCGGGCTACCGGAGGATTCCTCGTCGCCGATCAGGATCGCGGTGATCTCGAGGTCGTCCAAAGCTCCGACTGCCTGCAACGCCGCCAGCGCCTCGAGCATGACGACGTTGCCGCCTTTCATGTCGATGATGCCGGGACCCCTCGCCCGATCCGGCCCGATCCGCTCGAAATCCTGGAACGGGCTGTCGGGTTCGAACACGGTATCGAGGTGGCCGATCAGCAACAGGCGCGGACCGCCGTCGCCATGCCTGGCGACGAGGTGCCCGGCCCGCCCGAACGCGGCACCGTCCACCCAGCGCGTCTCGAAGCCGAGCTCGTCGAACGATTGGCGGAAGAGCTCCCCGACTTCCCTGACGCCTTCGAAATTCATGCTGCCGCTGTTGATCTCCACCGCCTGCTCGAGCAGTGCCATCGCCCCGGCCTGGCGGCTGTCGACGGTTTCGGCCAGTTGACGCTCGGTGTCCGACAACTCCGCCCGGGTGACGGCACAGAAAAACAGGGCAGTAAGCGAGAGGGTTGCGGCGAGCGTTCGGGATACAGGCATCGGGTTCCTCGTTGCGGGTCGGCGGTGCACGCTTCTTACGTGAGGCCACGGATTATATCGGCGTACCGCGCGAGGTATAGCGGCCAACCGCCGTCGCCGGCAACGCCATCGCGGGCGGATTCCCAGCCTTCGCCGTGACGATCCAGGTGCCGATGCTCGATCTCGACCCGCGTGCGCCCGGGTGTCTCGGCGGTGAAGCGCACCTCCCATTCGCTGAACTTTTCCGGATCGGTTTCGAGCTGCCATCGCGGGCTGATGTTCCAGCTCAGCAGCACACGGTTGGGCGGTTCGTAAGCCAGTACGCGTGCCCAGCGGCACTCGCTTCCGTCGACGCCACGGTCATAGAGGTAGCCGCCTTCCCGACACTCGAATATCGTTTCGGCAATTGCGACGCCCAGCAGGTTGTGCTCCGCGGGCTTGAAGCGGCCGAAGTCCTCCGTGAAGACCTTGAACGCGCGCGCGATCGGCGCCTCGACCACGATGGACTGTGTCACTGATGTGCTGCTCATTGAGATTCCCCTGGTTTTTGCTCCACGGCGGCCTTGTAGCCCGCAAGCGTCTTGCTCCAAAACCGGTCGAGCTCCGCGCGCAGGGCTGCCAGCCCATCGGGATCGACCCGGTAGATTCGTTGCCGGCCGGCCGGCTTGTCGATGACGAGCCCGGCGTGTTTGAGTATTTTCAGGTGCTGCGACACGGCCGGTCGGCTCACCGGCAGGGAACGGGCCAACTCACTGACCGAGCAAGGACGCTCGACCAGCAGCCCGAAGATCGTGTGCCGGGTCGGGTCGGCAAGTGCGGCCCAGCCATTTGTCGCGTAAGTATTCACTTACGGTAAGGGTGTACTTACCCGTCGTGGCTGTCAAGGCCCGCG
>CBFGSB010000390.1:0-1789 GCA_965651325.1 uncultured Chromatiales bacterium | reverse complement strand
ACTCCTCGATGTCGAGCAGCTCCGTGCCGCCCGGGGTGAGCGCCGCTTCCAGGCGCGACGACTCCAGGCTCGTTTGCGTGCCGCGCACGACGATCCTCTCGAGCCGTTCGCCGGATTCCGTGGTGAGCGGCGCGGTAGACGCCGCCGTTTCGCCCCCTGACAGGAGCATGGCCGTCAAGGCGACGGCCGCCGACAAGTGATTGTTCATCGATGCTTGCCCATATCGAATGCACTGGCGCATGGCAGCGTGCCGCGGTGCGGCAGGCACTCCATGCGGGTCGGGAACGGCAGCGCATGGCTGCCTGGTGTTCGATTGGTGGGCTTAAGCGGGGGGTGCGCGGGCGCGCCAGGAGCGGGCAAGTGCCGGGCGCACGATGGCGTCCGGTTCGGCGAAGAGCGGGGACTGTGAAGGTGCGGCCGCAAGCGCGGCATGCTCGGTGGCGGGAGCCGCCTGGCTGAAAAACACGCCGAACGGGCAGAATTCCCAGGCCGGGGAAGCCGCGTTCGTAGCGTCGCCGGTGGCCGCGTGACCGGCGGCGTCGCCGCCGTGGTGTCCGCTGCCCGGCAGGGAGAGGTACGGGGCGCTCCCGGGGCACAGGACGAACGGCAGCCCGTCGGCCAGCGGGGCCGGCATGTAACCCACGGGAACGATCGCCCGCAATGCAACCCCGGCGACAGCCAGCCAGAGAATCCGGCTCAAGAGCTTTTGCTGGTGCATGGCGGCACTGACAAACGGGCGATGTAACAAGGATAGGCCACCGGCCTCGCGCTGTACATGCCGCGACGTGGGGTGGTGCGGGGAGGAACACGCGGGGCTGCCGAAAGCTGTGGTAATTTTGCGGCGGGCGCGAGGCGACTCGCCTGGTGCCGGTCGCCAACAACAAGCCGTCAACCAGCGGAGCGCCATGGGAACCATCGGCATCGTCCTGTTCATGCTCGCCGCCGTGATCGTCAGCGCGGTGCTCGTGCGCCTGATGCCGCGCGCCGTGCCGACGCCGCTGGTGCAGATCGCGCTGGGCGCCTTGATCGCCGCCGTGACGGAGCACGAGGTGTCGCTGCGTCCCGAGATTTTCTTCCTGCTGCTCCTGCCGCCGTTGCTGTTCCTCGACGGCTGGCGCGTGCACACCGGCGGGCTGCTGCGCGACAAGGTGATGATTCTCGAGCTGGCGCTCGGGCTGGTGTTCTTCACCGTGATCGGCATGGGCTTCTTCATTCACTGGATGATTCCGGCCATTCCGTACCCCGTCGCGTTCGCGCTCGCGGCGATTCTCTCACCCACGGACCCGGTAGCCGTCTCGGCCATCACCGGGCGGACCCCGGTGCCGCAGCGCTTCATGCACGTGCTCGAAGGCGAGTCCCTGCTGAACGACGCCACCGGCCTCGTGTGCTTCCGCTTCGCGGTGGCCGCGGCGATCACGGGCTCCTTTTCGATGTCCGCGGCGGCGCTGACGTTCCTGCAGCTCGCAGCCGTGGGTGTAGCGGTCGGCATCCTCATGACGCTCGGGCTGATGTGGTCGAAGATCTGGTTCAGCCGCCGCTTCGGCGAGGACTCCGGGTCCGACATCCTGCTGAGCCTTTTGATTCCGCTGCTCGTGTACGAGGTGGCCGAGCACCTCGGCGGCTCCGGGATCCTTGCCGCGGTCGCGGCGGGCCTGACCATGGGCTACGTCGAGCTGTCCGGCAGCGCGCTGGCCGGCACGCGGGTGCAACGGACGGCCGTGTGGGACACGGTGCAGTTCGCCCTGAACGGCGTCATCTTCGTGCTGCTCGGCGAGCAGCTTCCCGCGAT
>CBFGSB010000389.1:0-1814 GCA_965651325.1 uncultured Chromatiales bacterium | reverse complement strand
TCGTCGGACGGCGTTGCCACGGCTTGCGCCAGGTCGTCGGGCAGGACGTCTTTGGCCGCCGGAAATCGCTCTGCCTTGCGCATCAGGGTGAGCGCGCTGTTCTTCGCGACCGGGTACAGCAGCGTCGTCATCCGCGAGTTCAGCACCAGGCCTTTGCCCGTCGGCGGAAACTTGCGCAAAAGATAACCGAAGCTTTCCTGCAGCACGTCCAACGCCATGTCCCGGTCGCGCACAAATCGAAGGGCCACACGCAGAACGAAATCCTTGTGCCGGCGGTAGAGCGCCTCGAAGGCAAGTGACGCCGCGGCGGCGTCACCCATGTTGCAAAGTCGGACGAGCTCCTGGTCGCTCTGCTGGTCCGCCTTGCCCCGCCTGGCCATGCAAGCGGCGGCGTCAGGCCTGCAGCGACTCGCTGGCGAGCATGTGCTCCAGTTGCTCGAGGTTTGGGATCAGCGGGTATTCGTTGATCATCTTGACGCGGCAGAGAATGGGCGCGCCGTCGGGCCAGCCGCCGTCGCCCTGGTCGAGCTTCAGCACCTCGCGGTTGACGCGCACGAGCTGCGGAAAACCCTGGGTGAGGATGCCGAAGTAGCCGCCGCGGACCTGTCCCGTGCTCGAGTAGAAGACCACGACGCGCGTGCGTCCGCTGCCCTCGGGCACGTCCTTGCCGATCGCGCCCTCGAACGACACGAGCGGCAGCTCGCGGCCGGACCAGGTGAGCGTGCCGAGCATCCAGGACACGCTGCCGCCGGGGCGCTCGGGCCGCGTGTAGCGGACGACCTCGACGACGCAGGCGCGCGGCACGATCAGCCGGTCCTCGGCCAGCGGCACGAGGAGGCTGTAGAGCTCGTCCGATCCGGAACTCACTGCAGGCTCACTCCCCGTTCTTCAAGCAGCTTGCGGATGGCATCCAGGAGCTGCGAATCCTGGTAGGGCTTGCCGAGATAGTCGTTGACGCCGATTTCGATCGCGCGCGCGCGATGCTTGTCGCCGGCACGCGAGGTGATCATGATAATCGGCACGTCCGCGATGCGTTCGTCGTTGCGGACGTGCGTCGCGAACTCGTAGCCGTCCATGCGCGGCATCTCGATATCCAGCAGGATGATGTCGGGCTTCGCTTCCGACAGCGCACTGATGGCGTCGAGGCCGTCCTTGGCGGTAATCACGCGCAGGCCGTTGCGCTGCAGGAAGCGCTCCATGACCCGGCGCACCGTGATGGAATCGTCGACGACCAGCGCCAGCGGCCGTACGTCGGTGCCCGCCGGTGGCGCGTTCTTCAGTTCCACTACCGGCGCGCCCGTGCGCACCAGCGCATTGATGTCGAGGATCAGCACGATGCTGCCGTCGCCGAGGATAGTGGCGCCGGAGATGCCGCGCACGCCCGCGAGCTGCGGGCCCACCGATTTGACCACGATCTCGCGGCTGGCGAGCATCTCGTCGGTCAGCAGCGCGGCCGAATAATCGCCGGCCCGCACCAGGATGATCGGCACGTAGGCATCGTCCTCCGGCAGCTTCGCCGGCTGGCCGCCGAGGTACAGGCCGAGGTGCCGGAAGCGGTAGCTCTGCTCGCCGTACTCGTAGGTCGGCTCGTCCCGGGAGAGCAGGTTTTCCAGCTCGGCGCGCGCGATACGCGCCACGCCTTCCACCGTCGGCAGCGGCAGCGCGTACACCTCGTCGCCGGTCCGCACGATCAGCGCCTGCGTGATCGCGAGCGTGAACGGCAGGCGAATGCGGAAATTCGTCCCCTGCCCGATCACGGACGAGATCTGCAAGCTTCCGCCGAGCTGTTTCACCTCGTTTGCGACCACGTCCAT
>CBFGSB010000388.1:0-1829 GCA_965651325.1 uncultured Chromatiales bacterium | reverse complement strand
CTAATCGTCGTAGGGCAGCTCGCAGCGGCGGCGGCGATAGGTGCCGTCGCCCTGGCGCTCGAACACGTTGCAGCAGGCCATCTCGCCGCCGTAGATGTGCAGGGACACGGCGGTGGTCTCCTCGCAGGCATTGCTGATGCTGTGGTACTCGTACGGCGGGATCAGGCAGCCGGCGCTGCCGACGCCGGCTTCGTAGGAATTGCGCGGCTCGAAGCGGACGGTGCCGGCCGCCGCGTCCACTTTCTCGTATTGCTGCACGTCGATGCTGCCACCCCAGACGCCTTCGACGCACCACATGCCCGAATGATCGTGAATAGGCGTGCGCTGGCCGGGACCCCAGGTCATGACGACGATGGAATAGCCGCGGGCATCGTCGCGGTGCAGCAGCCGGCGCGCGTAATGCCCGTCCACCTGGCGCGTCAGGCGCGGCGGCAGGTCGATGCGGCCGGAGCGCAGCAGGCGGCAGAGGTCCGCCTTGATCGTCTCCACGGTGTCGGTCACGTCTTGCTTGTCTACCGCGGCGTCGACCAGCGCAATCAGCTCGCCGATGCCCGTTAGCCCTTCGCTGGACGGCGAAACGTGATTCATGTGTGTATTGTACCCGTCGCGCGCCCGGTTAGCGCGCCGCAGCTCTCGAAATAGCGGCAGATGACCGGCCGGAACGCGTCCATGTCGACGAGAAACGAGTCGTGCCCCTTGATGCTCCCGAGCGGCACGAAGTCGACCTCCCCGACCACCCGCGCGAGGCCGTCCGCCAGCTCCTGCTGCTGGCGCAGCGGGAACAGGATGTCGGATTCGACGCCGATGACCAGCGCGCGCTCCAGCCGCAGCCGGCCAAACCCGGACGCCAGCGAGCCGCCGTGCTCGGCGAGATCGAACAGGTCGGAGGCGCGCGACAGGTACAGGTAGCAATTCGAGTCGAATTGCCCGGTGAACTTCTGCGCCTGCGCTTCGAGGTAGGACTCGACCTCGAAATCGATGCCGAAGGGATCGCCGGAGTGATCCGGTGTCGTTACCCTTTCGCGCCCGAAGCGCCGCTCCCACTCGATCGCCGAGCGGTAGGTGATCATGCCGAGCTTGCGCGCCAGCCGCTGGCCGATGATGGGCGGATCCTTCGGGTCGTAGTTCCCGTTCTGCCATTTCGGATCCTGCCGGATCATCTCCCGCTGCAGCGAACGCACGGCGATGGCAAACGGCAGCGCGCGGGCCGCCGACGAGATCGAGATGAAGCCTGCGCTCATTTCCGGGTAGCGCACGCAAAACGCGAGTGCGCTCATCCCGCCCATCGAGGCGCCGACGGTCGTGTGCAGCCGCTCGATCCCGAGCGCTTTGACCACCTCGAACCCGCCGTTGGCGACGTCCTCGAGCGACAACACCGGAAAGCTCAACCGGTACCGCTCCCCGGTCGCGGGGTTGATCGACGCGGGCCCCGTCGACCCGAAACAACTCCCGATCGAGTTCACGCAAATCACGAAGTACTCGTTGGTGTCGAGTGGCAACCCGGGCCCGATCATGTCCTCCCACCACCCGGGCGCCGGGTTCGCCGACGACGACGCCGCATGCGCCGACGGCGACAACCCGGTAAACAACAGGATCGCGTTATCCCCTTTCCCGTTGAGCTCCCCCCAGGTCTCATACGCAATCGTCGGCGACTCGAGGTACCCGCCCCGATGCATCCGAAACCGCCCTTCGACCTGGATTGTGCTACTGGGAATCATCGCGCGGATTCTAACAGCCCGCGGAACCCACCACCCCGGCAGGGGCGTCGCCGCGTCCGGGGGGAGGGGTCTTCGGCGGCGTGCGAGGCAGGGATGCCGAGCCCGCAGGCC
>CBFGSB010000387.1:0-1838 GCA_965651325.1 uncultured Chromatiales bacterium | reverse complement strand
ATGACGAAGAAGGCGATTTCCAACGTCATCAACGCCTGCTACCGGAACCTGGGGCTGAAGAAGACGGTCGTGTTTGCCGACCGGCTCATGTACACCGGCTTCCGCTTTGCGACCATTGCCGGCATCTCGATCGGCGTGAACGACATGGTCGTGCCGGATGAGAAGGCCTCGATCCTGCAGATCGCCGAATCCGAGGTGAAGGAGATCCAGGACCAGTACGCGTCCGGCCTCGTCACCGAAGGCGAGCGCTACAACAAGGTCGTGGACATCTGGTCGCGCACCAACGACCAGGTCGCCAAGGCGATGATGGACAAGCTCGGTTCGGAGTTCGTCCGCGACTCGGCCGGCAAGGAAGTCGAGCAGGATTCCTTCAACTCCATTTACATGATGGCCGACTCCGGGGCCCGCGGCTCGGCGGCGCAGATTCGGCAGCTCGCCGGCATGCGCGGCCTGATGGCGAAGCCCGACGGCTCGATCATCGAGACCCCGATCACCGCCAACTTCCGCGAAGGCCTCGACGTGTTGCAGTACTTCATCTCCACGCACGGCGCCCGCAAGGGCCTTGCCGACACGGCGCTGAAGACCGCGAACTCGGGTTACCTCACGCGCCGTCTCGTGGACGTTGCGCAGGACCTGGTGGTCACCGAGGTCGATTGCGGCACTCGCCAGGGCATACACATGTCACCGCTGGTCGAAGGCGGCGACGTCGTCGAGCCCCTGCGCGAGCGCGTGCTCGGCCGCGTGCTGGCCGAGCCGGTGCTCATTCCGGGCACGGACAAGGTGGCGTACGATGCCGGCACCATACTCAACGAAGTATGCGTGGCGCGCCTCGAAGACCTGTCGATCGACAACGTGCTGGTGCGTTCGCCGATTACCTGCGAAGTGCGCTACGGCGTGTGCGCACAGTGCTACGGCCGTGACCTGGCGCGCGGGCATCGCATCAACATCGGCGAGGCAGTCGGCGTGATCGCGGCCCAGTCGATCGGCGAGCCGGGCACGCAGCTCACGATGCGCACCTTCCACATCGGCGGTGCGGCTTCGCGTTCTGCTGCGGTGAGCAACATCGAGATCAAGAACAAGGGCGTCGCGAAGCTCAACAACATCAAGACGGTGAAGCACCAGTCGGGCTACCTGGTGGCGGTGTCGCGCTCCGGCGAGATCTCCATCATCAACGAGCACGGCCGGGAGCGCGAGCGCTACAAGGTACCTTACGGCGCGACTATTACGGTCGAGGACAACGAGCCCGTGCAGCAGGGCCAGGTCGTGGCGACCTGGGATCCGCATACGCACCCGGTGGTCACCGAGGTGACGGGTTACCTGCACTACGAGGATTTCGTTGACGGCGTGACCGTCACGGAGCAGATCGACGAATTCACGGGCCTGACGAGCGTGGTCGTGCTCGATCCCAAGCAGCGCGGCACTTCGGGCCGGGATCTCCGCCCGATGCTCAAGCTGCTGGACGAGGAGGGCAAGGAAGTGTGCTTCGCGAACACGGACATTCCGGCCGTGTACGCGCTGCCGGCGGGCGCCATCGTCAGCATGGCCGACGGGGCGAAGGTCTCGGTGGCGGACGTCATCGCGCGTATCCCGCAGGAATCGTCGAAGACCCGCGACATCACCGGCGGCCTGCCGCGTGTCGCGGACCTGTTCGAGGCACGCAAGCCGAAGGATCCGGCCATAATGGCCGAGTACACCGGTACGGTGAGCTTCGGCAAGGAGACCAAGGGCAAGCGCCGGCTGGTCATAACGGACGACGCGGGCGACAGTCACGAGGAGCTCATTCCGAAGTGGCGTCACCTGAACGTGTTCGAAGGCGAGCAGGTGGTGAGCGGCGAGGT
>CBFGSB010000386.1:0-1852 GCA_965651325.1 uncultured Chromatiales bacterium | reverse complement strand
GGGGCGGTGCTGGAGCTTGGCGAGGAGGTCGGCGATTTCGCGGCGCATGCGGCGGCGGTCGACGATCATGTCGATAGCGCCGTGATCGAGCAGGAACTCGCTGCGCTGGAAACCTTCGGGCAGCTTCTCGCGCACGGTCTGCTCGATGACGCGCTGCCCTGCGAATCCGATGAGGGCGCGAGGCTCGGCGATGTTGATGTCACCGAGCATCGCGAGGCTCGCGGACACGCCGCCGGTGGTCGGGTCGGTCAGGACGGAGATATAGGGGACGCGCAGGTCGCTGAGCATCGCGAGCGCGGCCGAGGTCTTGGCCATCTGCAGGAGAGAGAAAAGGGCCTCCTGCATGCGCGCGCCGCCGCTTGCGGAAAACGCGATGAGCGGAATGCGCCGTTCGGCGGCCACGCGGGCGGCGCGGGTGAAGCGCTCACCGACGACGGAGCCCATGGAGCCGCCCATGAAGGAGAATTCGAAGGCGCAGGCCACCACGGGCTCTCCGAACAGCGTGCCGCTCGCCGCCACCAGCGCGTCCTTTTCGCCGGTCTTCTTCTGCGCCTGCGAGATGCGGTCGCGGTACCGCTTGCCGTCACGGAAGCGCAGCGGGTCCGTAGGCTCGAGGTTGGCGGCGATCTCCTCCTGCGAGTCGGGATCGAGGAAGAAATCGAGCCGCGTGCGCGCGCCGATGCGCAGGTGGTGCTCGCATTTCGGGCAGACGTTGAGGCTACGCTCCAGCTCGGTCCGGTAGAGCTGCGCATCGCAGTTCGGGCACTTGATCCAGACGCCCTGCGGCACGGATCGCGTCCTCTTCTCGGTCTTGATGCGCGAAGGCATCAATTTCTCGAACCAGCTCATGGTGCCGCATCATAAACGAAAGATGGGCCGATCGCCGGACCGCGGCCACAGTTCGGCAGCGCGAAGCGCTCGGGATATTCGACCGCGACGAGGGTGAGCCCGTGCGCCGGAGCGGTCATGGCGCCCTCGCGGCGGTCGCGGCTCGCGAGCACCTTGGCGGCCCATTCCGGCCGCTCCTCGCCGCTCCCGATAGCGGCGAGCAGTCCGACAACGTTGCGCACCATGTGCTGCAGGAAGGCATTGGCCGTGATCGTCACCGTCACCCAGTCGCCGTGCCGCTCGATCCCGATCGCCATCACCCGCCGGTTGGGCGTGGACGCCTGGCAGCCGGCGGCGCGAAACGCCGAAAAATCGTGCTCGCCGAGAAGCGCCTCCGCCGCCTGCCGCATCGGCTGGAGCTCGAGCGGCCGGTGCAGCCACCACGCCCGGTGACGATAGAGCGCCGAACGCGTCAGCCGGTTCAAGATGGCGTAGCGGTAGGTGCGTGCCGTGGCCGAATAGCGTGCGTGGAAGTCGCCGGGGACGGGCACTGCCCAGAGCGCATTGATGTCGGGCGGCAGGTTGCTGTTGACGCCTAAGACCCAGTTGCGGCCGTTGCGGTCGGCCTCGCTGTCGAAATGCACGACCTGCGCAATCGCGTGCACGCCGGCATCGGTCCGCCCGGCACAAACCGTCTCGACCGGCTCGTCCGCCACGCTCGCCAGGGCGCGCTCCACCAGTTCCTGCACGCCGGTGCCGCTCTTTTGCCGCTGCCAGCCGTTGTAGGCGGTGCCGTCGTACTCGATGCCCATCGCTATTCGCATGGGGCGCATTATGGGGGCATTGGGAAGTGGGTGCTGGTGTCGCTTCCTCATACCTGCCAAGGGTGTGTCTGGGTTGACGCGGTCGGTGGGGGTGGCGGGGGTGCTTGGCTGGGTTGACGCGGTCGGTGGGGGCGGCGGGGGTGCTTGGCTGGGTTGACGCGGTCGGTGGGGGCGGCGGGGGGTATTTGGGGCAATGGCTC
>CBFGSB010000385.1:0-1855 GCA_965651325.1 uncultured Chromatiales bacterium | reverse complement strand
CTCGTGGCCGGCGCCGAAGGCCCCTCCCCCCGGTCGCGGCTACGCCCGCCACGGCGTCCCGAACACCGGTGCCCCAGTCGCGCTCGGCCCGCCACCGCGTACCAAACAAAGGTGCCACAGCCGCGGCTCCAACCCCGGCGCCTCGCATCGCGTGCCACAGTGCCCACGATTCCGCTGAATCACGGTTGCAAGTGCTGAGGTGGCACGGGCTGCGATCAAGGCACACCCACGCCGTCGAGGACGCGTTCGATGATGGAGTCGGCGGTGACGCCGTCGGCCTCGGCCTCGAAGGAGAGGACCAGGCGGTGGCGCAGCACGTCGGCGGCGACGGCCTGGATGTCTTCGGGGCCGACGTAGTCGCGGCCCGCGAGCCAGGCGTGGGCGCGGGCACAGCGGTCGATGCCCATGCAGGCGCGCGGACTGGCGCCGTAGAGGATCTGGCCGGCGAGCGATTCGTTGACGACGCCCGGATTGCGGGTGGCGACGACGATATTGACGATGTACTGCTCGAGCTCGTCGGCGAGGTAGAGGTCGAGGATGGCGCGGCGCGCGTCCATGACGGCCGTTTCGGGCAGCAGCTCCGGCGGCTGGAACGGATCGCGTTTGCCGGCCCTGGCCTCTTCGCGATTGAGGACGAGGATGCGTCGCTCGTCCTCGATACTCGGGTAGCCGACCTTCACGTGCAGGAGGAAACGATCGAGCTGGGCTTCCGGCAGCGGGTAGGTACCTTCCTGTTCGATCGGGTTCTGCGTCGCCATCACCATGAAGAGATTCGGCAGCCGGTAGGTTTTCTCGCCGACGGTGATCTGGCGTTCCTCCATGGCTTCCAGCAACGCCGACTGCACCTTGGCGGGAGCGCGATTGATTTCATCCGCGAGTATCAGGTTGTGGAACAGCGGGCCCTCGCGGAACTCGAAGCGGCCGTCCTGCGGCCGGTAGATCTCCGTGCCGGTCAGGTCGGCCGGCAACAGGTCCGGGGTGAACTGGAGGCGGTGGAAGTCCCCTTCTATGCTTTCGGCGAGCACCTTGATCGCACGCGTTTTGGCGAGGCCCGGCGCGCCTTCGACCAGCAGGTGGCCGTCGCAGAGGAGCGCGATCAGCATGCGGTTGATCAAATGTGCCTGGCCGACGATCAGCCCGCTTGCGTGTTGCTCCAGTTCCTGGAATTTTTCTGTCAGGGCCATCGAAGGCTCCGGCTGGTCGAAATGGCGTGCCATTTTAGTGTGCTGTCCTTTAATTAACTATTCATTCAGTGCTCATTCAACGACCTGATGAGCGATAATCCCCTCCCCTGTGACCAGCTCGAGGCAGGTACATTGCAGCAAGGGCGAAAAAACAGGCAAAGGACGGCACGGCACCGGGTGACGTGCCTCGCGGCCTTCGCCCTGGCCAGCCTCGTGGCAAACGGGCAGACCGCCGATGACAGCGAAGCCTATCTCGCCGGCCTCGCACGTGCCGCCGTCATCATCGAGGCGGGAGAGAATGCCTGCTATCGCTTCGACGTGTACCTGGCCGAGACCAGCGCAGAGCATCGGCGGGGACTGATGTTCGTGCGCGAGCTGCCGCGCTTCGCCGGCATGCTGTTCGTCTATCCCGATTCAGCGGTCCGCTCGATATGGATGAAGAACACCTACATCCCGCTGGACGTGCTGTTCATTCGCGCCGACGGTACCGTGTCCTCGATCTCGCGGGACGCAGAACCCCGGTCGCTCACCTCGATGCCCTCGACGGAGCCGATCCGCTACGTGCTGGAACTGAACGGCGGCGTGACGGAGGAGCTCGGCATCGGCCCGGGAAGCATCCTGCACCTGCCATCCGGGCATTGACCTCGCGCGCGGGCCGGTACCTGTCTCCT
>CBFGSB010000384.1:0-1856 GCA_965651325.1 uncultured Chromatiales bacterium | reverse complement strand
GACTTGTCGGCGAACGACAGCCAGTGCGCCCAGTAATCGGCGAAGTTGTAACCGCAGAACGGCTTCATCGCCATGGGGTCGCGGCGCACGACGCCAACGGCGCCGGTCGCGGCAGCGGTCGTCTCGGAGCCGACGCCGGCGCCGACCAGCACGCCGTGATTCCAGTCCTTCGCCTCGTAGACGAGCGGGGCGAGCTCCTTGCGGCGGCCGCCGAACACGAGCGCCGAGATCGGCACGCCTTCCGGTGCTTCCGCGAGCTCCGAGTAGCTCGGGTTCTTGCGCGCCGACACGGTGAAGCGCGAGTTCGGGTGCGCGGCCGGGCCGTTGGCGGGGTCGTACTTGCGGCCCTGCCAGTCGTAGGCCGGCTGCCCATGCTTCTTGCCTTCCCACCACGGCTGGTTGTCGGCGGTGAGCCCCACGTTCGTGAAGATCGTGTCGCTCTTGATCATGTTGTAGGCGTTCTTGTTGGTCTTCGCGTTCGTGCCGGGCACGACCCCGAAATAACCCGCCTCGGGGTTGATGGCGCGCAGCCGGCCGTCGTCGCCCAGGTGCAGCCACGCGATGTCGTCACCGAGCGTCCAGATCTTCCAGCCGGG
Source organism: uncultured Chromatiales bacterium (assembly GCA_965651325.1). Classification (GTDB taxonomy): domain Bacteria; phylum Pseudomonadota; class Gammaproteobacteria; order Steroidobacterales; family Woeseiaceae; genus IDS-8. The sequence goes on along the minus strand of CBFGSB010000384.1, from coordinate 1,260 downwards.
GTGCGATTCCGGCGGGATCAGCATCGCGAGGTTGGTCTTGCCGCAGGCGGAGGGGAAGGCGCAGGCGAGGTAATGCGTCTCGCCTTCCGGGCTCTCGATGCCGACGATCAGCATGTGCTCCGCGAGCCAGCCTTCGGTCCGCGCCTGGTAGCTCGCGATGCGGAGCGCATGGCACTTCTTGCCGAGCAGCGCGTTGCCGCCGTAACCCGAGCCGATGCTCTTGATGCTGAGCTCCTCGGGGAAGTGCATGATGAAGCGCCGGTCGGGATCCAGGTCGCCGGTCGAGTGCAGGCCCTTGACGAACGTGCCTTCCTTCTCGATCCGCGCCAGCGCCGCGGCGCCCATGCGCGTCATCAGCTTCATGTTGATGACGACGTAGGGGCTGTCGGTGATCTCTACCCCCAGGCGCGCGTAAGGCGAGTCGATCGGCCCCATGCAGTAGGGGATCACGTACATGGTCCGGCCCTGCATGGCGCCCGCGAACAGGGCGTCGACCTTGCGGTGCGCGTCGGCCGGGCTCATCCAGTTGTTGTTCGGTCCGGCGTCGGCCTCGACGCTCGTGCAGACGTAGGTCAGGTGCTCGACCCGCGCGACGTCCGACGGGTGCGAGCGGTGCAGGTAGCAGTGCGGATAGGTTTCCTCGTCGAGCTCCAGCAGGTCGCCGCTCCGGATCATCTGGTTGACCAGTCGCTTGAACTCGGAATCGCTGCCGTTGCACCAGTGGATATCTTCCGGTTGCGTCAGGCGCGCGACGGTGTCGACCCAATCCTGAAGGGCTGCCAACCTGGTTGTCATAGCTTGCTCTCTGGAAATGATGAATTCATCCGGCTGCGCTGCAGGCGCGACTCCGGGACTGTCATGACATCGTGGCGATGGCGGCCTGGGCCAGGCCGCGGGCCCGGAGTTTCCGGCAACGGATTGATCCTTGTGTCGCGACTCCGAGGCGCCGTCATTATACCCGCCCGGCTCGAATCTGCATCCGGTCGCGCCGGCGGCGAGCTTACGGGCGGCCGTTCAACGGGCGTGTCGACGGGTTTGCGTCTAGATGCTGGCGAGCGCGCGGCGGGAGCGGCCGGTGCCGGTATTGCCACGCGGGCCGTAGGTCTCCGCCGGTTCCGCGGGGCTTCCACGCAGAATGTCGAGGGCCGCGGCAAGCTGGCGCTGCCGCAGCAGGATCGCGGCGCCATTGGCAGTGTTCCGGCGCTCGCAGGCCGCGATGCCGTCGAGGAAGCGCCGCCAGCCGGTGAGCAGCCGCTCGTC
>CBFGSB010000383.1:0-1875 GCA_965651325.1 uncultured Chromatiales bacterium | reverse complement strand
GCAGCTTTTCGCTTATCCCGTTCGTGATCTCGGGCACCTGATCGGGTGGCGGCGAGGGAGTCGCGCTCCGGGTTGAGCGTCACCGGCCCGATCGGTGTCCAATTCCGTGTTTTCTTCCCGCTCCATCGACGTGGGTTGCGTTCGCGGGCAGCTTGATACACATCGTGACGCGCCTTCAGAATCGGGCGATCCTCACCGGCGTGGCGCTGTGCCGGCGTCACGAAGCGCAAGCCGCTATGGCGATGCTCGCCGTTGTACCAATCGACGAAGCTGGCGGCCCATTGGCGCGCAGCGTCGAGATCGGCGAACCCCTTGACGGGGAACCCGGGACGGTACTTCGCGGTGCGGAACAGCGATTCGACATACGCGTTATCGTCGCTGACGCGCGGCCGCGAATACGACGGCGTTATGCGCAGCCACTGAAGCATCGCCAGGACGCTGGTCGCCTTCAGTGAAGCGCCGTTGTCGCCGTGTAACACCGGCTTTTGGACGGCGGCCTGTACGCCTTCGGCAAGCGCGGCGCGCCTCACAAGTTCACTGGCATGCTCGGCGTTGTCGGCTTCGTGCACTTCATGCGCGACGATCTTGCGGCTGAACAGGTCGAGGATCAGGTACAGGTAGAACCAGCGACCACCGACGGTCGATGGCAGCCAGGTGACGTCCCAGCACCAGACTTCGCCCGGCGCCGAGGCCGTATGCGTGGTCGGCGTGCGGCGCGTTTCCGGTGGCTTGGCTCGACCGCGCCGCTGCGCCTGTCCCTCGGCGCGCAGCACACGATGAAAGCTCGATTCACTCGCCACGTAGCGGCCTTCGTCCGCCAAGCGTGGCACGATCTGCGCGGGCGGCAGTTCGGCGAACTGCGGCGCGTTGGCGATCTGCAGAATCTCCTCGCGCTCCTCTGCACTCAGCGCGTGCGTTGGCGTCGGCCGTTCGGCCAGCGGACGTCGATCGCCGCTGCTCAGGCCATCGTCAATGCGCCAGCGTTGCAGCGTGCGCAGATCGATGCCGAGCAGCTTGCAGGCCGGCGCCAGCCGCGCGCCCGCAGTGTGCGCCTCGTCGATCCAGCTGGCCATCTGTTGGCGATCTTCCAGGGCGATCATTCGGCCGCGTCCTTGTGGAAGATCGCCTCGAGCTTTTTTGACAGCACCAGCAGTGCTGCCGTCTCCGCCAAAGCCTTCTCCTTGCGCCTGAGATCGCGCTCGAGCTCTCGCACGCGGCGCCGCTCGTCTCTCGAGGATCCATTCCTCGGCAGCGACGACGGACTATCGAGCGCGTCCGTCGCGGTCTGCTTCCACTCCGCCAATTCACTCGGGTAGATGCCCTGGGTGCGACACCAGGCGTTCTTCTGTTCCTCGCTCATGCTGGCGGTGGTCAGCACCGCGTCCAGACGCGCCGCTGCGGTCCATCCGCCGTGCTTCTTACCCGACGCCAATGCGTCCGAGCGCCAGCGTTCCAGTGTCGACGCAGAAACGCCGACCTGCTGTGCGACGACGTTGATGTCGGCGCTCTCAGGCGGCAGCAACCGCGCTACCGCTTTGTCCTTGAAGGCTTGTCCGTATCGAGCCACGTCTTGAGTCCTTTCGCCCCGCTATCGAGATCTTATCCGGGCGGCAACTATTCTGACGCGAGGGGCGAGCGCCTTTCTGCCTTCCAAAGGGCCTCGCCTCGGCCAACCGAATTTTTCTACAGCCTCGTTAGATTTCAGATGACAGCCATCGCAGCCTTCAGGTCCACGCTTTCTCGCGCCGAGCAGCTCGTCGCGCTCCACGGATCATTGTCGCCCGCGCAAGTCGCAAGCCTAAGTCACCCGGAAGACCTCCTCCGCTCTGCCGTAGCGCTGGCAGTGGCTGGTATGGATGCTTACTTCACAGACCG
>CBFGSB010000382.1:0-1892 GCA_965651325.1 uncultured Chromatiales bacterium | reverse complement strand
GAAGTCACCGTGGATTGTTCGAGGCCGGCGGCCTGCCGCAGCTACTGGTTGATGCCGTACTTGCGGCGGAACTTGTCGACGCGCCCGCCCGAATCGACGATCTTCTGCTTGCCGGTATAGAAGGGATGGCAGGCCGAGCACACTTCGATGTGCAGCTCGTGCCCCAGCGTCGAGCGGGTAACGAACTCGTTCCCGCAACTGCAGGTCACCGTGATCTCGGCGTAGTCGGGGTGGGTATCGGCTTTCATGAGCTCAGGTCTCCGGGGCCGCCAGATGCTTGATCCCGGCCCGGCGGCTTGGGCAAAAGGCGGCGTAGGATATAGGGAAGCCGGCGGGGCTGCAAGTGGCCCCCGAAGAGCCGCCCGGATGTCGCCAATTATCCACAAATCCTGTGGATAAGCTTGTGGAATTAAATTGAGCGGATGGGCTAAGTCGGCATTTTTAAAGCGACGCCGTTAGAATGTCTATTTTGTATCCAGAATTTAAAGTTTTTTTATTTCAATGAGTTGTGACCGGTTTCAGACCGCCCGCTCAGGTACGGGGCTTATTGCGCGGATATTACAGGCGATGCCGGGGGGTGTGCATAAAATTAATCGGTAATTTTTACACTCAGGGCCTGGCGAGGGCCGCCGCGGGGGCCGCTTCGGGCAGGAACAACGCCTGCAGGTCGTTCAGGTACAGGCGACCCAGCGGGCTTGCCCGCCAGCGGCCGGCGGCATCCGACTCCAGCAAACCGCGGCGGCGCGCCTCCGCGACCTGCGGTGCCAGGGCCTCGAACGCGAGGCCGGTCCGCTGCCGGAAACCGGCTTCGGTGAAGCCGGCGTTCAGCCGGAGCGCGTTCAGCAGGTATTCGAACGCCAGCTCGTCCCCGGCGACCTGGCGGGGCGCCGGCCCGGGCAATCCGGCCTCCGCCTGCTCCATGTACAGCCGCGGATGCGCCGTCCTGCAGGTGCGCCAGACCGTGCCGTCGCTGTGCGTCAGCTTGCCGTGCGCGCCCGCGCCGGCGCCGATGTAGTCACCGAAGAGCCAGTAGTTGAGGTTGTGGCGGCAGCGGCGGCCCGGCTGCGCGTACGCGGAGACCTCGTATTGCGAGTAGCCTGCCTCCGCGAGGCGCTCGCGCCCGCGCTCCTGCATCTCGAAGGCCGTGTCCTCGTCCGGCAGGTCCGCCGGCGGCGCGGCGTAAAAGCGCGTGTTCGGCTCCAGCGTGAGCTGGTAACGGGAGATGTGCTCGGGCGCGAGCCGCAGGGCTTCCTCGAGATCGGCGGCGGCACCGGCGAGATCCTGGCCCGGCAGGGCGAACATCAGGTCGAGATTGATGTTGTCGAAGCCGGCTGCGCGCGCTTCGCGAAAAGCGCGGCGGATCCGGTCGGCGTCGTGGATGCGCCCGATCCGGGCGAGCGCGGCATCGTCGAAGCTCTGCGCGCCGAGCGACAGCCGGTTGACCCCGGCCTCGCGGTAGCCCGCGAGGCGGCCGCTCTCCAGCGCACCCGGATTGGCCTCCATCGTGATCTCGGCGTCCGGCGCCAGCCGGAACGCGGCCCGCACGGCGTCCAGCAGCGCCGCGATTTCCGCGGGCGCGAAAAAACTCGGCGTGCCGCCGCCCAGGAAAACGGTCTGCACGGCGCGCGCGGAAAACTCCGGCGCCTGCCGCGCGAGATCGGCGGCCAGCGCGCACACGTAGCGCGCCGTGTCGGTTTCGGCGCCGGCCGTGTGCGAGTTGAAGTCGCAGTAGGGGCACTTGCGGACGCACCAGGGAAGGTGCAGGTAAACGGAAAGGGGAAGCAAACCGGGCATCATCCTGCGGTACCCCGCGCCGCCAGCAGCTCCGCGAGGCGGCGGAACGCGCGGCCGCGATGGCTGGCGGCGTTCTTCTCTTCCGCGGTCATCTCGGC
>CBFGSB010000381.1:0-1894 GCA_965651325.1 uncultured Chromatiales bacterium | reverse complement strand
GGCACGCCGTTGGCGCGCACGGCCGCGACGATCTCGTCGCTTTCCACCTGCAGCACGCGCGGGTCGTTGGATCCCTGGACGACCAGCAGCGGCGCCTGGATGTTCTGCGCGTGGAATAACGGGGAGATGCGGCGGTGGCGCTCGGCGTCGGTCGCGGGATCGCCCATCTCGTCGTACAGCGCTTCCTTGAAGGACTCCCACCACGGCGGGATGCTCTCGAGGGTGCGCACCCAGTTCATGACGCCGAAGATGTCGATGCCGACGTCGAACACTTCCGGCTCGAACGCGAGCGCGGCACCGACCATGTAGCCGCCGTAGGAGCCGCCGATGATGCCGATGCGCTCCGCGTCCACCCAGTCGAGCGATGCGAGGTAGCGCCTGGCGTAGACGATATCCTGCAGGTCGACCTCGCCGTGCTGCCGGTCGTCCATGTGGTAGAAAGTCTTGCCGTAACCCGAGGATCCGCGATTGTTGGCCGCAAGCACCGCGTAGCCGTGGTTCACCAGGTGCTGGATGGTGGCGGAGTAGCCGGTGCGGCTCTGCCCGCCCGGGCCGCCGTGCACCCAGACCAGCGCCGGCACCTTGTTGGCCGCCGAGGCGCCCTTCGGGCGGTACTGGATCGCCGGAATCTCGAGGTTGTCGAAGCTCCGGTAGCGCACCACCTCGGAGGGCACGAGATCGGCTTCGTCGATGGCCGGGTTCAGGGCGACGGTGAGGCGGTTCGCGCGGTCCGCCGCGAGGTCGACCGTGTAGACGTCCGCCGGCGACGTGTCGGAGCTGACCATGAGCGCGATGCGGCTCTCGTCGCGGGAAAAGCGGATTTGCGCGAGATCCCCCGGTGGCAGGCTGGCCAGCTCCACTTCCTTGCCGGTTTCGGTGTCGAGGATGGTGACGGCAGTGCGGGCATCCGCATTCGTGCCGGAGACGCGATAGCGGCCCGAATCGGAATACGTCACGAACACCACGTCCCAGTCCGCCGACACGAGTGGCCGCTTCTCGCCGGTGCCGAGGTCGTAGGTCCACGCCTGCTGGAACTCGCCGTGCTCGTCGGTCGTGTACACGAGCTTCCCGCTATCCGGCGTGAACTCGTGAACGCCGTACGAGATGTTGCCGTCGTGCGGCGTGATGAGCTCCGGCTCGGCGTTCGCGACCCGGGTGTCGAGGATGTAGATGTCGGAATCCGCGCTGGTGCGCGGCTTGACCATTGCCACCGTGCTGCCGTCGCGCGCCACCGCGGCGATCGCGAGCGCAGCGTCGTTTTGGAAGACCAGCGTGCGTTCGTAGCCGTCCGTCGTGTAACGGTACAGGTCGAAGGCCGCGGGATCGCGCTCGTTGGTCACCACGTAAAAGCTCTCACCGTCGCCCGCCCAGCCGGCGAAGCTCGCCTTGACGTTCTCGCCCGGAGTCAGGTCCTGCGTGGTGCCGTCCTCTGCGCGCACGTACAGGTGATCGAGCTCGTTGCCGCCCTGGTCCGCCGTGAACAGCATGCGGCCGTCGTTCGGGAACCACGAGACGGCAAAGGTCGAATCGGTGGTCGAGCCGGTCAGCGGCTCAGCGGCGCCGTCGCCGGCGGCAAGCGCATAGGCATTGAAGATGCCGGACTCGTCCGAGCTGACGAGTAGCCTGCTATCGTCGGGCGACCAGGCGTAGCCGCCCGCGAGGAAGTACGAAGTGGTCGCAAAGAACGCCTCTGCATCGTAGCGCTCCAACGCCGCCGCTCCACCCGCCGCCTCGCCGGCTCCAACGCCATCCTCACCGCTCCCCCCACCACAAGCCGCGACCAAAACCGCCGCCGCAGCCACCACCGCAAAGCCTCCCCGCATTCCAACCATCGCACCACCCCCACCATTTTCCCCATCATATCCGCCGGGGTCGGACCACGGCAAACACTTGA
>CBFGSB010000380.1:0-1919 GCA_965651325.1 uncultured Chromatiales bacterium | reverse complement strand
CCGCCGTCCACGGACGCCAGCACCACGACGGCGCTCTTTAGCTGGTCCTTCAATCGATCGATGGCATCGCGCAGGGTGCGGGCGTCGGCACCGTCCATGCGCGCGGCCAGCACCTTGATGCCGTTCACCTCCGTGACGTTCTCCGAGACCGCCGATTTGCCGCTCACGAGCTGCTGCCGCGCGGCGGCCAGCTCCTTCTCCAACTCGCGGTTGCGCTTCAGGAGCTGCTCGACCTTGGCCGCTACCTCGGCGCGCTGGCCCTTCAGGGCCGCGGCCGCCGTGTCCAGCACCTGCAGGTTGGCATCGATCCACTCCAGCGCGCCCTTGCCGGTCACCGCCTCGATCCGGCGCACCCCCGAGGCGATGCCGCTCTCCGACGTGATCTTGAACACGCCGATCTCCCCCGCGCTGCGCACGTGGGTGCCGCCGCAGAGCTCGACCGAAAAATCGCCGAGGCGCAGCACGCGCACCCTGTCCTCGTATTTCTCGCCGAACAGCGCCAGGGCCCCGGAGCCGACCGCGTCGTCGTAGGTCATGACGCTCGTTTCCGCCGAGGTATTCCGGCGGATCTGCTCGTTGACGAGATCCTCGATCTCCTGAAGCTGCGCGGGCGTCACCGGCTCGTAGTGCGAAAAATCGAAGCGCAGCCGGTCCGGTGCAACCAACGAACCTTTCTGCTTCACGTGCTCGCCGAGCAGCCGGCGCAGCGCGGCGTGCAGCAGGTGGGTCGCGGAATGGTTGAGCACGATCCGGCCCCGGCGTTCCGCGTCGATGCGCGCCGTCACTTTGTCGCCGAGCGCGAGCTTGCCGACGCGGATCTCGCCCACGTGCAGGATCGCCTTGCCGGATTTCCGGGTGTCCGTCACCGCGAACGAGCCGCTGTCCGCTTCCAGCGCGCCGGTGTCGCCGACCTGCCCGCCGCTTTCGGCATAGAAAGGTGTGGACTCCAGCACCACGACGCCCGACTCGCCGGCGGCGAGCTCCTCGACCGGCTTGTCGTCCCGGAACAGCGCCGCGACGACGGAATCCTCCTCGACCAGCTCGTAGCCGCTGAATGCGCTTTGCGCCTCCGTTTCGAGCTGCCCTCCCCCGCCGGCGCCGAACGTGCTCGCCGCCCGCGCGCGGCGGCGCTGCTCCGCCATCTGCCGCTCGAACTCGTCCTCGTCGATCGTCAAGCCGCGCTCGCGGGCGACGTCCGCGGTCAGGTCCACCGGGAAGCCGTAGGTGTCGTACAGCTTGAACACGACGTCACCCGGCAGCCGCGTGCCTTCGAGGTTCGCGATCGCGGCTTCGAGAATCTCCATGCCCTGGTCCAGCGTTTCGGCGAAACGCTCCTCTTCCCGCGCCAGCACCTTCTCCACGTGCGCCCTGGCCTTGACGAGCTCCGGGTACGCCTCCCCCATTTCCTCGCACAGCGGCCCGACCAGCTTATAAAAGAAGCTCGCGTTCACGCCCAGCTTCTTCCCGTGGCGGATCGCGCGGCGGATGATGCGCCGCAGCACGTAGCCGCGCCCTTCGTTGCCGGGCAGCACGCCATCGACGATGAGAAAGGCACTGGCACGGATGTGGTCGGCGATGACGTTCAGCGAGCTCGAACCGTCGTTCTCGATACGAAGAATCCGGGCCGTGGCCGCGATGAGGTTCCTGAACAGGTCGATGTCGTAGTTGCTGTGCACGCCCTGCATGACGGCCGCGATGCGCTCCAGCCCCATTCCGGTGTCGACGGAGGGCTTCGGCAGTGGGGTCAGCTCGCCCGATTCCGAGCGGTCGAACTGCATGAACACGAGGTTCCAGATCTCGACGTAGCGATCGCCCTCCTCGCCCGGCGAGCCCGGCGGTCCGCCCGCGATCTCGGGACCGTGATCGTAGAAGATCTCGCTGCAAGGGCCGCAGGGACCGGTATCGCCCATGGCCCAGAA
>CBFGSB010000379.1:0-1935 GCA_965651325.1 uncultured Chromatiales bacterium | reverse complement strand
CGCAGGCCGCGATGCCGTCGAGGAAGCGCCGCCAGCCGGTGAGCAGCCGCTCGTCGGCGCCGCACCAGGCGAGCAACTCGGTCATCTGGTCGAGCGCGGCCGGCCGACCGGCTTCCCGGCAGGCGGCCTGGCGTTCTCCTTCCAGCCGTTCGAGGCGGTGCACGGAATCGCGCTTCGCGGCAGCCGCCGCATTCAGCGCCTCGTCGTCCTGCCGTTCCAGTGCCTGGCGCTCGTCGCGCAGCTCCGCTTCGAGGGCGGCAGCCGCCTGCAGGCATTCATCGACGATCCGCGCGAGGCGGCCGCGGGTCTCCGCCGGTGCTGCCGGCACGTTAGCGGCCGAGCTGTCGGTCACTGACGATCAGGGCCGCGGCGATGCGGTCGGCATCGACCTGGTAGTCGCCGTTCCTGATCGCGTCCTTGACGGCGTCCACTCGCGCGCGGTCGAGCTCCGGAAAAGAGTCGAAGGTCTTTTCGAGCCGCTCGAGCAGCCTCGCGCCGCTCGTGAGCTCGACCTTGTCGCCTTCGGCCATCGGTGTCCCCTTTACTTCCCGTGCAGGAACGTCGGCACCGCCGGCTTTCCGGCTGGCGGCCGTCCCGCCGGTGCGCTCCGCGATTTTTCCGGGAAGTCCCTGGGTCATCGGATCGATCCTGTCAGACATAATCTCCATCCTTACAGTGCCATTCATCGGCCCGTCGGGCCAAAACTTTAGCGATTTCCATCATTACCGCACGAGAACCTCGACCTGCTGCGGCGAGCGCACGAGGCCCTCGACCACCCGGTCCGAGGTCACGTTCCGGACCCGAATGCGCTCGCCCTGCACACCGTCCGCAAGCGCCACGCCGGCCATCGCGACGTTGAAGCCGCCGCTTCGCACGACCAGTGTGACCGCCTGGCCACGCTGCACGATCGTCTGCTCCTCGATCATCGACGGCGTCAGCACGCTGCCCGAGGTGACCGGGCGTTTCAGCCGGCGGCCGACCAACCGGCCCGCATCGGCGACATACCCGCCGAGAAGCCGCGCAACGTCGCGCTCCTCGACCACGAGATCCTCGGCGCTCAAAACATGATCGCGCGGCAACGCGCGCACCGCGACCAGCACCGGCCGGGGCTCGGTGACGTTCACCGGCACGTACACTTTCCACGGACGACTCCCGCGGCAGCGCACCCCAACGACCGTGCGACTGTCGACCTTGGCGCCCGGCGGCAGGAAGCCCTCGAGCGGCTGGTCGCAGCGCGGGAGGTCGAGCCGCGGATCGAGCCGCCCCGCCTGCGGCACGAGCTGCCTGGCCGTGCCGGCAATCCGCTGCTCCAGGAAACCCTCGGCGGCCCTCGCAATGCCCTCGACCGGCTGCACCTCGCCCTGCGCACCGCCGTCCCCGACCAGGTTCGCCGCCCCAGCCGTCCCCCAAGCACAAAACGCCACCACGAGGCACGGCAGCACAAACGCCCCCACGCCGCCGAAAATCCGGCGCCGCAACGATCCCGGCGTCAATTCCCCGTCGAAACGGCCGTCAAAAGCGTACATCAGCCCCCCAGGGCACCTCTTTCACCAAGATGATGCAAGTGCCATGCCACCCACCCCGGCACCACATTGCAAACCCGGGGCGACCCGCGGCACCCGCGGGGTGCCGGGCAAACAAAGCGGATCGAAGGAGCCGTTCCCCGAAGCAGTCGGCAGGACCGGCAGGGATGCCCGAGGGGGAAATAGATCGAAACGAAGGGAGCCATCCCCCGGAGCGGTCGGGCAGGACCGGCGGGGATGCTCGGGGGGAAATAAATCGAACGAAGGGAGCCATTCCCCGGAGCGGTCGGGAGGACCGGTGGGGTGCGCGAGAGGGAAATAAATCGGAACGAAGGGAGCCATCCCCAGGAGCGGTCGGCAGCACCCGGCGGGGGGTGCCTGGGGGAAATAAAGCGGACCGAAGGGAGCCATT
>CBFGSB010000378.1:0-1965 GCA_965651325.1 uncultured Chromatiales bacterium | reverse complement strand
GCGCTTACTTCGGTTGCATGCGGATGGCGCCGTCGAGGCGGATGGTTTCGCCGTTGATCATCGGGTTGCCGTAGATGGCGGCGACCAGGTCGGCGTATTCCTCCGGTTTGCCGAGGCGCGGCGGGAAGGGGACCTGGGCGCCCAGGGACTTCTGCACTTCCTCGGGGAGGCCGGCCATCATCGGCGTCATGAAGATGCCGGGTGCGATGGTGACGACGCGGATGCCGAAGCGTGCAAGCTCGCGCGCGATGGGCAAGGTCATGCCGACGACGCCGCCCTTGGATGCGGAATAGCCGGCTTGCCCGACCTGGCCTTCGAAGGCGGCGACCGAGGCCGTGTTGACGATGACACCGCGCTCGCCGTCGTCGGTGGGCTTGTTCGCCTGCATGACGTTCGCGGCTTCCTTGATCAGGATGAACGAACCGAGCAGGTTGATCTTGAGCGAGCGGTGAAACGATTCGGCCTCCAGCGGGCCTTCGCGGCCCAATACCCGGGCCGGCAGCAGGATGCCCGCGCAGTTGACGGCCAGGTTGATGCCGTTCATGAAACCGGCGGCTTCCTGCACGGCGGCCCGGACCTGGCCCTCATCGGAAATGTCCGCCTTGACGAAGCGGGCGCGCTCGCCCAGGCCCGCCGCGCTTGCGTGTCCCTGTTCCTCGTTGATGTCGAGCAGGACGGCACGGCCGCCGGCGGCAACGATCTTCGTTGCCGTAGCCAGGCCGAGCCCGGAAGCGCCGCCCGACACGATGGCGGCTGAATTTTCGAGTTGCATGGTTCTACTCCGTTGTCGGGATCAGGCCGGGTCGACTTCCACGCCGATGGCCGTGGCTTCGCCGCCCCCGATGCACAGTGACGCGATGCCGCGGCCGCCGCCGCGTGCGCGCAGCGCGTGAATGAGGGTGACGAGGATCCGCGCGCCCGAGGCCCCGATCGGATGGCCGAGCGCGCAGGCGCCGCCGTTCACGTTGACCTTCGCGTGCGGCAGTCCCAGGTCGTGCATGGCCGCCATCGTGACGCAGGCGAAGGCCTCGTTGATCTCGTACAGGTCGACGTTATCCGGGTTCCAGCCGAGCTTTTCGTGCAGCGCACGCACGGCCTGCACGGGCGCCGTCGTGAACCAGGCCGGCTCCTGCGCGAAACCGGACTGGCCGTGCACGCGGGCGAGCACCGGGATGCCGCGGCGGCGCGCTTCGCTTTCCTTCATCAGGATCACGGCCGCGGCGCCATCGGATATGGACGATGAGCTTGCCGCCGTGACCGTACCGTCCTTGCGAAACGCGGGTTTGAGCTGCGGGATCTTCTCGATGCTCTGGCGTCCCGGACCCTCGTCCTCGTTCACCGCAACTTCACCCTTGCGCGTTTTCACCGTTACCGGGGCGATCTCGTCACGGAACCGGCCGTCCTCGATCGACGCGCGCGCCCGCGTCAGCGACTCGATGGCGAAGGCATCCTGGGCTTCGCGGGTGAAGCCGTACTTCACGGCGGTCTCCTCGGCGAAGTGGCCCATCATGTTGCCGTCGTACGGGTTCTGCAGCCCGTCGAAGAACATGTGATCCAGCACTTCCTGGTGCCCCATCCGGTAACCGGCGCGCGCCTTCGGCAGCAGGTAGGGCGCATTGCTCATGGATTCCATGCCGCCGCCCACGACGACGGCCGCGTGACCCGCGACGATGGCATCATGACCGAACATCACCGCCTTCATCCCGGAACCGCAGACCTTGTTGATCGTGGTGCAGCCGATTTGCGCCGGCAGCCCGGCGGCCAGCGCCGCCTGGCGGGCGGGTGCCTGCCCGAGCGCCGCCGGCAGCACGCAGCCGAGCAGGACCTCGTCGACGGCAGAGGGCTCGAGGCTCGCATCCGCGAGGCAGGCCGCGATAGCCGCGGCGCCGAGCTCCGGCGCACTGGCGGGGCTGAGCGCGCCCTGGAACTCGCCGAGCGGGGTACGGCGCGCGGCAACGATGACAA
>CBFGSB010000377.1:0-1987 GCA_965651325.1 uncultured Chromatiales bacterium | reverse complement strand
CGACTTCGCCCATGTTGCTCTCGAGCGGGCCGCGCACGCGCACCGTGGTCTCGCTGCCGTCGGGCGAGATGAGGGTCCAGCGGTCGCGCGGGCCTTTGGCTCCCACCATCAGCAGGCAATCGTGTTGCTCGAGGTCCGCCGGCGTCGCGGGTGTGCCGCGGCGCGCGAGGTAATCGGGGGACGCGCACAGCACGCGCCGGTTGTCGGCGAGCCGCCTGGCGACGAGGCTCGAATCTTCCAGCGTGCCGATCCGCAAACCGAGATCGAATCCCTCGGCCACGAGATCCACCATCGCGTCGCTCATGTCGAGCGACAGTTTCAGGCCAGGATGCCGCGCCAGGAACTCCGGCATGAGCGGCGAGATGTACTGGTGGCCGAAAGCGGCCGGCAGCGTGACGCGCAAGGTGCCCGTGACGTCCTCGGCCGACTGGCGCAGGTCGCAGGTCAGGGCTTCGAGATCCTCGATCAGCGGGCGGCCGCGCTCGGCGAGCGCCGCGCCTTCGGGCGTGACCTTGATCTGCCGCGTGCTGCGATGCAGGAGCCGCACGCCGAGCCCTTCCTCCAGGCGCTTCAGCCGCTGGCTCGCGACCGCGGCCGAGAGATCGAGCGTGCGCGCGGCGGCGCTGATCGAGCCCAAGTCCAGCACGCGCAGGAACAGGCGAATGTCTTCGATGCGGTCCATGACTTTCAAGGAAACGGAGAAACTGATTCTACGTCCCGCCGGTGTTACGGCGCGTTCGGGCGACGTAGCCTGCCCATCATATCGTCACTGGCTCGTTGGAGGACTGATCAATGGAATATCGCTACCTCGGAGGATCCGGATTCAAGGTTCCGGCACTCGGATTCGGCACCGGCACTTTCGGCGGCAAAGGACCGCTGTTCTCGGCGTGGGGCAGGACCGGCGTCGAGGAAGCGCGCCGGCTCATCGACATCTGCCTGGATGCGGGTGTCACGCTGTTCGACACGGCCGACGTCTACTCCGACGGCCGGTCGGAGGAGATCCTGGGCGCGGCGCTCGAGGGCAAACGCGAGCGCGCGATCGTGTCGACGAAGATCGGGCTGCGCAGCGGGCCGGGCGAGAACGACGTGGGTGTCTCGCGCCACCACATCGTCCGCGGCGTGGAAGGATCACTCGAGCGGCTCGGCACCGACTACATCGACCTGCTGCAGGTTCACCAGTTCGATGCCATGACGCCGGTGGAGACCGTCATGTCGGCACTCGACGATCTCGTGCGCGCCGGCAAGGTGCGCTACATCGGCGCGTCGAACTATTCGGGATGGCAGCTGATGAAATCGCTGGCGGCGTCGGATCGCCACGGCTACACGCGCTTCGTCGCGAACCAGGCCTACTACTCGCTGATCGGCCGCGACTACGAATGGGAGCTGATGCCCCTGGGGCTCGACCAGGGTCTCGGGGCCATCGTGTGGAGCCCGCTGGGCTGGGGACGGCTGACGGGACGCGTGCGCCGCGGGCAACCGCTGCCGCCGTCGAGCCGGCTGCACGAGACGGCGCAGTTCGCGCCGCCGGTCGACGATGAGCGCCTGTACCGCGTGGTCGATACCCTCGTGGAGCTTGCCGAAGAAACCGGACGCAGCGTGCCGCAGGTGGCGATCAACTGGCTGCTGCAGCGGCCGACGGTCTCGAGCGTGCTCATCGGCGCGCGCGACGAGCGGCAGCTGCGCGAGAACCTGGGTGCGGCGGGCTGGGCGTTGTCGGAGGAGCAGGTCGCGAGGCTCGACCAGGCGAGCGCGGTCACGCCGCCCTATCCGTACTACCCGTACTGGAACGGGCAGTTCGCGGAGCGCAGCCCGATCCCGGTGCCGCAGGCGGCTTGAAGGCCCCCGCGGGGCGCGCGTATGCGCGCCTTCTCGGCCCTTCCAGGCGACAAGATATCCTCACCGGTGGTTTTATCGCTGCATCTCTTCGATAATCTTGTTGTCGATCGCCTTGCCCGCTTTGTAACCCTCGCGGCCGCGGAGGCGTTCG
>CBFGSB010000376.1:0-1988 GCA_965651325.1 uncultured Chromatiales bacterium | reverse complement strand
AGCCGGCCGATGACGTCGCCCGTGGACACCTTGTCGCCGACGGCAACCGTGATCTCCTCGAGGACGCCCTCGCCCTCGGACGGCACGTCCATGGACGCCTTCTCGGTCTCGAGCGTGATGAGGCCGTCCTCGGGTTTCACCCGGTCGCCGGCCTTCACGAGCACTTCGATCACCTCGACGTCGGAAAAATCGCCGAGGTCAGGAACCTTGATGTCGATGGTGTTCGCCACGATGCTTTCCCGTCCTAGAGCCGGACCGGGGCCGGCTTCTCCGGATCGATGCCGTACTTCTCGATCGCTTCCGCCACGACCTTCGGCTCGATCTCGCCGTCGGTCGCCAGCGCGGCCAACGCATTCACGGCGATGTAGGTGCGGTCGACCTCGAAGTGGCGGCGCAGCGCTTCGCGCGCGTCGCTGCGCCCGAAGCCGTCAGTGCCCAGCGTCACGAAGCGGCCCGGCACCCATTTGCGGATCTGGTCCGGCACGATCTTCATGTAGTCGGTGGCCGCGACGAACGGGCCCTTGCGCTCCGCGAGGCACTGCTCGACGTAGCTCTTCTTGCGCTTCCCCCCGAGGTGCAGGCGGTTCACGCGGTCCGTCTCCAGCGCTTCCCGACGCAGCTCGTTGAAGCTGGTCACGGACCAGACGTCGGACGGGATGTCGAAGTCCTCTTCGAGCATCTCCGCCGCGGCGAGCACCTCCCGCAGGATGGTGCCGGAGCCCATGAGCTGCACCCGCGCGCGCGCCTGGCGGCCTTCCTTCAGCAGGTACATGCCTTTGAGGATGCCCTCTTCGACGCCTTCCGGCATCGGCGGATGCGCGTAGTTCTCGTTCATCACGGTGATGTAGTAGAACACGCTCTCCTGCTCGCCGATCATGCGCCGCAATCCGTCGCGGACGATTACGGCCACCTCGTAGGCGTACGTCGGGTCGTAGGTGACGCAGTTCGGCACGCAGGAATAGAGCACGTGGCTGTGCCCGTCCTGGTGCTGCAGCCCCTCGCCCGCCAGCGTCGTGCGCCCGGCGGTGCCGCCGATCAGGAAGCCGCGCGTGCGCATGTCGCCGCCGGCCCAGATGAAGTCGCCGACCCGCTGGTAGCCGAACATCGAGTAGTAGATGTAGAACGGCACCATCTGGATGCCGTGATTGCTGTAGGCCGTGCCGGCAGCGAGCCACGAGCAGGCGGAGCCGGCTTCGGTGATGCCCTCCTCCAGGATCTGCCCCTTCTTGTCCTCCTTGTAGAACATGAGCTGCTCCGCATCCTGCGGCGTGTAGAGCTGGCCCTTGGAGGAATAGATGCCGACCTGGCGGAACATGCCCTCCATGCCGAAGGTACGTGCCTCGTCCGGCACGATTGGCACGACGTGCGGCCCGATCTCCTTGTCGCGCAGGAGCGCGGTCAGGAGCCGCACGAATGCCATGGTGGTCGACACCTCGCGATCGCCGGTGCCTTCGAGCTGGGTCTTGAACGCGTCGAGCGGCGGCACCGGCAGCGGCTTCGGCTTCGAGCGGCGTTGCGGCAGGTAGCCGCCCAGCGCCTTGCGGCGTTCGTGCAGGTATTCGATCTCTGCGCTGTCCGGCTTCGGCTTGAAGTACGGGACGTCGTCCTCGATCTCCTTGTCGGAGATCGGGATGTTGAAGCGATCGCGGAATTCCTTCAGCGCGTCGACGTCCAGCTTCTTCTGCTGGTGCGCAATGTTCTGGCCTTCGCCCGCCGCGCCCATGCCGAAGCCCTTGACGGTTTTCGCGAGAATGATCGTCGGCTGGCCCTTGTGCCGCACGGCGCTGTGGTAGGCCGCGTGCACCTTGAGCGGGTCGTGGCCGCCGCGGTTCAGGTGCCAGATTTCCTCGTCCGACATGTCGGCGACCATTGCCTTCGTCTCGGGATAACGGCCGAAGAAGTGCTCGCGCACGTACGCGCCGCCCTTGGACTTGAAGTTCTGGTACTCGCCGTCGACGCATTCCTCCATGACGCGCCGCAGCATGCCG
>CBFGSB010000375.1:0-2002 GCA_965651325.1 uncultured Chromatiales bacterium | reverse complement strand
GAAGATGCGGCGGCGCGGGTTGCGACGACGTTGCTCGAACGGCACGAGGCGGCTTGCGTGCAGCAGGTCGACATCCACAGCCGCTACCGCTGGGAGGGCGAGGTGAAATGCGACGCGGAGATCCTGCTCCTGGTGAAGACCTCGACGGCGGCCGCGGAAGCCGCGATCCGGACTATCAAGGCCAAGCACGACTACGACTTGCCGGAGATCGTTGCCGTTCCGATCACGGACGGGCTGCCCACTTACCTGCAGTGGATGGCGGATCAGACGAGTCGCTAGCGTCTACCGGATCGGGGAAGGCCAGAGCCGTATGAACTCGAAGTTCCCGTCATCTTTGCGCTCGAACCGATGCACGTCCGGGTTGCGGAGCGACTGCCACCCCGCGAAGCCGAAGCCGCGATCGATCGAGTGCAGCACGAGGCTCAATAGCTGCCCGTGACTGACGACGACGGGGAGACGGTGTCCGCCCTGCAGCACCGACTCGATCGCCGCCCAGCCGCGCCGCACTGCTGCCCCGACGATTCACAGTGACGGACCAGGAGTACTTGCGTGGGCGTCAAGGCGACGTGGCGAATGCATTGACGCCGCCGCTGGCGGTTACGCCGGGAGGCGTCGGCAGGTCACTCCCGGCGACAAAGCGCTGCCAACGTTCGATGGTCTCCGGATCCATCGCGTCCTCCTCTATCAGCCGCTTCGCGAACGCCTCGAAGGCCGCGGTGAAGGGCGCGGGTTTCGCGGCCCACCAGGCCCGCATGCCGGGATGCGAAAGCCACCAGCGCATCGACGTCTCCCAACGTTGCCAAACCGCCGGTGGCAGCGCTTTCTCGAGTGCCTGGTGGTACATGAACTCGCCCGCGCCGAACATCTCGTAAAGCGCCCAGGCGAATCGCACGCGCTCTGAGCGCGTCAGGCGCGCGGGGTCCTCGGCACCGACCGTGAACACCCGATTCAGTTCGGGGTCGATGGCCGCACGCGACTGCACCGTCGACATCCGCTCCAGCACGCGCGCATAGTTTTCGATGCGCAGCGACTTCGTATTCTGCCGCACCTGGTAGGCCAGGTAGAGCAGCGTAATGACGACGAATACTCCGCCGATGAATTCGCCGAGCTTGGCGAGATTATCAAGGTCCATGAGGCCTCCGATCACTCAAACGCTTAGTAGCCCGCGCTCCCGCAGGTCCGAGAGCGCGGGATCGCGCCGCGCCTGCCAGCGATTGCGCCAGCCGTTCTCAATCGCACGCCGCAGGGAAGCCGCGGCGGCATCGAGCTCGCCGCGCATCGCAAGCACCAGGCTGCGCTGGTAGTCCAGTTCCGGGTTCACCAGCCCTTCGTTCCGCAACCGCTCGAAGAGCTTGTCTGCGCGATCCAGCAGTGCACCGGCGCGTTCACGTGCCCCGGTGCACAGCAGCGCTTCGGCGTAATACAACCCGTGCGGAAAGCGCCAGGTCCACACCAGCGCGTCGGAGGTCCACTGCTGGAAATCGCCGCCGGCGCGCTCGTAGAAACGCAGCGCCTTCTCCACCTGGCCACCGACCAGCTTGGCGAGCGCCGCGTTGGCGAGCGTTTCGACGCTCGAGCGCTCGCCCTGCAGGCGGCCTTCCGTGAAGGAGAGCAACTCGTCATCGCGCCCGGCGGCGATCAACACGGCAATCCGGGTGCGCACGATCTGCGCGTCGTTCGGCGCCAGCGCTTCCGCTTCCTCCAGCGACTTTTCGGCCGCGGGCACGTCGTCCTGCTCGAGGTACAGCATGGCCAGGTTTGCCGGGTAATACGCGCGCTGCGGGTTGATGCGACGCGCCCTCTCCCACCATTCGCGCGCCAGCTCGGGCCGGCCTGCCCGCCGCTCCAGGTGGGCCAGTCCCGAGTAGGCGACGGTGAATTCCGGGGCGATTTCCATGGCGCGCTCGAAAAACTCCCGCGCCGCATCGGGCTCACCCGACTTGATGAGCGAGTAAGCGAGGTTGCAGCCGATGATGGGCGACAGCGGGTCGGCCTCGTACGC
>CBFGSB010000374.1:0-2016 GCA_965651325.1 uncultured Chromatiales bacterium | reverse complement strand
AGGACCCGGGCGTGAAGACCGGACTGGACGGCGGCAGCGGCGGCGGCAGCTTCGGCATCGGCGGCCTGGCGCTACTCGCGCTGGTGGCCGCCCGGCACGCACTGCGGCGATTGACGCGCGCGGCACTCGTGCTCGCGAGTGCCGCTGTGCTGGGATTCACCCCCTTCGCCGGCGCCCGGGCCGCGGACAACCTGCCGGCGGGGTCATCCGCGGAGGCCTGCCGCACCGGCGATGGCTTCACCGACGGTTGCTGGTCGATCGGAATCGACTACCTGGCCTCCGAGCTGCGGCCGGACGATTCGAAGTCCGGCTGGAAGGTCGTCGACGATCACGACACCGGCTACCGGGTGAGCCTCGCCTACCGGTTCCACGCCCGCTGGTTCGTAGAGCTCGGTTACGCTGACCTCGGCAGCGCCGTGGTCGAGAACCGCAATCCGGCGATCGCCGGCCGCGAGGCGATCGATTACCGGGCGCCAAGCGTGTTCCTGGGAAGGCTGCTTCTCGACCCGGTAAACCGGTTCAACCTCAAGCTCAAGGCCGGCTGGGCGAGCTTGCGGACATCGGCCGACGCACGGGTGCTGGAGGACCGGATCCACGGCAACCAGCTCGCATTGGGCGCCGCCTTTCGCCTGCGGCTTGTCGAAGGTACCCAGCTCCAACTCGAGTACGAGCACTACGACCGGGACGCCCAGCGCCTCGGCCTCTCCCTGCGTTACGAGTTCTGAGCCGCGGATAATTTACGAGTCGCTGCGCAACGACTTGCGCAGCGACTCTTCCAATGCCTCCAGGGCAGCGGGTACCGGTTCTGCCATCTCCGCGAGCCTGGTGGCGTCGACATGGCCGGCAGCGTCTTCGAGCGACTGGCAGAGGTCGGCAACTTCCCCGCCACCAACGAGGCGAGCCGCCGATTTGAGCTTGTGCGCTGCCCCACGGATGCCCGGCGTGTCAGCGGCAGCACACGCCCGACGCAGTTCCAGAAGGTATTCCGGGATGGTATCGACGAAGATTCCGGCGATGTGCTGCCTGATTGCCGAATCGCTGAGCGGGTCCGGCGCAGCAGCATGGTCGCCGGTCGCGGATAATCGGGCAGTGGCACCGGAGCCGGATATCCAGGGCTCCAGAACGCGCATGAGTTCCGCGGAAGTGAAAGGCTTCGTCAGGCAGTCGTCGACTCCGGCTTCCTTCAAGCGGAGGATCACATCCTCGGCGTATCCGGTCATGGCGATCAGTGGGATGCCTCGCGCTTTCGATTTTCCAGACCGCCGTATTCTCGAAGCGAGCTCAGAGCCGTCCATGCCGGGCAGGCTGAAATCGGTCAGTACCAGGTCGTAGTCGTTGCGCTCCCACAGCGCCAGGCCTTCGGTGCCGTCGCCGGCAAGGTCCACCTGGCACCCGAGGGATGACAGTTCCCGCTGCAGGAGCTTCTGCATGGGGCGATCGTCTTCTATGACGAGTACGTGCCAGGTTGACTTCATCGATAGCGGGTTCGTGTACGTGCGCGCCTGCCAGGGCCCACTACGCATCCGCGGTGACTGTTTCGCTTCTTGCATGCAGCAGGGCTTCGAGTTGCTGCAGTGGATCGGGTTTCTTGAGCACGGTGACATCGTCGGGCAGGCCACCTTTGCTTTCGATCTCTTGATCGCTCAGGCCGGTGATGACGATGATATCCAGGTTCACCGACGCCTCCCTCAGCGAGCGAATCATCTGGAAACCGTCCATGCCGGGCATGCCGAGGTCGGTGATGACGAGCTGCGGGTTCACCTTGCCGATCGTCAACAATCCCTCGAACCCGTCCTTGGCGACGACGATGTTGGTGAAAAGCCGCCACGCTGCAATCTTGAGCCTGTAGAGCTCGCGATAAAGAGGGTCGTCTTCCACTATGACGACGGTCGTAATCGAGTCCCCGTCGGGTGCCGCCGTCTTGAGCAGCTGGTCGTCACGGATCTTCTTCACGGATTCGGCGGAGATCCTTCGATGGCCCCCGGCGGTTTTCCACGCGCTCAGGACACCGCTTTC
>CBFGSB010000373.1:0-2016 GCA_965651325.1 uncultured Chromatiales bacterium | reverse complement strand
ACCGGAAACGGCGCCGCTCGACAAGCCGACGCGTTCGCGTGAAATCGTAAAAGGGTCCGAAATCGGGTCAGACCCCCCGAGTTCCGCAGTTAGAAGCGTAAATGATTGATAGCACGTGGTGCGGCATCGAAAAAATGCCACTACACGCGCTGCTTGGCGGGTCCTGGCAGGGCCAGCGCCTCGAAAATGTCGCGTTGTTCGGGATCGATCCGGCTGATCCCTTCGAACGCTTTGCCGTCGATCTCGACCCGATGCTTCTGGATCCGCGAGAGCAGCTCCAGCGCCCGTTGCGGCGAGCACGGCGAGCCGTTCGCCTTCATGCGCATGCGCATCACCCGATGCAGCACGAGCGCGAGGAAGCAGATGAGCGCGTGGGCACGGATGCGGTCGGGAAGGCGGTGGTACACCGGCGCGATCTCGATGTCGCTTTTCAGCACCCGGAAACCACGCTCGATATCGGCGAGCGCCTTGTAGCGCGCCACGATCTCGTCCGCATCGAGGTCCTCCACGCTGGTGATCAGCACCAGCCTGCCGTCCAGCGCCTCGGCGCGCTCGATCGCCTGGCGGTTCTCGCTGAAGTGAAACAGATCGGCCTCGAAGTCCAGGTCGATGAAGCGGGTCATCTCCGCTTCCGCCACCATCCGGTAGAACCGCGCATAGGCGCCGCGGTCGCTCGCCCGCCGGCCCCGCGAGACTTCACCGGCCTCCTGCCGATCCAGCTTGGCCGCGAGCCGCTCTCCCTCGCGCATCAGCGCATCGAGCCTCTCGCGTCGTTGCGCCCGTTGCCGGGCGGCGGCCTCGGGGTCGTGGGAGACGATCAGGCGATGGCCCTCGTAGCGGGTTTCTCCCGGGCCCCGGTCGGCATCGGCCGCGATCACCGTCTCGGCCAACTCCCCGTAGCGGCGCGCGGGCACCGCCAGGATGAACTCGATACGCCGGGCGCTCGCCTCGCACAGCGCCTCGATCTCGGCGATGTTGTCCAGGCTCAACAACCCCCGGTCGGCCACCACGATCATGCGCTCGACCGCGAAGCGCTCCAGCACCCGCTCGAGCATCGGCTTGAAGGTGCGCGTCTCCGCGATGTTGCCCTCGCTCACCGTGTGCATCAGCGGCAACCCCTCGGCCGTCTGCACCACCCCGAGCACGAACTGCCTGCCGACGCCGCCTTCCTTGCGCCGGCCGTAGCGCCGAAGGTCGCCCGCCACCTCGCTCTCGCCGGGGGCGCGAATCGTCGTGAGGTCGTAGAACACCACCGACAGGCTCTGGTCGATGAGCGGTCGAAGCTGCCCGCAGAGCGCCTCTTCCACCGCCATGGGCGCATCCATCAACGCATCCATGGCGCGCAACAGCTGGTCATGGTCGACCGCCTCGGCAACGCCGGGCATCGATACCGTCTCGAGCCAGCGCAACACCCCGAGCTTGCTCTGCGGATCGCACAGGCGGTTGAACACCATGACACGGAGCAACACCTCGGCATCGAACTGTCGCCGCGACGAGCGCAGCGCGCGCCTCAGTGCCGTATCGAACCCGAGCTCGTTCCACAGCTCGGTCAGCGCAAACAGATCACCGAACGCGCGGGAGGACTCGTACTCCACCGGCTTCGCCGGCGCTCGCGTCCGGCCCAGCGCACGCTCCAAGCCGTTGATCAGCGGGTCCAGCCGTGCGGGCGTCAGCTGATCGAGCCGGCCGAGGTTCGCGACCACGCGCTGGCGGGGCTTGCCGTCCGCGTCGCGATAGGCCTCGACGAGCTGCAGGTAGGTGCGGCCGCCCGATCGGCTGACTCTTGTGTACATGTGACGACTTTACATCACATATGCACGTGTTTCAACGGCTCCCAATACTCAGACGTGCCACTACAGAGATGCTCGAATTTCAGCCTGGAACTCACTCCAAGGTATTGAACTTCCTACACCCCAATCGGCCAAAAGCCTCAGAACACCGCGCGAACTGCGGAACTCGGGGCTGCCGGCCCAGCCGGTGTCCTCGCCTTACGATTCCGTGCGGAGTCGGAGGGTT
>CBFGSB010000372.1:0-2047 GCA_965651325.1 uncultured Chromatiales bacterium | reverse complement strand
TGGTGAGATAAACACGACGCAGCGCAATACACTGTCACGTGATTCGTGACAATCAGCCGTGAGATTCCCGGAGACCCGGCCCACGGGTTCGGGGAGCGTCATTGACGGGGCGTAAAGCGGAACCGGCACACGTGGCCGCCGCGTGCCATGCATTCGGTGAGCTCGACCTTGCTGCCGGTGAGCCCGGAGAGCAGCGACAGATCGAACTGGCACACCTCGGGATTCTTCATCGCCAGCTCGTGGAACACGCAGTTGTCGGCCTCGATCGTCGGCACGCCGGCCACCTCCGCTCCCGTGCGGGCGTCGTAGCCCAGCTCGTCCAGCAGCTTCGAGGCATGCTCCACCTTCTGGCGCCGGCCCTGGGGCCGCGGCGAGCGCTGCCGCAGCTCCGCGACCACCGCGGAAGCGATGCGCCCCAGGCGGGCACGCACACCGGCCGCGCCGTGCTCCCGGGTCATGGCTTCGATCAGGAGCTGCGCGAACCAGGAGTAATGCCGCGGGAACGCCTCCCGGCCTTCCTTGGTGAGAACGAACAGCCGCTCCGGCCGCCCGCCCGTGGGCCGCTCGCCGCCGGGTGCGACGAGGGCATCGCGCGTCAGGGCGGCGAGGTGCTGGCGCACCGCCGTGCGGGTCACGCCGAGCGCGCGCGACAGCTCATCGATGCTGGCACCCGACTTGTTCCTCAGAAGGTGGCGCATCAACAGCTTGCGTCGCTCGCCGAACAATTCCGCCATCTCGCGTCTCCCTTGCTCTCTCCAGCGCGCCGGCCTTTTGGCATATTAGTATTTTTTTAATGCTGTTGTCGAGGTATACAGGTCCGGGGGGCCGCTGCGCCCCTCCCGCACGGCACCTGCTACCAGGAGACCAGCATGCAAGCCACCAGCGAAATCGCCCTGCTACCGGATGTCCAGGCGCGGGCAGACCGTCGCAACCTCGCCATCGAGGCCGTCGGGGTGCGCCGCGTGCGCAACCCGGTGACCATCCGCTCGGGCACCCGTGTCCTGTCCACGATCGCGACCTTCTCCATGGGTGTGGGGCTCGCCGCTACTACCAAGGGGACGCACATGTCGCGCTTTATCGAGCTGCTCGAAGCGCGCACGTCCCCGCTCGACCAGCGCGCGTTCCGCTCGCTGGTGCAGGACATGCTGACGCACCTCGAAGCACGCAGCGGCGAGATCGAAATGCAATTTCCCTGGTTTGTGACCAAGGCCGCGCCCGTGTCGCGCGTGCAAAGCCAGCTCGACTACGATGTCTGCTGGCGGGGCCGCATGTCCGACGAGTCGTCCTGCTCGTTCCGGATGCAAGTGTCGGTGCCGACGACCAGCCTCTGCCCGTGCTCGAAGGAGATCTCGAAGTATGGCGCGCACAACCAGCGGTCGATCATCCGTATCGATGCCGAGCTGTCGCACGAGATGGCGATCGAGGAACTGATTGCAGCGGCGGAAGCCAGCGCCTCCTGTGAACTTTACGGCCTGCTCAAACGCGCCGACGAGAAGTACGTGACCGAGCGCGCCTTCGAGAACCCCAAGTTTGCCGAGGACCTGGTCCGCGACGTGGCACTGGAGCTGAATCGCAAGCCAGCCGTGCTCGGTTACGTGATCGAAGCGGAGAACTTCGAGTCGATCCACAACCACTCCGCCTTCGCACGCCTGGCGCGCCCGTCGCCGGCAGCCGCGGGGAGAAGCGGCCACAGCTCCGACGCGATAGCCTTGAGGAGGCCCGGAACATGAAAACCTCGTGCAAGTACCTGGTGGTCGGCGGCGGCATGGCCGCGGATGCCGCCGTGCGCGGTATCCGGGAAGTCGATGCAAGCGGCACGATTGTCCTCTTGAGCGCCGAGCCCGATCCACCCTACGATCGCCCTCCGCTGTCGAAGAAGCTGTGGGCCGGCAAACCGCTGGAGTCGATTTTCCGCAAGACCGAAGAGGCCGGTGTCGAGCTTCACCTCGCAACGCGGGTCGTCTCCGGCGACCCGGCAGCGCGGACCGTTACCGACCAACATGGCAATGTGTACGGCTACGAAAAGCTGCTTCTCGCGACAGGAGGC
>CBFGSB010000371.1:0-2051 GCA_965651325.1 uncultured Chromatiales bacterium | reverse complement strand
GCGGCCGCCGCCGCTATCCAGGTGCCGTCGCTGTTCGGGCTCCGGATGGGCGTGGACGACGGGTTCTACGTGCGCAACTTCTCGCTCTTTGCGCTGCCGTTTTTGGCCGGCTATTTCGCATGGAAACGGCAGCTCGATGCCCGCACGATTCGCTGGCTCGCGGTGAGCTTCGCCGCCGCTGCCGTTTTCGCCAATGCCTATCCTTTCGAGCGCAGTGCCGACAGCGAGGCCGTGAGTGATACCGCCGCCCTGACCGCGCTGCACCTGCCGATTGCGCTCTGGTTGCTGGTGGGCATCGCCTACGCCGGCGGTCGCTGGACGGAAGCGAGCAGCCGGATGAATTTCATAAGGTTCTCGGGCGAGCTCTTCATCTATTACGTGCTGATCGCGCTCGGCGGGGGCCTCCTCACCGGCTTCATCGCGCTGGCGTTCACTTCCATCGGGATCGACATCGAGCCCTTCTTCGAAAGCTGGTTGCTGCCGTGCGGGGCGGTCGGGGCCGTCGTGGTTGCCGCCTGGCTCGTGGAGGCCAAGCAGAGCGTGATCGAGA
Organism: uncultured Chromatiales bacterium; assembly: GCA_965651325.1. GTDB lineage: Bacteria > Pseudomonadota > Gammaproteobacteria > Steroidobacterales > Woeseiaceae > IDS-8. The sequence continues at coordinate 1,501 of CBFGSB010000371.1, read as the reverse complement.
ACATGGCGCCCGTGCTGACGCGCCTCTTCACGCCGTTTTTCGCCGCGGCACTGCTGACATTCCTCGCGACCCTGCTGTGGACCGGGCGGGGCATCGATATCGAGCGCGAGGTGCTCATCGTGTTCGACCTGCTGCTGGTCGTCGTGCTCGGCCTGCTGCTCTATTCGATATCGGCCCGCGATCCCCGCTCCTCTCCGGGCATATTCGACCTGCTGCAGGTCGTGCTGGTGGTCAGCGCGCTATTGGCCGACGCCGTGGCGCTGTGGGCGATCGCGGCGCGCATCAGCGAGTTCGGCTTCACCCCGAACCGGGTGGCGGCGCTGGGTGAGAACGTGATTCTCCTCGTCAACCTCGCGTGGTCCGCGGTGCTCTACATCCGCTTCCTGCGCGGGAAAGGATCGCTGGCGCCCCTCGAGCGGTGGCAGACGGATTACCTGTACGTGTACGCGGGATGGGCGGCAATCGTCGTCATCGTATTTCCGCCCGTGTTCGGGTATACCTGACGCCGGGCACATTACCGGAGAACGTCGTGCAGGAAATCACCTGGGATGATTTTTCCAGGGTGGAGCTACGGGTCGGGCGGATCGTCACGGCCGATCCGTTTCCCGAGGCAAGGAAGCCCGCTTACATACTCCAGGTGGATTTCGGGCCGGAGCTCGGCAAGCGCAAATCCAGCGCCCAAATCACCGACCTGTACGCACCGGAGGAGCTCGTGGGGAGGCTCGTCGTGGCCGTCGTAAACTTCCCGAAAAAGCAGATCGGGCCGCTCATGTCGGAGTGCCTCGTGACAGGCTTTCACGACGACTCCGGCAGGGTAGCGCTGTGCGTCCCGGACAAGGAGGTACCGCTCGGCGCCAGGTTGCTGTAAGGCGCGGCACCCGGCGAGGATGCGGACCAGCGATGGCGAACCAGACCGAGCAGGAGAAGATGCTCGCCGGCCTGCCGTACGATCCGCGGGATCCGGAGCTGACGGCCGGGCGCTTGCGCGCTCACAGGCTGTGCCGGGAACTGAACCGCCTCGATCCGGCGGACACGGAGCGTAAGGCCGGGATTATCGCCGAGCTGACCGGCCAGCCGGTCGCGGTCGATATTACCCCGCCGTTCTTCTGCGATTACGGCTACAACCTCGTCTTCGGCGACAACGTCTACCTGAATTTCAACTGCGTCTTTCTCGACGTCGCGCGCATCCGGATCGGCAGCAATGTCCTGATCGGCCCGGGAGTCCACGTCTATGCGGCCACGCACCCTGTCCTGGCGGCGGAACGTGCAACGGGGCTCGAGCTCGGTCGGCCCGTAACCGTCGAGGACGATGCCTGGATCGGCGGCGGCGCGATCCTATGCCCGGGGACGAGGGTCGGGAAAGGCTCGGTGATCGGGGCCGGCAGCGTCGTCGTGAGCGACATCGAGCCCGGCGCGGTTGCTGCCGGCAACCCGTGCCGGGTCATCCGCAAGCTCTGAAGTTATCTCAGACCGAGATCGGCGCCTTGATCGGCGGCTGCGG
>CBFGSB010000370.1:0-2055 GCA_965651325.1 uncultured Chromatiales bacterium | reverse complement strand
GCGAAATCGAGCAGGCCCGCGGTTTCCTCGTCGACTTCCACGGCCTTCCCGGCGGCGGTGTTGATCCGATGGGTGAGGTTACCACTGCGATAACGGCTGTATTTCGCCTCTATGCGCCAGGCTTCGCCCGCGGCAGCACGCACCTGCTCCCGGGCGGTGGCGTGATCGGCTCGCGACAGGACCTGGCACGGGCTTGCCATCGCGCGAAACTCGCCGAGCCAATAGCCGTCGCGGCGGGTCAGGGACAGTTCAGGCGATTCGGGGCGCGCGGCCAAGCAAGTCTCACAGGTCGAATCCGTAGCTGAAATCCAGAATCACGGCGTCGAGACCCGGATAAAGGGCTTCGCTGGTGTGATCGCCGAACAACTGTTCGGGCGGTATGTCACCGTCCTGGCGGTAGTATTCCAGCCGCACGGCGAATTCGTTGCCGGATGTCGTGCGCCAACCGTACTTGAGGCCGGCCGTGATCGCATCGAAGGCGGCCAGGCGGTAATCGGCGGACGCGAATGCCGGGAGCTCACCGGCGGGCAGGCTGGCGCGGTAGAAATCGGCCTCGCTCTGCGTATAGAAACGCAAGTGCGGCTCGAGCCAGTTCCTCTCGCCGAGCGGCCATCGAAATGTCGCGTCCAGGGTGTGCGAGTCGATGTCCCAGTCGTCCGTCATGTAGCGCCAGGACAGGTCCAGTACCTTCCCGTCCATGTAGTACTTGCCCTGCGCGTACAGGCTGTGCTTCGTGCGGCTCTCCGGCCGGCTTTCGAAGCGGTATTCGTGCAGCGGCCCCGTGCCGCCGGTCGGAGGGGTGCGGGCAATCCCGCGGCCGGTCGTCGGGTCCACGACACTGAGGATCTTGTACGGGTCGTTGAGATACCCGCTGGAATCGCTCAGCGAATAGTTGACTTGCACGAGGAAGTTCTCGTTGATCACCTGCGTGATGCCGAACAGAAGGTCGAGGACGTCCTTTTCTTCGGTGCCTGCGCCTCGGCTCGAAAGGTCATCGAGGTCGCCCATGACCGCTAGCGGCAGCGGCGCGCCTCCCTCCGGATCGAGTTCGTCGCGCGCAATGGCGGCGCCGAGGCTCACGGTCGTATTGCGCTTGTTGAAGTCGCGGGTGACACCGAAATTCAGCCCGGCGTGGGTGTAGTCGTATTCGGTCGAAAAACTGACGCCGGCGCTGCCGGTGTAGAGGCGGCCGATGGGCTGCTGCCAGCCAACGGTCAGGGCATAACGCGTATCGAGGAACGTATTGTCGAGTGGCAGGTCCGCGGGCGCGACCGAGTACACCGCGTTGCCGGAAGGCCTTGTGAACGTTTGCACCTCATCCTGAGGGATCGCGCCGCTCGGCGAAGCGCCGGTCAGCGAATCGTAGACGAGCCCGAGGCTCAGGACTTTGTCGTCCGTGAACAGGCGGCGCGCAAGCACATTCAGGCTCAGGTCCTGGACCCGATCGTCGCTCTCGCCGTAGTACAGCAATGCCGTGTCGAATTCCCATAGTGGCTCCTCCTCGGCCGCAACCGGCAGCGCGACAGTGGTGCCGAGAAGGGTGCACGTGGCGGCCGCCAGTCCCTGCGCGATATTGCCCGGAATCCTCCGGGGTGCGCGCGCACCTGACTTCCGCGGCCCATCAGTTGCAGCCACAGCCGCCCCCGCCGAATCCGCGACCACCGCTCGATGCCTCCTTACTGAAGTAGATATGATCGTCAATGGCAGCCTCCAGGGGATCCGTGACCAGCTCCATCTCCTCTTTTGCGAGCACGTCCCGTTCCCATGGCTCGACGCCGAGCGAGCTGCAGGCGGTGGCGCCCGACATCGCGAAAGCGGCGACGAGCACGAGTCGTCGTGTAGTTGGCATCTTCACACCTTTTCGGTTTTGCCGGTTATTCGTGGTCGTTTGCTGCCGCGCGGTTGTCTTCCAGCACGCTCCGCAGCAGCGCTTCGTACTCATCCTGGTTCGCGACCTTGAAGCCGAGGTGCCGGGTGACGAGCTGTCCGTCGCGGCCGTATACGTAGGTACTCGGCATCGCCATCAACTCGTATTGGCGGGCAATCTCGCCGTCC
>CBFGSB010000369.1:0-2056 GCA_965651325.1 uncultured Chromatiales bacterium | reverse complement strand
TTGCCAGGGGCCTTTTCGACGTCACCATCGAGCCGCAGCAGCCCGACAATCCGCAAGCGGAAGCTGCCGGAGTAAGCCGGCTGTCGCTGGATAAACGCTTCCATGGCGCGCTCGAGGCCACGAGCCAGGGCGAGATGCTCGCCATCGGCGACGGCAGCAGCTCGGGCGCATATGTCGCGCTGGAGAAAGTAACCGGCACTCTCAACGGCCGGCGCGGCAGTTTCGCGCTGATGCACCGCAGTGGCTTGCGCGGTGGTGCACCGGAGAACTGGTCCGTCCTCATCGTTCCCGAATCCGGCACGGAGGAGCTCACCGGCATCGAAGGGGAGATGGAGATCGCGATCGAAGACGGCAAGCATTATTACGTGCTCAGGTACACCCTGCCGGATGCCTGAGCCGCGCATGGGAAACGCTTGGGCATGACGTCAGCAGCCGAGCGGTGCATCCGGGTTCTCGGCTCGGGGGATGTCCCGCTGATGGAAGCCCTGTCGGCGATGTTCGCGGAAGCATTCGGCGAGGTGGAGCTGCATCGCGGCAAGGAGCCGGACGCCGCCTGGCTGGGACGCCTGTTGGCACGGGACCACTTCATAGCCCTGGCGGCCCTGAAGGGCGACGAGGTCGTCGGCGGCATCGCGGCTTACGAGCTGCCGAAGTACGAGCAGGCACGCAGTGAAATCTACATCTACGACCTGGCCGTTGCCGCACCGCACCGCCGAAAAGGGATCGCGACGGCCCTCATCGACGAACTGAAGAAGATCGCCGCGGCGCGCGGCGCCTGGGTCATGTTCGTGCAGGCCGACAGAGGGGACGAACCGGCAATAGCGTTGTACTCCAGGCTGGGAACGCGCGAAGACGTGCTGCATTTCGACATCGAGGTCACTTGACGAGCGAACATGCCAACCATGACCGATGAGCCGGGTACCGCCGGTACGCTGTATCGCCTGAGCGCTTTCACCCGCTCGCCGGCCGGGGGCAATCCCGCGGGCGTCTGGGTCGGCAACCGGCTTCCCCAACCGTCTGAGATGCAGCGCATCGCGGCGGAAGTCGGCTACTCGGAAACCGCCTTCGTCGCCCCGGGCGCAGGCACCAGCCGTACCGTCCGCTATTTCAGCCCCGAAGCCGAGGTGCCGTTCTGCGGCCATGCCACGATCGCCGCGGGCGCCAAGCTGGGCGAGCTCGACGGTGCGGGTGACTATCTCTTCGAAACCGCCGCCGGCCAGGTTACGGTCGCGGTGCGATGCGCGGACGGCGCTGCGGAAGCTACCCTCACCTCGGTCGAGCCGGAGCATCGGGCAGTGCCGCCGGCCCTGCTCGAGGGCGTGCTGGCGGCGCTGGGCTGGCAGGCCGGAGAGCTCGATGCCTCGATTCCGCCGGCGCTGGCGTTCGCCGGTGCCTGGCACCTTGTCATCGCCGCGGCCACCCCGAAACGGCTTGCCGACCTCGACTACGATTTCGACGCGCTGAAGGCGCTGATGCTCGACGCCGGGCTCATCACCGTCCAACTCGTGTGGCGTGAATCGGCAACGGTGTTCCATGCCCGGAACCCGTTCCCCGTCGGCGGAGTGGTCGAAGATCCCGCCACCGGCGCCGCCGCTGCCGCGCTGGGCGGCTATCTTCGCGACGCCGGGCTGGTCGCGGCGCCGGCCACCCTCCTCATTCGCCAGGGAGACGCGATGGGCCGCCCGAGCCGCATCACGGTGCGCATCCCGGCAACCGGCGGCATCGACGTGAGCGGAAACGCGGTCGAACTCGGATAGAATGCCGTACCAGGCCCGGCTACAGCGCGACGCTCGCTCCACGACGCAGCGCACAGATAACGGAGACCTTTGACGATGCTCGCTTTCCTCCTGCACCTGGTGCTCACCGCGGGCGCGCTGCTCATCGTTGCGCGCGTGGTAGGCGGCGTTTACGTGAGCGGCTTCGGCGCCGCCCTGTTCGGGGCGCTCGTCCTCGGGATCGTGAACGCGATCGTGCGACCGGTCATGATCGTGCTCACGCTGCCGATCACGCTGCTGACGCTCGGCTTGTTCCTGTTCGTCATCAACGCGCTCATGCT
>CBFGSB010000368.1:0-2075 GCA_965651325.1 uncultured Chromatiales bacterium | reverse complement strand
CAACCGTTGCCCCTGCTTCCCATCATGATGCAGATGCAGGGCCACATGGCCGGCCTGATGCAGGCGCTCTGGCTCGAAAGCTATGCGGACATGGCGGCCCACGCACGTGGCGTCGCTGCTCATGCCCCGATATCGGCCGACGAGCTCGCTCGAATCGAGGCGGAGCTCGGGTCGGAGATGGCAGCGTTCGAAGCGGCGGACGAGGCGGTGCACGAAGCGTCGCTGCGCATGCTGGAAGCCGCGGAAGCCGAGGACATGGAAGCCTTTCTCGAGCAACTCGCCACGGTGCAGCGCGGCTGCGTCGGCTGTCACAGCGAATTCCGCGAGCGGCTGCGGACGAACGTGCCGTCGAGCGAGTAACTGTTCAGCGTTCCGCGGCGAGTCATCGATTCGCTTCAAATGCCGGGTCAAGCCACGGCCGCTACACTGCAATTGCCTGCCTGGAGTTTCTCACCTCGGGAGGGTTCCGATGTCGATTCAGAACATCCTGTCCGACCTCGCCTCCAGCCGGGCTTCCCGGGAGGCGCTGTACAAGCACTTTCATCGGCACCGCGAGGATTAGTCCGGCACCTTCCTCGCCGTCTTCCAGCCCGGCGAGGAGAACGCAGCCGGCGCCAGGGCCATGGTCGAAGCCGGGATCGTCGACAAGCTTCCGAAGCCCGACGTCTACCTCGGCCAGCAATGTGCTGGGTACGCTGCCGGGCGGTACCGTGGGGATCCGCAGCGGCGCACTGTTCTCGGCGGCGGCGTCGATCGAGATCACGCTCCATGGCAAGGGCTCGCACGGATCCATGCCGAACCTCGGCGTGGACCCGATCGTGCTGGGTGCCGCGATCGTGACCCGCCTGCAGACCATCGTCGCCCGGGAAATCTCACCGCGGCAAACCGCCGTGGTCACCGTCGGCAGCTTCCACGCCGGCACCAAGTCCAACATCATCCCGGACGCCGCGGTGCTGCAGCTCAATACCCGTGCCTTCGACAAGGACGTGGAGAAGCACCTGCACGAGGCCATCGAGCGCATCGTGCGCAAGGAGTGCGAAGCCGCGCGTTCCCCCAAGGAGCCGGAGTTGCTGCTCATGGCCACTCACACCCTGCAGTGGCAGTACACCATCCTGGCGATCGTGGCCTACTCGCTGTTCGGCCTGGGCCTGGCCTTCTACGCCACGCCTTCCACCGATGCCGCGCTGACCAACCTGCCGGGGGACCAGGCCGGTGCCGGTTCCGGCATCTACAAGATGGCGTCTTCCCTCGGCGCCGCGTTCGGCGTCGCGGCCTCCGCCGCGATCTTCACCGCGCTCGCCGAATCCGGATTCGAGGCGGTCGGCATGGCGATCGAGTTCACCGGTCGCCAGGACAACCTGGCGGTGCGCGAAGCCGGCATGGTCGGCCTGGCCTTCAACGCCCTGATGGCCATCGCCGCCCTCGTGTCCATCGTCATCTTCATACCGAAACAAGCGAAAGGCGAAGCAGTATCGGCCGAGTTCTAAAATTCTGCGCGTACATTATGTTTCGTCACCGACGCCTCACGAACCCGTGCTCGCGGCAAGAGTGGTAGCAAGGGCAGGAATGCCCTACACTCCGCCGCAAAACAACTACACGCAATAACTACAACAAGCAGCTTGCAGCTGCGCGACGGCCCCGAAAAAAAACGAAGACGAAGGGCAATCCCGGTCTGCGAGGCCCGGGAGTGGGAGAAGCATCCATGAATATTCGATACCTGTTTTGCGCCGTTGCGGCGTCACTGGCGTTCTATGCCGCAAGCGCCGGCGGAGCGGCACCCGCTTTGGAGATCCAGGACGTCATTGTCGACGATAGCGGAACTCCCGTGCGGCTGATCGTGACCGGCAAGAACCTCGACAGTGGCGGGGGAATCGAATTGTGGCTCGGGACGATCCCGCTCATCGTCGACTCGCATACCGATACGGTGGTCGTCGCGAGCCTGCCTGCGGAGGTCCTGCCGGGTAACTACCAACTGGCCGCGACCACCGGGAAGGGTGCGAACCGGTCCGACGATTTCGACGGCGTAACGATCGGGCCTGTCGGCCCGCCTGGGCCGCAGGGTGAGCCGGGGCCGC
>CBFGSB010000367.1:0-2077 GCA_965651325.1 uncultured Chromatiales bacterium | reverse complement strand
TCGAAGCATTGAGATGCCACCCGGGTCAAGCTATTGCGCCTCGTGGAACCCGGCGGATACGTTCAGCAGCCACTGCACGGTATAGGAAGCTAACGAGTTGCGTACCCACACCTCGATCGCGTCTCCGTCCACGGCGCGCAGGATCACCCGCGTTTTGGCCAGCAATGTCTGTGCGCAAGCACCGGTGTTGAAAGCGGGCGGGTGCAGGTCGAGCGCGCAGCCCCCGGCCATGAGTTCGCGGGCGTGTGGTCCGGACAGGCACAGTCTCGTGTAGTTCTGGGAGACGTCCGTGACGGAGAGCCACGGCTCTTCCACGAACGCTTCGCGCAAGGCGCGTTCGATGCCTCGGCCCTCGCCGTCGGGCGCCAGCAGGAGCCATTCGTCGGGACCGAGCCAGGTGGCGGCACGGTCGTGCGTGCCGGCCCAGCGGTTCGGTTCGAGCGGCAATGCGACACCGAACGATGTTTCAACGGCACGCGCGAACGCCTCGGTTCCGGGTCCCCGCAGGTTCAACAGGCTACGGGGCGGCAGGAGCTCCATTCGCAGCGTGTCGCCGCTCGCGCGCTCCAGCACGCGGGCCAGCTCACCGAGCGCATCCGCTCGCACAAGCCGGAGCTCAGTTCCCGCCATCGCGCCTCGCTCCTTCCCGGTCGTAGAACACCGGGTCGCAGATCCGCACCCGCACGGGCCGCCCGGCGACCGCCGCCTCGATCACCTCCCCGTGCCTGTGCTTACCGCCCTGCACCAGGGCCAGGCAGAAACGGCCGCCCAGCGCCGGGCTCGCATAGCTCGACGTGACGTAGCCTTCCATCGGCACCGGCGGCGGGTCTCCGCTCCGGCCGGCGCCCACGAGCTGCGTCCCTTCGGGAATGTCGGCGCCGCTGCGCTCCTCGGGCCACAGCCCCACGAGCTCTTTGCGGTCGGGCCGCCGGCAATCGGGGCGCGCCAGCGACCGGCGGCCGATGAAATCCTTGCGCTCCGATACGGCCCAGTCGAGCCCCAGGTCGTACGGCGTCTGCGTACCGTCCGTCTCCTGCCCAACGATGATGAAACCCTTCTCCGCGCGCAACACGTGCATTGTTTCCGTGCCGTACGGCGTGATGCCGAACTCAGCGCCCGCGTCCATCATGGCGTCCCACAGCGAGGCGCCGTAGTGCCAGGGCACGTTGATCTCGTACTGCAGCTCGCCGGTGAAGCTGATGCGGTAAATGCGCGCGTCGACGCCGCCGATCACGGCGTCGCGCCACGCCAGGAACGGGAACGCTCCCGGTGAAAGATCCGTTTCCGGCGCGAGCTTCGCCAGCACCTTGCCACTCAGCGGCCCGGCAACGCCAACCGTCGCCCATTGCTCCGTTACCGACGTAAGCCGCACGCGGAGGCCGGGCCACTCCGTCTGCAGGTATTCCTCGAGGTGGTCGAGTACCGCGGCCGCGTTACCCGTCGTCGTGGTCATCAGGTAGCGATGCTCGCCGATGCGTGCCGTCGTGCCGTCGTCGAACACCATCCCGTCCTCACGGCACATGATCCCGTAGCGCACCTTGCCGACCGGGAGTTGCAGCCAGTTGTTCGTGTACACGCGCTCCAGGAACTCCGCGGCATCGGGGCCCTGGATGTCGATCTTGCCTAGCGTCGAGGCGTCCATCGCGCCGACGCGCTCCCGCACTGCCGCACACTCCCGCGCGACCGCCGCCTGCATGTCCTCGCCCGCGCGCGCGTAATACCACGGCCGCTTCCATTGGCCCACGTCCTCGAACACCGCGCCGAGCGCGACGTGCCGCTCGTGAATCGAGGTGAGCCGCGCCGGATCGAACAACTCGCCGCGATCGCGGCCGCCCATGGCGCCAAACGTGACCGGCGTGTACGGCGGGCGGAAAGTGGTCGTGCCGACGCGCGGAATCGGTTCGTCCACCGTCTGCGCGAGTATTGCGAGCGCGTTGATGTTCGACGTCTTGCCCTGGTCGGTGCCGAAGCCGGCCAGGGTATAGCGCTTCATGTGCTCGACCGATTCGAAGCCCTCCTGCACCGCGATCCGGATGTCCGCGGCGCTGGTGTCGTTCTGCAGGTCGACAAAATGCTT
>CBFGSB010000366.1:0-2089 GCA_965651325.1 uncultured Chromatiales bacterium | reverse complement strand
AGGTGACGGCGCAAAGGAGCGTCGCCGCGCCGGCAACGAGCAGCACCCGCGAATCAATCGCGATTTCGGACAGGCGCGGCAGCGCAGGGCCGAGCGCACGATACCCGTCGAGCATCAGCCGGGCCAGGACCACGCCCGCGGCCCCGCCCAGCACCGTGAGCAGCAGGCTTTCGGCCAGGAGCAGCCGCAACATGCGCAAGCGCGTCGCACCCAGCGTGGCCCGCACTGCGAGATCCCGCGCGCGTTCGGCGACGCGCATCGACGCGAGATTCACGCAGTTGACGATGGCGATCAGCAGGACGGCGATGACGGCGCCGAACGCCACCCACAGGAAGCCACCGGCGTTGCCGACGATCGCGTCCTTGAGACTCCGCGGCACCAGGCGTGCCGTTTCGTCCTGGAAGCCGGCCTGCCACAGCGGAAAGATGCGGCGGCTGATCGCCTCGAGCTCTTCTTGCACTTGTGCCAGCGTCGCGCCGGGCCGCAGCCGCGCGACCGTGCCCAGGAAGAACGGCCCGCGCCGTTCCGGGGCGGCGAGCCGCAGCGCCGGCCACAGGTCGGCGCCGAAACCGTCGAGCTTGTCGAGGCCGGCGGGCATGACGCCGATCACCGTGAACGTTTCGCCGTCGAGCGTGAGCGTCCGGCCGATCGGATCGACGCCGCCGAACTCCCGTTCCGCGAACGCATGACCCAGCACGACCACAGGCTCGGCGGACGGCTGGTCCTCGCCCGGCTGGAAGGCGCGGCCACGCGCGGGCGCCACGCCCATCACGTCGAAGAAGTCCGCCGTTACCCAGCGCGCGCCGACCCACTGTGGCTGCCCGCGCCCGGTGAGGACGGTCTCCTGCCGGACCATCGCGGCGACGGCGTCGAACACGGTGCTTTGCCCAGCCACCGCCTGGAAGTCCACGACGGACGTGTTCCAGTCGGTTTGCGCATTCTGCTGCCGCACCAGGACCAGGCGCTCGGCATCGGGGAAAGGCAGCGGCCGCAGCAGCACCCTGTCGAGCAGGGTGAACACGGCCGTCACCGCGCCGATGCCCAGCGCCAGCGTGGCGATGACCGTCAGGGTGTAGCCGGGCCGGTGGCCGAGCCCCCGGGCCGCCTGGCGAAAATCGGAAGAAAGGCCGTTCATGACACTCACTCCTCCCTCAGCGCGACCATTGGATCGACCCGCGCCGCGCGGCGCGCCGGTATGAAGCTCGCCAGCAGCGCCACCGCCGTGAGCAGGATCGCGACGCCGGCGAACGTGAGCGGGTCCGTGGCGCTGACCCCGTAAAGGAGATCGGCGAGCACCCGGGTCAGCGCAAACGCCGCGAGAAGCCCGACGGCGAGACCGCCGAGGGCGAGCGTCATCGCGCTGCCGACGACCATGCGCACCACGTCGGCTGCCTCGGCGCCCAGCGCGCGCCGTATGCCGATTTCATTCACCCGGTTGCGCACCGCGCAGGCCATGACACCGTAGATACCGATTGCGGCAAGGAACAGCGCGGTCGCCGCAAACACCGACAAAAGCAGCATGTACAACCGCGGCTGCGCAACCGAGGTGGCGAGCCGCTGCTCCATGGTCCGCACGTCGTCCATCGGCAGCGCGGCATCCATTTGGCGCAGCTGCTCGCGAACGGGATTGACCAGCGTCGCCGGCGGCACGGAGCTGCGCACCGTCATGCTCATGAAGTCGATCGGGAACTGGGCGTGCGCGGCATACACCTCCGGCCGCGCTTCTTCGCGGGGGCCATGATGCCGCACGTCGCCGACGACGCCGACGACGGTGCCGCCGATGCGCGAGTCGCCGAGTCCCAGGGTCGTGCCAACCTCGAGGGTATGGTCGAGCGCGTCGCCGCCGGGCCACAGGAGCTCCGCCGCCGACTCGTTGACGACGACCACGGGCGGCGTGCCGGCACGGTCGGTCTCCGCGAGCGCGCGACCGGCCAGCAGCGGGATTTCCAGCGCGCGGAAATACTCCGGCGTGACCACACGGACCTGCGTGTAGCGTTCTTCACCGGGCCCGTCGTAAGCCGGCGCGCCGTCGATCCGCTCGACGGAGATCGTGTAATCGAAGCCCGTGAGCGGCAGGCCGAAGATGCCG
>CBFGSB010000365.1:0-2118 GCA_965651325.1 uncultured Chromatiales bacterium | reverse complement strand
GCAAAATCGAGGATCGCCTGCACCGGGCAGCCGGCTTCGTCGAACAGCTTTTCCGGCCCGTAGCTCTTGAGCCATGCGCCGAGCATCTCGAGGTGCTCCGGGTTGTCGCGCAGGCCCGAGAGCGGCACCTGGTGCGAGCGCCAGGTGCCTTCGACGGGCACGCCGTCCACCTCGTCGGGGCCGGTCCAGCCTTTCGGTGTGCGCAGCACGATCATCGGCCAGCTCGGGCGCGACTTGAAGCCGCTGGTGCGTGTTTCGAGCTGTATCTCGTTGATGCGATCGGCGACGGCGTCGAACGTGCGCGCGAGCCGCCGGTGCGCGTCCTCGAAGGGCTCGCTGTCGTCGCCGGAAACGAAATGCGGCTCGTAGCCGTAACCGCGGAAGAGCTGCTCGAGTTCTTCTTCCGGCATGCGCGCGAGGTACGTGGGATTCGCGATTTTCCAGCCGTTCAGGTGCAGGATCGGCAGCACGGCGCCGTCGTGCACCGGGTTCAGGAACTTGCTGGAGTGCCAGCTCCCGGCGAGCGGGCCCGTCTCCGCTTCGCCGTCGCCGATGACGCAGGCGACGAGCAGGTCCGGGTTGTCGAACGCGGCGCCGAAGGCGTGCATGAGCGAGTAGCCGAGCTCGCCGCCTTCGTTGATCGAGCCGGGTACTTCGGGCGCGCAATGGCTGGGAATGCCACCAGGGAACGAGAACTGTTTGAACAGGCGCTGCATGCCGCGCGCGTCCAGCGATACGTCGGGGTACAGCTCGCTGTACGTGCCTTCGAGCCAGGTGTTGGCGACGATGCCGGGGCCGCCGTGACCCGGGCCCGTGATGTTCAGCACGTTGAGGTCGCGTTCGAGGATCAGGCGATTCAGGTGCGCGTAGACGAGGTTCAACCCGGGCGTCGTGCCCCAGTGGCCGAGCAGGCGCGGCTTGACGTGCTCGATCTTCAGCGGCTCGCGCAGCAGCGGGTTGTCCATCAGGTAGATCTGGCCGACCGACAGGTAGTTGGCGGCGCGCCACCAGAGGTCGAGCTGTTGCAGACGCAAATCGGGCGAAGCATTCACCATGGAACGACTCGTAGGAAAAGGGGGAGGGGGACATTACGGCGGGCGGAGGAGGTGCCCGCGTACGATCACGATACAAACATCGCTTGCCGGGAGCAAGCGGTGTTCGCGCGCCGGGTGGCGGCGTGGAGGCCGGTCGCGCCCGCCCGGATCGCGGCTCGCTCCGCGGTCAGCCCGGCGGTCGGCGGGCCCGTATATAGGCGTCTACCTGCCGCTCGAGCACGTCCAGCGTCACGCCGCCGTTCACCAGCACCACGTCGTGGAATTCGCGGACGTCGAAATCCGCGCCGAGCGCGTCCTGCGCGCGCGCCTTCAGCTCCAGGATTTTCAGCTCGCCCATCTTGTAGGCCAGTGCCTGGCCCGGCCAGGCAATGTAGCGGTCCACCTCCGTGCGGATATTGTGCAGCGACAGCGCGGAGTTCTCGGCGAGGTACTGGCGCGCCCGCTCGCGGCTCCAGCCCTGTGCGTGCAGGCCCGTGTCGATCACCAGGCGGGCAGCGCGCCACATCTCGTAGGAGAGGCGGCCGAAATGGTCGTAGGGGGTCTTGTAGATGCCGAGCTCGATGCCGAGCTTCTCGGCATAGAGGCCCCAGCCTTCGCCGAAGGCATGCGGGTAGAACGCGCGCCGGAACTCGGGAATATCGGTCAGCTCCTGGCTCAGCGCAATCTGCTGGTGGTGGCCCGGGACGGCTTCGTGCGCCGTCAGGGCGGCCAGCGTGTACAGCGGGCGCTTGTCCAGCGCGTAGGTGTTGACCATGTAATAGCCGCCGCGGCGCCCGCCGACAGGCGCGCCCCAGTAGCGGCCGGTCGTGTAGTTCGGCGCGATGTCGTCGGGCACCGGCCGGATGCCGTAGGGCAGGCGCGGCAAGGTCTTGAAGAAGGCGGGCATCTGGCCGTCGATCTGCTTCGCGATCCACGCCGCCTCTTTCAGGAGCTGCTCGGGCTCGTGCGCGTAGAAGCGTTCGTCCGTGCGCATGAACTCGATGAACTCCGCGAAGCTGCCTTGGAACTCGACCTGCCGGATGATGGCGTCCATTTCCCCGCGGATGCGCGCGACTTCGCGCAG
>CBFGSB010000364.1:0-2120 GCA_965651325.1 uncultured Chromatiales bacterium | reverse complement strand
ATCGCTGGTTCAATCGCGAAGGTGAGCAGCGGGACGTCGCGCGTGCGATCACCGGCGCCAGCAATCTCGCGTTCCTGTTCCTCCTGCTGAGCGGCATCTATCTCTGGCTGCCGCCGGTGTACAACCGGGTGGCGTTGCGCGTGCGCCTCCTCTTCAATCCCAAAGCGCAGAGCGGCAAGGCGCGCGACTACAACTGGCACCACGTCTTCGGCATCTGGAGCGTCCTGCCGCTGATCGCCATCGTCGCCAGCGCAACGGTCTTCTACTATGGATGGGCGAACACGGCCGTCTACCGGGTGTTCGGTGAAGAGCCGCCCGCGCGCCGCGCTGGCGGCGTCGAGACTTCCATGCCCGTGCCGCCGCCGGCGAACGCGGACCGGCTGTCGCTGGACGAGCTCGCAGCCCGGGCCGCGGAAGCGGTCCCCGGCTGGCGCAGCCTCTCGCTCGACGTTGCGGCTGCTGCCGATGAAACGTTGCGCATCTCCGTCGACCGCGGGAGCGGCGGCCAACCGCAGCGCCGGCACGAGGTCGTGCTGGATACCGCCAGGGGGGCGGTGCTCGCCAACGAACGCTTTCCCGGTACGCCGGGCCGCCAGGCACGTTCGATGCTGCGTTTCCTGCACACGGGAGAGGCGCTGGGGTTCACCGGGCAGACCGTCGCCGGGATCGTGTCGGCTACGAGCGCGATCATGGTGTGGACCGGCCTGGCGCTAGCCTGGAGGCGGCTGGTCAGCCCGCTCCTGCGCCGGCGCGCGTTGGACGCGTTGCCCAGCCGGCAGACATAGGCGGCGGCTCACGTTCCGTTCCCGGATCGGCCGCTCATTGCCGGACGCTCGGCAGCGGTTCGTCGGAGTACGCCGGGTCCCGGTCGAATGCCTGGGCCATCCGCAGGACCACGATGTGCATCCAGAGCAGGCACATCGACACCACGCCGAACAGCGCCATGAAGGCCGTGGTCCAGATGTTCGACAGGTCGTTTACCGCTCCGAAAATGACGGGCAGGAAGAAACCCCCGAGCCCGCCGAACATGCCGACGAGCCCGCCCACGACCCCCACCGAGGTCGGGAAATAGGACGGGATGTGCTTGTAGACCGCGGCCATGCCGAGTGACATGAAAAAGCCGAGCACGAACGTCAGTGCCACGAACAGCCGGAGCGGCGTGCTCATCCTGAACCGGATGACACCGTCGATACCTTCCACGATATAGGTCGTCGGGGGATACGCCAGCACCAGCAGGCAGCCCATGCAGGCCCAGAACGACCAGTAGAGTACGGCGCGCGCGCCGAAGCGGTCGGACAGGTAGCCGCCGAAGGCGCGGAATACCGCGGCGGCGAAAGAGAAGCCGGCGGCGAGCATGCCGGCGGTGGCGATATCGAGCTGGTACACCGCCATGTAATACCGGGGCAGCCAGGAAGCGAGCGCCACGAAGCCGCCGAAAAACGTGAAGTAATAAAGAGAGAAGCGCCACACCCGGACCTTGCGCAGTGGCGCAAGCTGCGCCGACAGCGTGGTGCCGCGCACTCCCGATTGCCGGCGGCGGCGGGTCTCCGGATCGTCGCGCGTGGCGAGGAAGTACAGCCCGGCACAGGCGGCGACAGCGATGGCGTACACCCTCGCCGTTCCCTGCCAGCCGAGCGCCACCAGCAGGAGCGGTGCGGCGAAGTTGGTGACCGCCGCGCCGACGTTGCCGATACCGAACAGGCCGAACACGGCGCCGTGGCGCTCGGCGGGGTACCAGCGCGAGAGGAACGCTATGCCGGTCGCGAACGTACCGCCCGCGAGCCCGATGCCGAGGCCCGCCAGCAGGAATTGCGGATACGTCCCTGCCGACGCGAGCAGCCATACCGAGCCGGCGCTGACGAGCATGGTCAGCGTCGTGACGATCCGGCCGCCGAAGCGGTCGCTGGCGAGCCCCAGGAAAATGCGCGACACGGAGCCGGACAGTATGGGTGCCGAGATCAGCAGCCCGAATTCGGACTCCGACAGCCCGAGCTGCGCCTGGATGCGGATCCCGATGATGGAAAAGACGGTCCAGACCGCGAAGCTCGCCCCGAAGGCGAACGTCGACATCCAGAGCATGCGTGGCGCGGCCGATGCGGACTGGTCCTGTCCGGCCGCGG
>CBFGSB010000363.1:0-2132 GCA_965651325.1 uncultured Chromatiales bacterium | reverse complement strand
ACCGCGCGGGAGATGGTGGACGCCGCGGCCGCGGTCCTGATCGCGGAAAGATGGCTCGATCGAATGGGGTAAACTCTCGCGCCATGTCAGCGACCGAATTGTTGCAAGCCCCCGAGCTCGGCAAGGAATCCGACCTGCAGTTGACGGCGGACGGGCGGCTGCGCCACCTGCTGACCCTGGACGGGATGAGCCGCGACCAGCTCGTCGCGCTCCTCGATCGCGCCGAAACCTACCTGCGGCCCCATGGCCAGGGCGTCGCGCGCAGCCGCGCGCTGGCGGGCCGCACCGTCGCCAATCTCTTCTTCGAGCCGAGCACGCGGACCCGTGCTTCCTTCGACCTCGCCGCGAAGCGCCTCGGCGCCGACGTGCTGAACCTCGACGTCAACACGTCCTCGCGCAAGAAGGGCGAAAGCATCCTCGACATGATCTACACGCTGCAAGCGATGCAGATCGACGTGTTCGTGGTGCGCGACGCGAGCGCGGGCGTGCCCGCCTACATCGCGCGCCACGTGAACGAGCACGTGAGCATCCTGAACGCGGGCGAGGCCGATGTTTCGCACCCCACGCAAGGGCTGCTCGACGTGCTCACGATCCGCCGGCACAAGCCGGACTTCGAGAACCTCACGGTGGCGATCGTCGGCGACATCGCGCACTCGCGCGTCGCGCGCTCGGCGTCGCAAGCATTGGCGACGCTCGACGTCGGCGAGCTGCGCCTGGTCTGCCCGCCCGCGCTGGCACCCGAGGCCGGCACGATCCCGTCCGCCCGCATCCTGCACCGGCTCGAGGACGGCCTGCGCGGAGCGGACGTCGTCATGGCGCTGCGCATCCAGCGCGAGCGCATCGGCAACCTGGACGGTATCCCCGGGATCGACGAGTACTTCGCCAACTACGGGATCAGCCGCGAGCGCATGCGCATCGCGAAGCCGGATGCGATCGTGATGCACCCGGGGCCGATGAACCGCGGCATCGAGATCGAATCCGCCCTGGCGGACAGCGCGGCCTCCGTGATCACCGAGCAGGTGACCCACGGCGTCGCGGTGCGCATGGCCATTCTCTCGGTCGTGGTCGAAACGCTGGAAGCGAAGTGAAGGACTCGACGGCGGCGGTCGCCGCGGCACGGTCGCACCGCGACACCATCTTCCTCGAGGACGCCCGGGTGATACAGGTGTCGCGTTTTCCGGGCGAGCAGTACATCCTGCGCCTGCACGCACCGGAGACGGCGCGCCGCGCGGTCCCGGGAAGCTTCGTGCACATCCGCTGCGACGCGGCGATCCCGATGCGCCGCCCGCTGTCGATCATGCGCGCCGACGGGAAGGATGGCTGGATCGAGGTGCTGTTCAAGATCGTCGGCAGCGGCTTGCGGTCGCTGGGGCACAAGCATCCCGGCGACACCATGAGCCTGCTCGGTCCGATCGGCCGCGGGTTTGAGCCCTCGCCGGAGCGGCCGCGCCCGCTATTGATCGGCGGCGGAGTCGGCATCCCGCCGATGATTTTCCTGGCCGAGACCCTCTGGCGCGATCACCGCGACTGGCACGCGCTGGTGCTGATGGGCTCGGAGATCCCGTTCCCGTTCGAGCCCGTCCCCTCGGAAATCGTGACGGAGTGGCTGCAGGAAAAAGCGATGCACGCGATGCCGCTGCTGGAGGACTGGCGTATCCCGAGCCGGCTCGCGAGCGGCGCCGGCCTGCCCGGAGCTTACCGCGGCAACGTCGCCGAGCTCGCGCGCATCTGGCTGGCAGCGCAGACCTCCGACGAGCTCGCGCAGGTCGAGATCTTCACCTGCGGCCCGACCCCGATGCTCGAGGCCATCGCCGCCCTCGCCCGCGAGTTCAACGTTCCCTGCCAGGCTTCGCTGGAGGAATACATGGCCTGCGCGGTCGGCGGCTGCGCCGCCTGCGCGGTTCTCGTGCAGACCCCCGATGGGCCCGCCATGAAACGCGTGTGCGTCGATGGGCCCGTCTTCGACGCTGCCACCGTCTTCAGCTAAACCCCGCTGGCCGTGCAAGCGGAGCCGTGACCGGGGTGCCCAGAAGGCCATAAGGACGCCATATAAGCTTGTGGGCTCGGAGGCCGTGCCAGGCGTAGCCGCGACCGGGGGGAGGGGCCTTCGGCGCCGGCCACAAGCACGTCCC
>CBFGSB010000362.1:0-2138 GCA_965651325.1 uncultured Chromatiales bacterium | reverse complement strand
GGAAGGCATTGCCGCCCGCTGCCGGAAAGTCGAGGCGAGCGGCCTGCTCGGCCCCACTGTCCGCTCCACCGGCTACGCCGGCGGGACCGGGGGCACGCTCGAGACCTTCGACTGCAAGGCAGGGGAGGTGATGGTCGGTTACCGCGGCTCACAGGGCGATCACGGCTACGTGCTGCACGTGCAGGAAATCCTCTGTGCGCCCTGGCAGGCAGATACGCGACTGGCTGGCGTCCCGGCGCGGGCGGTCGGCGCGTTCGCCACCAAGTCGGCGCCTGGCGATGCGATAGCCGAGTACTGCCGGGACGGGCGGGCCGGCACGCGCCTGCGCGGGCGCGCCGGGACCTACCTCGACCGGCTCATCGACATCGGCTGCAGCTACCCGGCGGACGCGGCGCCCCCGGCGCCTGCGAAGGAGAAGAAAAACAATGATGCCTGATTGCGGAACGCTGCGGCGGCGAGCCGGAATTTACCTGGTTTTCATCGCGCTGTTCGGGGGCGCGCCGGTCGCGGCCGTCGACGCGCAGGAGGAACCGGCAAGCGACACGCGCGCAATCCGCCCGGCCGTCCTGCGACCGAAGCTTGCGCCTGCCGGTGGCCCTGATGTCCGCCTGGCATCGCCGCGGCCTTTCGAGCTGTCCATCGGCGGCGGCTATGCCGGGCTGAAACTGACCGGTACCGACCTCGCGCGCGTGACCGAAGCCGCGGTGGTCGATGCAGAGGGCCGCGAGGCGCGGGGGTTCACGACCCGTATCGGTGCGCGCAACCGCACGGACGATCGGTTGATGCTGAGCATCATTGCGGGCAAGTCCGCTTCACCGGGCACTTACTCCCTGCGGCTGACCTACGAGGACGACGGACCGGTGCCCGCTCCCGGACTGCGGCCTGCGAGGCCCTCTCTCGGGGGCAGCAAGATCCCCCTTCGCACGGTCGTGCTGCCGACGTCCAAGGTCGCCGTAAAGGCTCGCGCGATGACGCCCCGGATCGCCGGCCTGACGCCGGAAACCCAGCGAATCGGACTGGAGTACCTGGGGATTACGGCGACCGTCACCGACCTGCCGGGCAATGAGCTCGTATCCGTCACCCGATGGAAATCGCGAAACGACGTGCGCTATTGCGATTACGAGGGCACGTACCACGTTCCGGAGGAATCGCTGACAAGCAAGTGGCAGGGCGAGCACAACCTCGAGGTAGTGTTCTCGCCGGGCCGCTTCGTTCCACGCGGCAACCCCGACAGTTGCCGGCTGCGGTTTTCCATCGGGACGCGCAACGAGCTCGGCGAAGAATTCTTCTCGCTTGTGGATCGGCTGGTCACGCTCGCGCCGGCACCGCCCGATCCACGCCGGGCCTACCGGCTGGAACATACCCGAGCCCTGAAGACGTACGTGCGCTTCGAAGAGGAACCCTACAGTGCCGTCGGGGTGTGCTCCGGCATCTCGCCGGGCGCCAGCGGCCTGATCCCCGTGGGCCTGGTCGAGGTGGGCGCCGACATCGGGTTGCAGATTCGCAGCGGACCGATCGGCACCAAGTGCAGCTGGATGGTGTACGCCACCGGGTTGCGCGAGGGCTGGGAGCTGCGCATGAAATTCGAGAAGCAGCAGACCGGCGACAAGTGCAACTCAGGGGTCGCGGAGTCCCCGCTGGGTACCTTCCGCTTCACGCGGGAGTCGCACCTTTATCACCGCGATGGCGTGCTCACCTTGAAGCACAACAACCCGCTGGGTGAGGTTCCGTACAACGACACCACGGGCAGTGCGCACCGGTACATCGCCCTCAAATGCACTCCAACGCTGACCAACGATCACGGTGTGTTCATGCGCATGGTCTCGGCCGAGCTGTACGGCGACGGCGGGCCGAACTGCGACTGGAAATGCGGGGTGGTCGACTGATGGGCGTCTATCGGTCCAGGGCGGCAAGCGTCGCCGGGTGCATCCGCCGAGGCGCCTGCTTCGCGGCGCTGCTGCTCTTGTCCGTCGGTGTCGCCGCTGAGCCTTCCGATCCCGCGGGCGCGAAAGAATCCGCGGGTATGGACGATCCGGCCGAAACGCGGGCGCGCCCGCTGCCGGAGATGCGCCCGGGGGTTCGTCCGGCGGTCCGCCCGAGCATCCGCCCGCGCCTGTTGTCGCCGGCGCCGAACATCA
>CBFGSB010000361.1:0-2147 GCA_965651325.1 uncultured Chromatiales bacterium | reverse complement strand
GCCGGCCGAAGGTGGATGTCGGGGCTCGCGCGCAGGTTGATGCCAAGGTCGAGCCCGGGCGCCTCGCCGGAGCGCGACATCGTGAAGCGGGGTGCGAGCAGGCCGAGGTGGGTCTTCATTTCGAGGAAGGCGAAGTACTCGCCCAGGCAACGCCGCGGGCCGAGCGAAAACGGAAAGTACGGCCGCTCGCCTTTCTTCATCCCGGAATCCGCGCCGAAGCGGCCGGGGTCGAAGCGCTCCGGGTCCGGCCAGTAGTCCGCGGTGCGGTGCAATACGTAAGGCGACAGGTAAACGTCCGCACCTGCCGGAATGTCGTACGCCGCGAGCGTGTCGTCCGCCTCGGCGCGGCGCGTGAACAGCCACACCGGCGGGTACAGCCGCAGGGTTTCCTCGAGCAGCGCGTGCGTATACGGCAGGCGAGCAAGGCTCTCCTCGTCGACAGCCTCCGCTTCCGGAATCACGGCCGCGGCCTCCCCGGCAAGCTCCCGGTGCACCTCCGGGTGGCCGGCCAGCAGGTACCATGCCCAGTTCAGCGTCCCGGCGGAGGTTTCATAACCGGCAACGATCAGGTTCATCAGC
The DNA here is from genome assembly GCA_965651325.1 of uncultured Chromatiales bacterium. Classification (GTDB taxonomy): domain Bacteria; phylum Pseudomonadota; class Gammaproteobacteria; order Steroidobacterales; family Woeseiaceae; genus IDS-8. The sequence continues at coordinate 1,568 of CBFGSB010000361.1, read as the reverse complement.
TCGTCGAGCAACTCCTCGTCGGTAAATGCGTTTCCGGCCTTGTCGCGCGCGCTCATGTACATGCCAAGGAAATCGTAGTCGTCGCTGGCACCGGCGGCACGCCGGCCGGCGATGATGCGCAGCAGCAGCTCGCGCAATTCCCGCAGCCGCAGCACCACCCTGAGATCGCGGGTCGGGTCTTCGCTCAGGAACGCGAACGGATTGGCGCCGCCGGCCACGATGTGAGTGTCGTAGTCCGGCCCGAAGATCGCACGCAGTATCAGCTCCAGTGCGAAGTCGCTCGTTTCCTGCGTGATGTTGAGTGTGCCGCCCTCGTTCGCAATCGCTGTCCAGCGGCGGTCGCGCTCCTCCGTGCAGCGAATCATCAGGCCGATCAGCCGGTGCACGTTGGCGGCCTTGAACGCAGGCTGGATCATGGTACGCGAACGGCGCCAGGCATCGCCGTCGCTGACGATCAGGCCGTTGCCGAGCAACATCTTCACGCGCTCGAATCCCGGGCCCTTTTTGTAGCGCGCGTGCTGCCGCACCAGGATGCGGCGGATCTCCGCCGGATCGTTGATGAAGTACGCGTCGCGTCCGCTCGCTCCCGAAAATGCCACGATATCGCCGAAATCGCGGCGTGCGCTTTCGAGCGTCGCGAGCGTCTGCGGGTCGATACCAAGCCGGACCGGCGCGTCGGGACCCGGCGGCCGACGGTCTCTTGAGCTGGCCAATATCATGAAATCCGGAGTATTTCTTCGGGCTGGGAACGGCAGCAGAGGCGCAATATTACATTGACCGGCGCGCAACGGATACTGCAAACTCGTTCGCGATCGGCGACGCGGGTTCATCTGCGGTTCATGCGCACGCCGGCACAGTTGCCCTTCATGCCGCGACCCGGCCTTGCGGATACCCATGCCCGAAAACACCGTAAAGTCAAACTACAAAAGCGACGCCGAAAGGTCGCGGTTCGACGACGTCGAAGCGCGCCGCAGCACCTCGTCGCAGCGCCGCATGTCGGCCGGGCGCCGCCTTTATTACTTTCTCGGCTTGCCGCTCGTGCGCGCCATCATGCGGCTGCTGTGGTGGAGCTATCGTGTCGAGAAGGTGATCGGCGCAGACACGGCCGAGCAGATTGCCACCGACGGTCGCGCGTATGCCCCCTGCTACTGGCACCAGCATCACGTGCTCTGCACCGGCATGATCCGCCGCTGGATCGACAAGGGCTTTCGTGCGAGCTTTCTCGTGTCCGCTTCCGTGGACGGCGAAGTGCCGGCGCGCATCGCACGCGCCTGGGGCGCGGAAGTCATCCGCGGCTCCGCGAACCAGACCGGTGCACTCGTGCTGCGCGACATGCGCGAATCGCTCAAGCGCGGCGTCTCCATCATCACGACGGCCGACGGGCCGAACGGCCCTAAGTACGAGTTCAAGGCCGGCGCCGTGCTGATGGCACGCATCGCCGGCGTGCCGCTGGTGCCGCTCGCCTGCGCCGCCGATCGCGCCTGGTATCTCGATCGCTGGGACCATTTCATGATTCCGAAGCCCTTCGCGCGCGTCGTGCTCGCGGTCGGCGAACCGCTGCCTGTCCC
>CBFGSB010000360.1:0-2159 GCA_965651325.1 uncultured Chromatiales bacterium | reverse complement strand
GCGGCGGGAAAGGTGCTGGCGCCGGGCTTCATCGACATCCACAACCACTCCGACGACCTGCTCCCGGAGCGGCCGCTCGCCGAGTCGCAGGTTTCGCAGGGCATTACCACCATCGTGGTCGGTGCGGACGGCGGCTCACCGTGGCCGCTCGGGGAATGGCTGGAAGCGCGCCGGCAGCAGCCATCCGCCGTCAATGTCGCGTTGCTCGTCGGGCACGGAACCGTGCGCGAGCAGGTCATGGGCGAGGATTACGAGCGCGCCGCGACCCCCGAGGAAGTCGAGCGCATGGCCGCCCTGGTCGAGGAGGCGATGCAAGCGGGCGCGGTGGGACTCTCGAGCGGCCTCGAGTACGAGATCGCGAGTTACAGCACCACCGACGAGGTCGTCGCGGTTGCGCGCGCCGCGGCACGGCACGGCGGCTTCTACATGACGCACATCCGGGACGAGGCCGACCGGAGCTTCGAGGCGCTGCGCGAATCGATCGCCATCGGGCAGCGCGCCGGCATACCCGTCGAGCATTCCCACATCAAACTGGCTACGGTCGACGTGTGGAACCGGGCCGACGAATACATCCGCCTCATCGAGGACGCGCGCGGCGAAGGCCTCGACTACCTTGCCGACATCTACCCTTACGATGCCTGGAACTCCAACATCAAGGTCCTGGTCCCGAACAAGCGTTACGAGGACCCTGAAAGCGTCGCGGAGGCGCTGGCGGACGTCGGCGGCCCCGAGCGCGTGACGATCGTGAGGTTTGCGCCGAACCCGGCGTACGAATGGCACAACCTTGCCGAGCTTGCCGAAGCCGCCGGTGTGACGCCCGTCGAAATGTACATACGGATCATCCGTGAAGGCGACGCCGCCGACTCTGTCGCCACCGTCATCGGGCAATCGATGGTGATGCCCGACATCCAGGCGTTCCTGGCGCAGCCCTGGGTCATGTTCGCGAGCGACGGAGGGATCGGCGGCAGGCATCCGCGCGGTGCCGGCACGTTTCCGCGCGTTCTCCGCGAGTACGTGCGCGAGACCGGCTGGCTGACGTTGCCGGTGGCGATACACAAGATGACGGCGCTGCCGGCGAAGCGACTGGGCTGGGACGACCGCGGCGTGATCCGCGAGGGTGCGCACGCCGATCTCGTGCTCTTCGACCCGGACACGGTCACCGACCGGGCGACGTTCGAGGAACCGCAGCTCCTTGCCACGGGCATCGACCTGGTGTTCGTCAACGGCACGATCGTGTGGGACGGGACGGAGGCGACCGGTGCGCGCCCGGGTCGCGTGCTTCCGCGCTAAATGGTTGTGCCGCTGTGAGGCGTCCCCGCATACTAGCCTGGACGTGCACTCCTCGACGAAAGATGACTGAAGTGGCCCGGTGAGCGAAGAAGCGTTTCCGCATCGTTACCAGGTCCTCATCCAGGACCGGCTGGCGGACCTGAGCACCGCCGAACAGGTGGTGGCCTCCCATCTTGCGGCGCACCCGGACGACGTGCTGTTCGAAACGGCCGATTCGATCGCCAAGCGCCTCGGGGTCAGCGCGATGACCGTGGGGCGTACCCTGAAAGAGCTCGGGTACCACGGCCTCGGGGACCTGCGCGTCGAGATGCGCACGGAAATCAGCGATCCGTCGACGGCGCCCTGGCGCAGCACCGCCTCCACGCCACCGTCGCTCGGCGATGCCGACCGGACCCGCGCCATGCACGCCGCCCGGGAAGCCGTGGAAGCCGTGTATGCCTTGTCCGAGGAGCCGACCTGGCGGCAGGCGGTGGAATGGATCGCCGGCGCGGACCGGGTGTTCGTCGCCGGCTTCCAGACCGAGCGGGGCCTGGCGATCGCCTTTGCCGACCTGCTGGCCTATGTCCGTTCGGGCGTCCAGCACCTGACTGCCGACAACCGCGCGTTCGCGGACCTGCGCGCGGACGCCACCGCGAAGAGCTGCCTCGTCATCGTCGACTGCCGGCGCTATTCGCGCTGGTTCCGGCTGCTGGCGGAGAAGGCGGCGGAGCTGTCCGTGCCGCTCGTCATCGTCACGGACCCGTATTGCCACTGGGCGGCGGAGTACACGTCCTGCGTGCTGCAGGCGAAGACGGACTCGGGGCGCTTCTGGGACAACAACGCGCCCATCCTGAGCCTGCTGAACCTGCTGGTCGAGGACGTGATCGAGG
>CBFGSB010000359.1:0-2160 GCA_965651325.1 uncultured Chromatiales bacterium | reverse complement strand
CTTGCGGGCCTGCCGCCGCGCCTGTTGCGCACCAAGGAAGCCGCGCGCTTCCTCGGCATATCCATCCGCACCCTTGAGAAACATCGCACCTATGGCACCGGCCCGACCTATCGCAAGGTCGGCGGTCGCGTCCTCTACACCGTCCGCGATCTGGAAGACTGGAGCGCGGCGGGCGAGCGCAAATCCACCCGCGACAAGACCGCCGGCACCGTCTTTCCCGCGCGTCCGCTTACGCCCGAAGAACGGGGCGACTGCTAGATGCTGCGCGAGGACGACCACGACCCCGCACAGCCGACCGAGGACAGCGAGCGCAGCCGCCTAGACCCCTTCGTGGTCGCAACCGGCGACGCGCCGCCGCGCGACCAGCGCGACTTGATGGAACGGCCGTTCTTCTCGCTGGCGAAGACCCCGCGCACCAAGCCGATTCTCTACAAGGCCGCCGACATAGAGGTGCAGGTGTTCGGGATGCCCGAGCACGGCATGGCGACCATATGGGACGCCGATGTGCTGATATGGGCGGCCTCGCAGATCGTCGCGGCCGAGAACAACGGCCTCACCACGTCGCGCTTTGTCCGGTTTACGCCTTACCATCTGTTGCGCGCCATCGGGCGGCCGACCGGCAATCACCAATACCGGCTTCTGAAAGCCGCGCTGGCGCGGCTGCAATCGACCGTCATTGCCACCACCATCCGCAACGGCCCGCATTGGCGTCGCCGGCAATTCTCATGGATCAACGAGTGGGAGGAAATGACGACGCGCGCCGGCCGCGTCGAGGGCATGGAGTTCGTCCTGCCCGAATGGTTCTACAACAGCGTCATCGACCGTTCGCTGGTCCTGACCATCGACCCGGCCTATTTCCGGCTGACTGGCGGCATCGAGCGATGGCTTTACCGCGTCGCCCGAAAGCACGCCGGGCACCAGCGCCACGGCTGGGTTTTCGAGGTCGCGCACCTCCACCAGAAATCCGGCAGCCTCGCCCGGCCGTCCGACTTCGCGCTCGACCTGCGCCGGATCGCGGCCCGCCAGCAACTTCCCGGCTACCTGCTCCAGATCGAGCGGGAAGACGGCCGCGAGCTGCTGCGCATCCGCCCCGAAAGCTCATCAACAGGCACTGTTGATAACCCTGTTAATGCCATCGGCAGATCAGGCGCACGGGGTATCGGCACATCAGGCGCACCACTATCGGCAGATCAGGCGCACGAACCGCAGCTAACGCTTTGGCCTGAAAAGCGGAATCCGACCGCTAACTTATCTAACAGAGAATCTAACTCTTTTTCTTTGACGCGCGCGCAGGCGAAGCGTGGTGCCGGTTCTGCCCGAAGGGGCGAGCCATGACGGCCGCGCTCGACGCGCTGCGCCCGCGCAGCCCCCAGCACATCACCGGAGACGAACAATGACCCGTCGCGCCCATCGCAGCGCGCACGGCCGTCCGCTGCCGGACGGGCCTGCGCCCTTCACCACATTGGTCGAGCTGACCTTCGAGAAACGCAAGGTCGAGCACTGGATACGCTTCGGCCGCAAGAGCTACGAACAGATCATCGACCGCCGCCGCAGCGTCGTCGGCTTCGCGCCGGGCAGCGTCTTCGCCTTCGTCCGTTGGGCATCTGGCGAGCACGGCACTGTCGTTTCGCGCATCGATATTGTGCGCGCCATCGGGCGCGGCGAGCCGTTCCAGACATTGCCCTTCGTGCGCCCCGGTGGCGAAATCCTGTTGCGCCTCGACGGCTGGCCCAAGGTGCAGCGTGCGCTTGTAGCTATCGACGCCGTGGATGCGCTCGGCCTCGATCCGGCCGACGCCTCGCCGGATCACTGGCGGCACGTCCACAACCGTTTGACCGCCAATCTGGAACCGCACGCCTACACGCCCGAGCGACATGCCGCTTGGCTTCACCGTCGAAGGATCGAGCCATGACGCGCCGCCGCACCCTTACGGTGACGGCGCTGGCGGTGATCGGCATCGCCGCCGCAAGCGCGGTCAAGACGCCGACGAAACTCATATGGAACGCCACCGCCAGCGCGCCAGTCGGGTTCTACACCGTCGAGCCGGCAGACCGGATTGACGTGCCCGAGCTGGTCGCCATCATGCCGCCCGAACCGCTCGCCAGCTTCATGGTCGAGCGCGGCTATATCGCGCGAGGCGTCCCGCTCTTGAAGCGCGTC
>CBFGSB010000358.1:0-2169 GCA_965651325.1 uncultured Chromatiales bacterium | reverse complement strand
GTTTCCAGGCCCAGCCCCTCCACGTTCGGCTGCCGGCCGACCGCGGCGAGTACCTTGTCGACCACCACTCGACCACCGTCCCAGCGGATTTCGATACCGTCCTCCGCCTCCCCGAGCTCTACCTGTGCGCCGAGCTGGATGGCGAACTCCTCGCCGAGCGAGGCCTGCACAAGCTGTGCGACCTTGTCGTCCGAGATCCCGGCTATTCGGTTGCCGGCATCGAATCCATGGACTTCCAACCCGAGCCGAGCCAACGCCTGGGCCATCTCCACCCCGATCGCGCCGAGCCCGATGACGCCGATCCGGCGAGGCAGGTCTTCCTGCTCGAAAAGGGTGTCGGTGGTGAGGATACGATCGCCGAACGCCCGCCACGGCTTCGGCACGACAGGGCTGGAGCCCGGCGCCAGCACGATCTGCCCCGCCTCGATGACTCGTTCCTCGACGACCAGTCGGTTCGGACCCTCGAGACGCGCGTGCGCCGCGACGTTACGCGGCCCCAGGTCCTCCGTTGCCTTCAGCACGCCTGACACGAAATGATCCCGAAGCGCGCGGACCCGCTGCAGCACCGCCGGGATGTCGGCCGAGAGAGAGCCTCCGCCGCGGATGCCGAACTCGTCGAGCTTTTTCCGCGCGTGGAAGGCGTTCGCCGCCGCGATGAGCGCCTTCGAGGGCATGCAGCCCACGCGGGCGCAGGTGGTGCCAAAGGCGCCTGCGTTAACCAGGACGAAGTCCTCGGTCCGTTTCCGGACCTCCCGCAACGCGGCGAGCCCTGCCGTGCCGGCGCCCAAGATTGCAACGGCTACTTGATCGGTGTTCTGCATCCTTATTTCCATCCGCTTCACTTCTCCTCAGCCCCGGCGCCGCGTCACGTAGTCACGGCAAAGTCGCTCGCGCGACTCGCCCCAGGGCGTTAACCCATAAGCGCCTGCCAGCTCTGCCACAGCATGTAACCTGCCACCACGAAGACGAGTAGCGCAAAAGCCGTGTTCAACGCGCCCTTTGTGGTTGCTGAGGCGGCGAGCCGCCATCGAGCCGACCGTGCTCCCCGCGACTCGCCCGGCAACGAATACCGCCGCGAGCGGCAAGTCGACGAGTCCAGAGACAGCGTAGCTGGCGGCCGTCGCGAGGATGGAATCCGCCGCCGCCGAACAGCCCGAGAGAGAATCCTGCGAGCGAGCCCGAAAGGGCGCCCAGCAGGTACTGAACAGCATCGAGCATAAAGAGATGAGATCGGAAAGGCGAGCGTTAGCGAGTCTGTGACAGTTTATACTGAAGACATCGGTAACACTTTCAACCGGGCAAACACGCTCACTTTACGTCAGACGAGTTGTCGAAGGCTTCGAGCCTGTCGGCTCGTGCTTGTGGGTGGCGAACCCTTGCCCGGTACGACGACATCGGCAAGGAAACATGAGGCACACCCAATTCCGCATCACCGTTCGACTCCTGTTGCTGGGGCCGCTGGCCGGCACGCTGCTCGTGGCCGGATGCGCCGCCCACGAGCCGCTGAGCCCTCATGCCGAGACAGCGTCAGCCGCCGCGACGGACGAAGCTCCGGTACGGAAAGTGGCCGACGATGTCTTCGCTTCCGGCCAGCCCGCACCTTCCCAGTGGGCCTCGATCCGCGCGCGCGGGGTCACCACCGTTATCAACCTGCGCCCCGACCAAGAGATGGGAGGGCGCGATGAAGCTTCGGAAGTCAACGCCGCCGGCATGCGTTACCGGCAACTCGGCATTGAGGGCGCCGAGGGTGTCACCGACGCGAATGCCGCCCGGATACAGTCCTGGATCGATGAGGCGCCTGGACCGGTGCTGCTGCATTGTTCTTCAGGCAACCGCGCCGGCGCGATGCTCGCCGTGATCGCCGCGCGCAACGGCATGCCGCCCGCAGAGGCTTTGGAGCTCGGGCGTCGTGCCGGCTTGACCGGCCTGGAGTCTACGGTGCGCGACCTGCTCGCACCCGCCGACACGGAAACGCATTAGCCTGAAACCGCTGGAACGCGATGGATATCACGCCACCCTGCCCGGGGATCTTCTCGACCAATGCACGTGACCTCCTCGACCGCCTGGACGCGGCCGGTACGTCATGATCGGCGTCGGTCCGTTCCCGGTCGAGGTCGTCATCGCCTTCGCTGCCGTGCTCCTGGCCTGGGCAGCGGCGCGCCTGGTTGC
>CBFGSB010000357.1:0-2185 GCA_965651325.1 uncultured Chromatiales bacterium | reverse complement strand
GAGTGGTGAGGCAAGCGCTAAAAAGGGTGCTGCCGACCACGAACGGGTAATGCCCACCCGGTCCTTTTACTTCAGTCCCGGCGCGGGGCCCAGCCTCAGGTACAGGGCCGTGGCGGCCCACGCGAGCAGCCACACGCCGATGAGCAGCACCAGGATTCGGCCGACCGGCCTGGCGATTTCGCCCGTGTGCACGGGATAGGGCAGCGCGATCGCGACATAGGGAGCGCTGGCTTCCTGTAAGGGCCACGCGCCGCGCACCGAGGCATCGTTCGCATCGACGATCACGAGGCTGCCGCCGTAGCCGTCTTCGCGGAACATCTCACCCGGTTGGTTCACCCAGGTCTTGTAGCTGGCGTCTTCTGCAGTGGGCATGGGCGTACCGACAAAGCGGCTCCCGGGAATTGCCGCTTCGGCCGCCCGCACTGCCGCGGCGAAACCGGCGCCTGCACCGGCCGGCGGGTTGGCCGGCAGGGCGATCGGATGGGCGCCGATCGGACCTTCGATCTGGTGCTCGAAGTAGATCACGACGGCCGCCAGCACGACCACGAAGGCCGGGAGCGCTCCCCAGCGCGACAGGTGGAGGAAGAGGGTCGACGCCCTGCCGGAGCTGCCGGGTCCGGGCGCGTCGCCGGGGCCGGGACGCCGCCAGGCGCGGACAAAGGAGAGCGCCAAGTATCCGAGCAGGACGATGCCGCTGAAGGCCAGGATCAACTCGCCGGTCCGGCCCGCGGCCAGCTCGAGATGCAGTGCGCGAACGGACTCCAGGAAGGTCAATTCGCCCGCGGGGGTGTCGAGCAGCACGGAGCCGTCGCCGGCGATGCGCGCCGCCCTGGCCTGGCCGTTGCCGTCGGTATAGTTGAGGAGGAACCGGCCGGGTAATCCGGCCGTCGACCAGATCCAGTTTACTTTCGCCTTGCCGCCTTCCTGTATGCGGTCAATGCGGGTCTCGATCGCGTCATAGTCGAGGGCGATCTCCGCACGGGACAAGAGCGCGTCGTTCAGCTCGAAGTGGTACGTGAGCAGGACGCCGGTCGCCGCCTGGAACATCCACAGCGCGAGCAGCGGCACCAGCAGGATCCCGAAGACGGCCGTCAACGGGCCGCGACGGCTGTCTCCGGCGTTGCGTGCGTCATTCGTCATGTGTATCCCCGTGCCGGTCGTTCATCGATCGCCGACGGTAGCTTTCCGATCGTGCCGCCATACTCCGGCACGAACAATGGGCGATACGGGTAAATCAGAACCCGATCGGGTACGACATCCTCCTCAGCGCACATCCTGTGTGGCCCGGCAGAGACCATCTCCGAAGCCGACGCTCCATTACCCGTTTGCGCCGCGTTTGGCCCGAATCGGGGCGCTGCCGTGTGTTCCGTCCCCGATACGAAGCAACCGGACCGACCACGGCAGCGCAGTGGCTCGAGGAACTGGATCGCGAGCGCGCCGAGGCCGACGGGCGCACTTGATCGGCTCCGTCCCATCCGGGGCGGTTCGTTACCCGGTGCTGCGGGAGGCAGGCGGGTCGAGGAAAGGGGGAGGGTCCTCGCCGCGCTGAATGAAGGTCAGGAACACACGCAGATGCTCGGTCGGATGCGTGTTCTCGATGCCATGCGCCACTTCCAGCGGTGTATGGACGTGGTCTCCCTTGGCCACGGCGACGATCTCGCCGTCGATCTCCATCTCCCCCTGGCCGCTGATGATGTAGTAGTACTCATCGAACGAGCCTTCGCCGTTGCGGTTGTCGAGGAAATGAACGTGGACACCCTCGCTCGCGCCGGGCGGAAAATCGTAGATCATGAAGTGTGCGGGCCAAGGCGCGTTTTCAAACCAGAAGAGTTTGACGTTGCCGTTGCCCTTTCCGTGATGGATCCTGACGAGCTCAACCATTCCGTCCGCCTCCCGATCCTTCGAGAAGGTAGCTTTGGACATGGTGGCGATCGAAGCCATGCCGGCCGCCCACGGCTCCCAGATCGCGAGCGCCTTCTGGCCCAGCATCGTGAAGCAAGCTCCGGCCGCGGCTAACACGCTTCGGCGGCGGAACCTCGTGGGGGCAACGCCGGTTTTTTGTCCTCTGGTCATTTCCCTGGCTCCTCCGTTGCAGTGCCGGTCGTGGGTCAGAACATCGCCATGGCTTGCCCCGCGCCCCGATGCGCCTCCTTCATGGCATAAGCCATGCTCATCAATCCCTGGA
>CBFGSB010000356.1:0-2213 GCA_965651325.1 uncultured Chromatiales bacterium | reverse complement strand
GGCGAGAACGCGGCCACGATCGCCGATGCGGTGATCGAGCGCGTCGCGGATCTCGAGGGCACGTTCATCCCCGACGGCGTCGAGGCGACCGTCACGCGCAACTACGGCAAGACGGCAAACGACAAGGCGCAGCAGCTCATCCAGAAGCTGGTCTTCGCGACCTTGTCCGTCATCGTGCTGGTCGTCGTTGCGCTCGGCTGGCGTGAGGCCGTGATCGTCGGCTCCGCCGTCGTGATCACCCTGGCGGTGACGCTGTTCGCTTCCTGGGCGTGGGGCTTTACGATCAACCGTGTCTCGCTGTTCGCGCTGATCTTCTCCATCGGCATCCTCGTGGACGATGCGATCGTCGTGGTGGAGAACATCCACCGGCACATGGCGCTCGGCCGCAAGAACCTGTTCGAGGCCATTCCGCCGGCGGTCGACGAGGTTGGCGGGCCGACGATCCTCGCGACGTTCACCGTCATCGCGGCGCTGTTGCCGATGGCGTTCGTCAGCGGCTTGATGGGACCCTACATGAGCCCCATTCCAATCAATGCGAGCACCGGCATGCTGCTGTCACTCGCCGTCGCGCTCGTGTTCACGCCGTGGGCGAGCCTGAAGCTGCTCGGCAAACGTGTGCATCCCGCAAGCGGTGCCGAGCCGACGCCGGCAACCTCCAATGACGCCGCCCGGAAGCCTCCGGCGCTTTACCGGCTGTCGAATGCCGCGATCGGGCCGTTCCTGCGCGGTCCGCGCGCGCGACGGCACCGGCACTGGCTCTACGCCGGCGTCGCTATCGCCATCGTGGCGGCGGTGGCCCTGGTGGTGCTCCAGGCGGTCGTCCTGAAGATGCTGCCGTTCGACAACAAGTCGGAGTTCCAGGTCGTGCTCGACATGCCCGAGGGCACCACCGTCGAGCAAACGGGCCGCGTGCTGTCGGAAATGGCCGGGCACCTGCGGACGGTGCCGGAGGTCACGGATTTCCAGGTCTATGCCGGCACCGCGGCGCCGATCAACTTCAACGGTCTCGTGCGCCAGTATTACCTGCGCGAGGGAGCGAACGTCGGCGATCTGCAGGTCAACCTCACCGACAAGTCACGGCGCGACCGGCAGAGCCACGACATCGCGCGCGCCGCTCGCGCGCCGCTGGTCGAGATCGCGCGGCGCTATGACGCGTCGGTAAAAGTGGTCGAAGTTCCGCCAGGACCGCCGGTACTGGCGCCGGTGGTCGCCGAAATCTACGGCCCGGACTACGCGGGCCAGCGGCAGCTCGCGCTGGCCGTGCAGCAGCTCTTCACATCGACGCCGGACATCGTGGATACGGACACGACCGTGGAAGCGAGCGCGAAACGGCTCGTGGTCCACGTCGACCGGCAGAAGGCGGCGCTCCTCGGCGTGTCGCAGGCGAGCGTCGCGACGGCGCTCGAGACGGCGCTGCGCGGCGAGGACGTCGTCTACGTGCACGACGGTTACTCGCGCAACCCCGTTCCCGTCCGGCTCGAATTGCCGGTTGCCGGCAAGGCGGACCTGGACAGCCTGCTGCTGCTGCGGGTCGCGGGCCGGGGCGGCAATCTCGTGCCGCTCACCGAGATCGTCGAGGTCGCCGAGGACGAGTGGGAACCGACGATCTACCACAAGGACCTGCTTCCCGTGGTCTACGTGACCGGCGACATGGCGGGGCGGCTCGACAGCCCGCTCTACGGAATGTTCTCGATGGTGGGCGAAATCGCCGGCTGGGGCGAGGCGGGGCAGGGCATCGAGCAGCACTTCATCGGCCAGCCGGAGAACCGCTACGACTACGGCATCAAATGGGACGGTGAGTGGCAGATCACGTACGAAACCTTTCGGGACATGGGGCTCGCGTATTCGGTCGGGCTGATCCTGATCTATTTGCTCGTTGTTGGGCAGTTCCGCTCGTACGCGGTGCCGCTGATCATCATGGTGCCGATTCCGCTGACGATCATCGGCGTGCTGCCGGGGCATGCGCTGCTCGGCGCGCAGTTCACCGCGACATCCATGATCGGCATGATCGCGCTCGCGGGCATCATCGTCCGGAACTCGATCCTGCTCGTCGACTTCATCCGGCACGAGCTCGACGCCGGCACCGGCTTCGAGGAGGCGGTAATCCGTGCGGGTGCCGTGCGGGCGAAGCCGATTGCCCTGACGGCCCTCGCGGCAATGCTCGGCGCGTTCTTCATCCTCGACGATCCCATCTTCAGCGGACTCGCCGTGTC
>CBFGSB010000355.1:0-2260 GCA_965651325.1 uncultured Chromatiales bacterium | reverse complement strand
GGTAAACGGCAAAGCAATCGCCGGTAACAATGTGTGACAGTGTGTAAACGGCGTGTAAACAATGTAGGCTTGCAGCCGGGATGGGTGGACCGGGGGGTCGCGGGTGCCTGAACAAGCGCGCATTCTCGTCGTGGACGACGACGCGGTGACGCGTTCGCTGCTCGCCGGGTACCTGGCAAAGGAAGGGCACGCGGTCAGTGAGGCCGGGTCCGTCGAGGATGCGCGCGAAAAGCTCGCCGGTCGCGACGTGGACCTCGTCCTCCTGGACATCCGCCTGCCCGGCGCCGACGGCCTGACGCTGACGCGCGAGCTCAGGGCCGAATCCGAGATCGGCATCATCCTGATCACCGGCAGCAAGAAGGACGAGGTGGACCGTATCGTCGGCCTCGAGCTCGGCGCCGACGACTACGTGGTCAAGCCGTTCAACGCGCGCGAGATCGTGGCCCGCATCAAGAACCTGCTGCGCCGCGTGGCGCATGCGCGCCAAGTGGCGGCGGCCGATGACGGCCCGCTCGCGTTCGACGGCTGGCGGCTGGAGCCGGCGCGGCGGCGGCTGGTCGCGCCGGACGAGGAAGAGGTGCTGCTGACGGACGGCGAGTTCCGGCTGCTGCACGCGCTCGTCCGGCACAGCGGCCGCGTCCTGAGCCGCGACCGGCTGCTGGACCTCTTGCAGGGGCGTGACTGGTCGCCGTCCGATCGCTCGGTGGACGTGCTGATCGGCCGCCTGCGGCGCAAGCTCAAGGACGATCCCGCAACGCCCCGCTTCATCCTCGCGGTGCGCGGCGTCGGCTACCGGTTCATGCCGAAAGTCGTCTCCTGATCCGGGCAGAACCATCGTCCGCCTGCTCGCCGTTGCATTGCTCGCTTGCGCCGCCGGCAACGCCGCGGCGGCAGGCGGACAGGGTTTCTTCGAGCGGCTGACCGGGGAGCACGGCCTGTCGCAGGAGACGGTGAACGCCCTCGCCCGGGATGCGCGCGGGTTCCTCTGGGTCGGGACGCAGGACGGCCTCAATCGCTACGACGGCTACGAGTTCCGCGTCTTCAAGCCGGAGCCGGACAATCCGCACATGCTGTCGGACGCTTTCGTGACGGCACTGCTCGCCGATGCCGATGGCGGCCTCTGGATCGGCACCGACTCGGGCGGGCTCAACCATTTCGATTCCGCGACGGGAATTTTCACGGCATGGCGGCACGATGCGAACATCGCGAGCAGCCTGTCCGCGAACCGCGTGCTGAGCCTGCTGCGCGACCGGGACGGCGTTCTCTGGATCGGCACGGAGGCCGGGCTGGATCGCTTCGATGCCGACACCGGCGCGTTCGCACACCAGCGCGGGGCGCCCGGCGAGGTGTACAGCCTGTACGAGGACGACGCCGGCGTGCTGTGGGCGGGTGCGGCGCAAGGTTTGTTCCGGGTGGATGCCGATGACGGACGCCTGCAAACTGCCGCGGCCACCGAATCGCCGCTGCGGGCGATCGCGCCCGCGGCGGCCCCGGGACGCCTGTGGCTGGGTACCGAAGCCGGGCTGCTGCAGTTCGATTCGCAAGCCGGGCTGGTCCCGGCTGGCGGGCCCCCGTTCGCGGGCGGGGCGTACGTGCAGGCGCTCCTGCGCGACGGGAACGATACGTTGTGGGTAGCCACCCGCGACGGGCTCGCGCAGCGGCGCGCGGGCGGCGAATGGACGCTGTTCCAGAGCTCGAGCAGCGATCCCTGGAGCCTGCCGCGCAACGTGGTCTGGGCGTTGCTGGAGGACCCCGAGGGGGTGATCTGGATCGGCACCTACGGCGGCGGGCTCGCGAGTTACACGCCGTGGAAAAACGTGTTCCGCCGTTACCTTCATGACCCGGACGTGCCGTCCAGCCTCGCGCAGGACATCGTGCTGCCGCTTTACGAGGACGGGCACGGCACGCTGTGGGTCGGCACCTACGATAACGGACTGGATCGCGTCGACCTCGCGACCGGCCGCGCCGTGCACTACCGGCACCAACCCGGCAACCCGCACAGTCTCTCCGGCAACGAGGTGCGCGCCATCCTGGAGGACAGCCGCGGGCGCTTCTGGGTCGGTACCAACCGCGCGGGCCTCAATCTCATGGATCGGGAAAGCGGGACCTTTACGCGTTTCCGGCACGATCCCGACGACCCGCAAAGCCTCGCACACGACTGGGTGCCGGTGCTGCTGGAAGCCGCGGACGGTGGGCTGTGGGTCGGCACCTGGGGCGGCGGGCTCGATTACCTCGATCCCGCGACCGGCACCTTCACGCA
>CBFGSB010000354.1:0-2272 GCA_965651325.1 uncultured Chromatiales bacterium | reverse complement strand
CGCGGGACGGCGCGGCGAGCGTGCGCGAGCTCGCCTGCGAGCTCCTGGTCGCGCTGGCGGAGGAGGGCTGGACCGGGGGCGGCATCGCCGAGGCCATTGTCCGGCGATACCTCGGCCGCTTTATCGACGGTGAGGAGGGCTGGCGGCCGCACTCGATCATCCTCGGCTGCACGCATTTCCCCCTGCTGCGCGACACCATCCGCGAGGTTGCCGGCGAGGGCATCAGCATCGTCGATTCGGCCGGCACAACGGCGGAAGCGGTGGCCGCGCTGCTCGCGGCGCGGCAGTGGCTGAACCCGGCCACCGAGGGCCGCCTCGAGCTCCTCGCGACGGACGGCGCGGCGCGCTTCGCGCGGGTCGGCGGTGCTTTCCTCGGCGCCGAGGTGCTGCCCTCCGACGTGCAGATCGTCGATCTCTAAGCCCTGGCAACCGCTGTGCCATAATGGCGCGCCTCGCAGGTTGCAGGGGGATCCCGCCGTGAAAATTCATCTTCGCCCGCGCGTTTGCGCGCTGCTGCTGTCCGTCTCCTGTTTCGCGGCCTGCGGCTCGCCTGAAAATGAACCCCCGGTCACCGAATCGGCCCCCGCTGCGGAAGCCCCCGCCCCGAAGACGCAGGCCGCCGCGCTCGTGCCGCCGCGCCCGGAGGCGTACGCAACCGTTACCCTGACCGCGGACCTGTCGCACCTGGACGATGCCCAGCGCGACATGATCGCACTGCTGGTCGAGGCTTCGCAGGTCATGGACGACCTCTACTGGCAGCAGGCGTTCCGGGACGACCACGAGGCCTGGCTCGAGTCGATCGACAACGCGGACACCCGCCACTACGCGCGGATCAACTACGGTCCCTGGGACCGTCTCGCGAACGACCGGCCGTTCATGGAAGGGTTCGGCGAGAAGCCGGCTGGCGCGAACTTCTACCCGGCGGACATGACCCGCGAGGAGTTCGAGGCGGCCGACCTGCCCGGCAAGGCGAGCCTCTACACGATCATCCGCCGCAACGACGCGGGCGAGCTGGTAGTCGTGCCCTATCACGTGGCGTACTCGGAGGAGCTCGCGCACGCGGCGCTGCGCCTGCGCCAGGCGGCGGCGCTTGCCGAGCACGAGGGCTTTGCCCATTACCTGCGACTCCGCGCCCAGGCGCTCGAGTCCGACAACTACCAGCCGAGCGACATGGCCTGGCTGGACGTGAAGACGAACCCGGTCGAGCTCGTCATCGGTGCCATCGAGACCTACGAGGACCGGCTGTTCGGCTACAAGGCAGCGTACGAAGGCTTCGTGCTGGTCAAGGACATGGAATGGAGCCAGGAGCTCGCGCGCTTCGTCGCATTCCTGCCCGCCCTCCAGCAGGGCCTGCCGGTTCCGGACGAGTTCAAGGCGGAAACCCCGGGCACCGACGCCGATCTCAATGCCTACGACGCGGTCTACTACGCCGGCCACGGCAATGCCGGTTCCAAGACCATCGCGATCAACCTGCCGAACGACGAGGAGGTGCAGCTCGAAAAGGGCACGCGCCGATTACAGATCAAGAACGCCATGCGCGCGAAGTTCGACGAGATCCTCGTGCCCATCGCCGGCATGCTGATCGCCGAGGAGCAGCGGCCGCACGTGACCTTCGATGCGTTCTTCGCCAACACGATGTTCCACGAAGTCGCCCACGGGCTCGGCATCAAGAACACGATCAACGGCAACGGCACCGTCCGCGAAGCCCTGCGCGAGGTCGCGGGCGCCATGGAAGAGGGCAAGGCGGACATTCTCGGCCTGTACATGATCTCGCGCCTGCATGAGCAGGGTGAGATGGGCGAGATCGACCTGCGCGACAACTACGTCACCTTCGTCGCCAGCATCTTCCGCAGCATCCGTTTCGGCGCGAGCAGTGCGCACGGGCAGGCCAACATGGTGCGCTTCAACTTTCTCGCCGAGCGAGGGGCCGTCGTGCGCGAGGCGGATACCGGCAGCTACCGCGTGGACTTCGAGCGCATGCAACAGGCGATGACCGAGCTCTCGACCCTGCTCCTGACGCTGCAGGGGACGGGCGACTACGAGGGCACGGTGCGACTGTTCGAGGACAAGGGCGTGATCGGGGATACGCTGCAGGGCGATCTCGACCGCCTGGCCGAAGCCGGCATCCCGGTCGACATCGAGTTCGAGCAAGGGTTGGACGTGCTGGGACTGGCCAGGTAGCCGCCCAACGCCGCGCTTCGGGACGGACGTCTTTAAACCCCGTCCCTGCCGATCATCTGCAGGAACTCGGCGCGCGTGCGCGCGTCCTTGC
>CBFGSB010000353.1:0-2302 GCA_965651325.1 uncultured Chromatiales bacterium | reverse complement strand
GCATGGACGGCCACGAACCCGTGAATTTCGTGCACGGCGAAAAGACGCCGCTCGCGGCCGGCATGTGCTTCTCCAACGAGCCGGGTCTCTACGATTTCGAGAGCTTCGGGGTGCGCCTCGAGGACTGCCTCTACATGACGGAAGACGGCCCGGCCTGGTTCACGGTACCGCCCGCCAGCCTGGACGAGCCGATCGGCACGCTCGGCGCCCCGATCAGGGCCGGAACCTGAGCAGCAACTGGAGGCGCAGCCGCCACTCGCTCGCGCGGCGCGGCAGCCCGTAGAACTCCGTCCAGGGATCCCGCCCGGAGTCGATCCGCAGGCCTTCGAGCGTAATGGCAGCCCGGCCCCCGGCATCGTGGCGATAAGCGAGCGTCCACGCGTGTCCTGAATCGATGGTCTCGTCGGGGGCGCGCGAGTAATCGAAATCGTCGTAGCGCAGCGTCAGGCGGTGCACGTCGCCGAACGCCTTCGTGAGCAGCATGAACCGCGTGTCGATCTCGTCGCGCACCAGCGCCGTGGCGGGGGTTCGCTGCCCGGTCGGTGTCGTCGCGATGAGCCAGCGGGTATCGCCTGACAGCCACTGCGCGACCAAGCCGAGGTCACCGGCGAGCTCGAGCTGCGCGGCAATCATGGAAAAGCGTGTGCGCCAACCCCAGTGGCCGTGCGCAAACGCCTGCGGATCGGCACGGTTGTCCCAATGCCCGACCCGCAGCATGGCGCGGCGCGCGTAGCGCCATTCGATGCCGCCATAGAACCCGGGGCGACCGTCGATCTCGGTGAACGGCTCGAGGTGCTGCTCCGCATAGCCCGTGACGGTGCCGCCGGCGCCGAAGATCGGTGCCGGCGCGAGCGGCAGCGTATCGCCGAGCCGGCTCTGCCGGTCGTGGACGGCAAAGCCGCGCCAGAAAAGCAGCGTTCCCGCCGGGTCGTTGGCGTAGAAGCCGCCGGCGAAACCGCCGATCTCGTGCGGCGCCCCGCCCGGGTGGACCCGCCGCCTGAACGACCACTCGAGCCCTAGCGGCCGGACTTCCTCGCCCAGCCAGCTATTGGCCGCCGAGAACGACGCCGTGTAGGGGCTCTGCCAGCCACGCTCGCCGTTCTCCAGCGACAGCGGCGGATAGAACGCACCGAACCGCCATTGCTGGCGGAACGGCGATGTCGGGACCGGCCGCCATTGCAGGTACGCTTCGGTCAGGTCGATGCCGGGCGATGCATCGTTTACGTAGTCGGCGAGGACGTGCGTCGAGAGCGTCGGCGCCAGGCGGCCGCGGTACTCGACGAACACGCGCGTGGCGCCGATGCTCGTACCGTCCCCGGAGCGGAGCTTGCCGTACTCGCCCACGGTCCATGCGCCGTAGTCCGAGGAGCCGTGCGTGACGTCGAACAGCACGTCGACGGCCAACTCGTGGCGGCCGCCGTTGTCGGCAAAGGCGTGGCCGGCGGCGAGGAGAGCCGCGAAGATCAGTAAGCGGACCACGAAAGACTGCCGTCCTGGCCGTGGGGAGGAAAGAGCTCCTTCGTGAAGCGGAAGGAGAGTGCCGCTTCGCTGCCGCCGTGCAGGTCGACCGTCTGCCCCGCGGGCAGGTCCCTCCTGTCGCTGCGCGGTGTCCAGGCGTGCACCCGGTAGCGGCCGGCGGGCAGCGTATCCAGCCGCGCCTCGCCGGAGGCATCGGTCATCGCGAACCACGGCGTATCCGCGACGAGAATGTAGCCCAGCATGTTGTCGTGGATGTTGCAGCCGAGGGTGACGAGTCCCGGTTCGTCGAACGTCAACGGTGGGTAGACGCTGCCTTTGTACAGCGGCAGCTCGAACGACTTCGCCTCGGAGAAGGAATAGACGTGGTGATTGACATGGTCGCTGTTGGGGAAATCGACCACGGTGCCGGTCTGCACGATGAGCACGTGCGGTACGAACTCGAGGTCGACCTGGTCCATGATGGCGTGCGGCGGCGGATCGGCGACGCGCGGCGGCGGGCCGTCCTGCGGTACCGCGTAGACGGCAACATCGGGTATCGGCGCGCCGGCGCGGTCGAACACGGCGACATTGAGGGTTGCCGCCTGGCAGTTGAGGGCGTTGCTCAACGCCAGCAGGCAGGCGGCTGCCCGGTGCGCCAGTGCGATTTTCGTTTGCCTGTTCCGCATCGGTGCTCCGTCCGTCGCGTGCCCGGTCGCTCGATCGGGACCGGCAATTCTAGGCACCAACAGGGTCGCCATCCGTGACCGACTGCACATAAAGCATCCAAACTTCCGCGTAATATCAGGCGCTTACTAGCTCAGCGCGTTGGACCCGATGCAGCGAT
>CBFGSB010000352.1:0-2303 GCA_965651325.1 uncultured Chromatiales bacterium | reverse complement strand
TGTCGGCTTCTTCGAGCGCAAAGGTGACGGCGGAGGTGTCGTCGCAGACGTACGCGAATACCGCCTGCTCCTTTTCGTTGAGCGTGAAGCTGCGGGAGGCGCAGCCGTCATCCACGTCCAGCTCGACCTGGCTGTAGAGTCGCGACGGCGCGACGTTGTCGCTGTTGCAGGCGAAGCGGACGGAGCAACGGTCGCGGTCCTGCGTCGCGCGGGTTTCGGCGCGTGCATAGTCGAACGCGGGACAGCATTCCATGCAGACATCGTTGTCGCCGTGGACGGACTTGACGATGCGCACGAGCTGGTGCCGGCTGTCGGTCCAGGTAAGCGGCATGAAGTCGATGATCTCGAGGATGCCCTGCGCGGACAGGAAGCGGGTCACGAGCACGTTGGTGTCCGGCAGGTACATCTGGCTTTCCGTCCAGTCGTCCGCGTGCGACGGCCGGATCTGGAAATGACCGCCCTTGTCCTTGTCGAGCAGCCGCGCGAACACGGACGGTGAATCGAAGTCCGGGTAGCAGTAGAAATCGATCGAGCCGTTGTGGCCGATGAGTGCGACGGTGTCGAGGTTGCCCACGACCCCGTAGCTGCCGATCGGCGGATAGTCTTCCTTGATGCATTGCTGTTGCATTGTCAGGGCCGTTCAGGGAGTGGCGCTTGCCGGCTTGCCCGGGTATCGGGTAGTGGTGCGCTGTAGGAGCCCGCCGGACGGGCGACACGGATGTGAAACAGGAGCAGGGAGCGAGATGCGGTGGCCTGCCCGGCGAGTCTAACACGCGCCTCTTCTGTGCTATAAGTCCCGCTCACCAACGAACGAGAACAGCGGGGGAAATCATGCGCGATTGCCGGCTTCGACGGACTCGCCTGACGTTGATCGCAGCGCTCGTGGCTTTCGCCGCATCCGCGGGGCTGCCCGCGACCGCCGCGGCGCAAGCCGGCGCCGATCACATTCCGCGCCGCGACGAAGGCGAGGGGCCCTGGAAGCGGCTGATCCTGCGCGGCGTCAACCTGGTCGACGGCACCGGCGCGCCGACCCGCGGGCCGATGGACATCGTGATCGAGAACGACCGCATCGTCGGGATCCACAGCGTCGGCGCGCCGAAGCTCGCGATCGACCCGGACGATCGCCCGCCGCTCGAAGGCGGTCACGAGATCGACCTGGGCGGCATGTACGTCCTGCCGGGCTTCATCGACACGCACCTGCACATCCATCACATGGGCTCGGGGCAGAAGGTGCCGCCCGAATATGTGCTGAAGCTGTGGCTCGCGCACGGCGTGACCTCGGGACGGACGGTCGGTTACGACGGCACGCTGGCGGAGGAGATGAGCATCAAGCGGTCGCTGGACGCGAACGAGATCACCGGGCCCAGGATCCACATTTACCCGATGTTCCACGCGGAGGAAGCCGGGCCCATCGTCACGCCGGAAGACGCGCGCGAGCGCATCCGCTTCATCAAGCGCTCGGGTGCGGCCGGGGTCAAGTTCATCACCGCGCCGGAGGAGATCCTGTGGGCGGCGCTGGACGAGGCGAAGCAGCAGGGACTGAATTCCACGATGCACCACGCGCAGCTCTCCGTGACGCAGGCGAACGTGCTGACGACCTCCGCGCACGGCTTGCGCTCGATGGAGCACTGGTACGGGCTGCCGGAAGCGCTGTTCGTGGACCGTCGCATCCAGCACTACCCGCCGGACTATAACTACAACAACGAGCAGCACCGCTTCGGGGAAGCCGGCCGGCTCTGGCAACAGGCCGCGAAGCCCGGCTCGAAGCGCTGGAACGAGGTGATGGAGACGCTGCTCGAGCGCGACTTCGCCCTCTCGCCCACGTTCACGTCGTACGTCACGAGCCGCGATTTCATGCGCATCAGCCGCGCGCCCTGGCACGAGGTGTACACGCTGCCGAGCCTCTGGGACTGGTTCCGCCCGAACCGCGACGCGCACGGCTCTTACTGGTTCGACTGGACGATCGAGGAGGAGATCGACTGGAAGGAGAACCTCCGCCTGTGGATGCGGTTCGTGAACGAGTACAAGAACCGCGGCGGCCGCGTAACGACCGGCTCCGACTCGGGCTACATCTACAACCTGTACGGGTTCAGCTACATCACGGAGCTGGCCCTGCTGCGCGAAGCCGGCTTCTCGCCGCTGGAGGTCATACACTCGGCGACGCTGCAGGGCGCGCGCCAGCTCGGCATCGACGGCGACGTCGGCTCGATACAGGTCGGCAAGAAGGCGGACTTCGTGGTCGTCGAGGAGAACCCGCTCGCGAACCTGTACGTCCTGCGCGGCACCGGCGTGCTACGGCTGAA
>CBFGSB010000351.1:0-2308 GCA_965651325.1 uncultured Chromatiales bacterium | reverse complement strand
AGCTGGCACCACGCTTCCAGCGTGTAGCCTTCCAGCCGCGCATTCGTGACGCCGGCGCGCTCGAGTTGCCGCTCGCGCGCGCGGCACACCCGGGCCAGCACGGCAGCGCTCGATTCGGCCGCGCCTGCCTCGCCGCGCATCGCCTCGGCGGGCAGCCGCCGCACCGGCATGTGAATGTCGACGCGATCGACCAGCGGGCCTGAAATCCTGCCGCGGTAAGCCTGCACCCGCTCCGCGCTGCAGCGGCAGTCGCCCGCGGCATCGCCGAGATATCCGCAGGGGCAGGGATTCATCGCGGCCACGAGTTGGAACCGAGCCGGAAAATCGGACTGCCGGCCGGCTCGCGAGATCGTAATCCAGCCCGATTCGAGCGGCTCGCGCAGCACTTCCAGCACGTGCCGGCTGAACTCCGGCAGCTCGTCCAGGAACAGCACGCCGTTGTGGGCGAGCGAGATCTCACCGGGCCGGGGGTCGGAGCCGCCGCCGACCAGTGCCGCGGCGGAAGCCGTGTGATGCGGGCAGCGGAACGGCCGCTGCCGCCAGCGTTCGAGATCCAGCCCGCGGCCGGCGATGGAATCGATCGCGGCCGTCTCGAGCGCCTCCTCTTCGCTCATTGGCGGCAGGATGCCCGGCAGCCGCCGGGCCAGCATGCTCTTGCCGGTGCCGGGCGGCCCGCTGAACAGGATGTTGTGCTCGCCGGCCGCCGCGATCTCCAGCGCCCGCTTCGCCGCCGACTGGCCGTGCACGTCGGCGAGGTCGGGAACCCGGAGTTTTGCCACGGGTGGCGCACCGTTCGGATGCCGGGCCAATTGGTGCGAGCCGAGCAGGTGGCGCGCCACATCGCGCAGGCTACCGGCCGGAAACACACGCGCAGAGGACAGCGCGGCTTCGGCGCCGTTCGCCGCGGGCACCACGATGGCATGGCCTGCCTCGGCGGCCTTGAGCGCCGCCGGCAACGCGCCCGGAATCGCGCGCAGGTCCCCGTTCAGCCCGAGCTCCCCGTAGAACTCGTAACCTTCGAGCGCAGCCTGCTCGAGCACGGTCTCCTTCGAAGCTGCCAGGATGCCGAGCGCGATGGCCAGGTCGAAGCGGCCGCCGGTCTTGCGCATGTCGGCCGGGGCGAGGCTCACCGTGATGCGGCCTTCGTGAAATTTGTACCCGGAGCTCAGGATTGCGCCGCGCACGCGGTCCTTGCTCTCGCGCACCGCGGTCTCGGGCAGGCCCACGATCGAGAAGTGCGGCAGCCCGCCCGAGAGAAACACCTCGATCGTGACGGCGGGAGCCAGCACCCCGACCTGCGCGCGGCTCTTCAGGAGCGCGAGCCCGGAGCCGGTCGGCTCGATGGGCTCATCTTCCCCGGGCTGCGCAAGGTCGTACATCGGCCCTCCGTGGCCGCGACGGATTTCAGGGTGTTTTCTTCCCTGCCTTCTTCGCGGTCTTCTTTTTCGGCGGGCCCGCGGCTTCCGCGCTCCCGAGCCTGGCCTCGAGCGCCTGCACGCGGGCCTCCATGGCCTCGCACTGCTGCCGGGTGCGCTCCAGCACCGCTTCCTGCACCTCGAATTCTTCCCGGGTCACGAGGTCGAGCCGCGAGAGGCTCGAGCGCAGCACCGAGCGGAAGTTCTGCTCCAGGTCGGCGCGCATGGCCCGGATGTTCTCCGGTACCGATTCGGCCAGCCGCCGCGCCAGCTTGTCGATCGAGTCGTTTGCCATGGCCCCATTCTAACCCCCGCCGGGCGACCTGCGGCCAGCCGCCAATCCGGCCCTACCTCCCGGATTTGCGGTCCCGGGCATGGCGCAGGACGCCTGTGACCGCGATCACACCATCCCGGCGGCCGGCGTGCTCTAATGCATGGCGATGAAGTGTCGAAGCGCCACGGTCACTTTCCTTGCGCTGGCCCTCGCAGTGCCGGCGGCCGTCCTTGCGAACGATATTTACAAGTGGGTCGACGCCAACGGCGTCGTCCATTTCGGCGACGTCCCGGCCGGGAACGCCACGGTCGAGATCGTCCACATCAGCTCGCAGCCCACCAATCCCCAGGCCGCACAGGCGCGCCGCAGCGCGCGAACCGAAGCCCCCGGGGAGGCTCCCGCGGCCGAAGGCCTCACCAAGGAAGAGCTGGCAGCCCAGGAACGCGAGCGCGCCGAAAAGTGCACGATGTACAAGCAACGGCTGCAGCAGTACCTGACCTCGCGCCGCCTCTACCGCGAGGACGAAAACGGCGAACGCGTCTACCTGGACGAAAAGGAAACCATCGCCGCCCGCGCCGACGTGCAGGAAAAAGTCCTGGAATACTGCAACCCCTGACCC
>CBFGSB010000350.1:0-2314 GCA_965651325.1 uncultured Chromatiales bacterium | reverse complement strand
CGCATCCGGAGGCGCCAGCTCTCCGGCCCGCGCCGTACCAGGTCCGTGGTGATATTGGGATGATAGTAGCCATAGGGCTTCAGCGCCTCGCGGGCGCGCTCCGTGGCCTTCTCGATCGCCTCATCGAAACCGCCCGGCAGCACCCGGCCGGTGCCGGTGAGGCTGAAGGACTGGACGTGGGCCTGCACGTTGGCGAGCAGCTCCTCGTCGACCCCCGATATCGCGTACTCGAGCTCGTCGCCCCACGCGCTGCCGCCGCCCGCGAGCAGCAGGCACAGCAGGCAAGCGCCGAGGCGCCGCCTCCGGGCTGCCACGCAATGTGGCACGAATTGCAGGGTTGGGTGGGGCATGCTGTAAATAGTACAAGGACGCAACATCCGTATGCGCCGGCAACAGCCCCCTGAGGGCCCGGTGCAATATTCCTGCCAGCGACCCTCGGGGCCGCGGGTCAGCGGATGGCGAACGTCGCGTTGATCGTGACCCTGACGCTTTGCTGGCCGGGCGCGATGCCGGGCACGGGAGCACCGGAATCGGCCATTTCCATGACGCGGCTCGCCGCGTACGGGCGCGGGTAGTCCGGCGCGCTCGACATCGAAAGCGTGAGCACCTCGCCAAGCTCGACGCCCGCCAGGCTCGCGAGCGATTCGGCTCGCGCCCGGGCGTCCGCCATCGCAGCTTTGCGCGCTTCTTCTTCAAGCTGCTGCGTGTCCTGCACGGTGAACTGGATCCCGTTGATCGAGTTCGCGCCCGCGTTCGTCACGGCCGCCAGCACTTCGCCGATTTTCGCAATGTCGCGTACCTTGACGTGCACGATGTTCGACACGCGAAACCCCGTGATGCGTTCCTTGCCCGGCTCGCCCTCACGGCTGTAGTCCTGCTCCGCCCAGATGCTGTAGTTCGACGTCTGGATGTCTCGTGCCTCGATGCCCTGCTCGCCCAGCGCCTGCATGATCTTCTCCACTATCGCCTGGTTCTGCCGGCTCGCGTCGATGACGGTCTTGGCAAAGGTCTGCACGCCTGCATTGACTTCGGCCAGATCGGGTTTGCCGGACGCTTCGCCCTGTCCGGTAACGTGAATGCTGCGGGCCAGGTCGCCTGCCGCCTGGGCGGAAGCATTGCCTGCCAGGAGCAGCGCAAAGAGCACGGTCAGCAAAGTACGGGAGTTGTTTCGGATCACGTTTGTTCCTCTTGTTGGTCAACAACGGCCGGCGCAGGAGCGTGGCGGCTCCGCGATTTGACAATATCCGGCGGTTTCCGTTTCGCCGCGTTGACCGGGCATCAAGGTTGTGCAACGATCAACGGGCGTTTGAACAGGGCACACCTTTCGAAAGAAGGGGCCGCAAAGCCACCGGTCTAAGGGAATGATCCTATGACAGCGGGGTTGCCGAAGCGACCATTCCGATTTTGCTCGTGCCCCATGTGCATCGCTGTGTCGATACGGACAGGGGAGCATGAGCATGGCAGCCAAAGCAATCCGATTGCGTGACACCGGCCGGTTCGGCCGGCGCGCGGTTACTCCACCGGTAATCCGGCCAACCGGGCTCAAGGAACTCCGCGAGGCACTGGAGCGAGGCTCGCCCTACCCGGCCCCGTTCCGGCCGATGGGCGCGGGCAGTTCCTCCACGGACTGCACCGCGGCCAGCGCGGGGACCGTCATCGACATGACGGCGTTCGACGAAATCCTGAACATCGATGCCTACGACGATACCTGCGTGGTGCAGGCGGGCGTCCGGCTCGGCCGCCTTGCGAGCGCGCTTGCGCAGCACGGTCTCGAGCTGGCCGGAAGTCACGACCTGATGAACCGGACAGTAGGCGGCGCCGTTGCCGGCGCGTGCATCGGCCCCGCCATCGCAGGTGATGGCGCGTTGTTCGCCGCACAGGCGATGTCGATGAAGATC
The DNA here is from genome assembly GCA_965651325.1 of uncultured Chromatiales bacterium. GTDB lineage: Bacteria > Pseudomonadota > Gammaproteobacteria > Steroidobacterales > Woeseiaceae > IDS-8. Next base: position 416 of record CBFGSB010000350.1, on the reverse strand, counting down.
ATCACGCCGGCCGGCCGCCTGCTCGAGGTTTCCCGCGACAAGCAGAACCTGTTGCACGCCTTCCGCCTGTCGTACGGCATGCTCGGCACGATCTATGAAGTGACGCTCAAAGTGCGGCCGATTTTGCCGTTCTCGGTATCGCACCGCCGCTGCACCATCGCGCAGTTCGCCACGGCGGCCGACAAGCTCTGCAGGACGAACCTCGGCATCAAGTTCTACCTCATGCCGTTCCGCGACCGCGTGTACCTCGACCTGCGGCGCTACAGCGACGAGGCCACGTCCCCGCACAAGATACCGTGGAAGCTCAAGGACTGGGGCGAGAGCACCGTGCTGCCGCACGTATTCAAGTCGCTGAATCGCATCGTGCCCGTCTCGGGGATGCGTTACCGGATCATCGACGAGGTGGCAAAAGCGAC
>CBFGSB010000349.1:0-2349 GCA_965651325.1 uncultured Chromatiales bacterium | reverse complement strand
GCCCTCCAGTATCTTTGCGCGCCTGCACCGGCCGGGCGATTAGCTCAGGGGTAGAGCGCCACGTTGACATCGTGGAGGTCGGTGGTTCGAAACCACCATCGCCCACCACCCGGCCGTTTTGGATCGGGAAAATGGACGGACAGCCGGAATTCACCGGCGAACCTGCTTGCTAATCAGCTATTTCCGGGCTTGTGTCCGGCGCGGCGGCGCTTTAAAATTCGCGTCCCCCGACGTGTGCAACCGGGTCGAGCGGCCGAGCATCTTTTGGTTATTTGCGCGCGAGGCAACCGCGCGAGCGTGTTGCGCGATCGCGCGGTCGTTTTTATTGGAAGGAGGATTCGCATATCGCAGCCCCGAAGCGCATCAGGCGCAATGACGAGATAGACGCACCCCGGGTACGGGTGATCGATTCAGCCGGTAACCAGGCCGGCATCATGCCTCTCTCGCAAGCGCTTGAGACCGCAAGGGAAGAAGGTCTCGACCTGGTCGAGGTCTCTCCCACGGCCGACCCTCCGGTTTGCAGGGTGATGGACTTTGGCAAATACCTGTTCGAGCTGAACAAGAAGGCACAAACCGCCAAGCGCAAGCAAAAGCAGGTACACGTAAAAGAGATCAAGTTCCGGCCGGGTACGGACGAGGGCGATTACCGGATCAAGCTCAGGAAGCTCATCGAGTTCCTGCAAAGCGGTGACAAGACGAAAGTCACCTTGAGATTCAGGGGGCGGGAGATGGCGCACCAGGAACTGGGTGCGCGGCTTTTGGCCCGGGTCAGGGACGACCTGAATGAGATCGGCGTGGTCGAGCAGATGCCCCAGCTCGAAGGGCGGCAGATGGTCATGGTGATGGCGCCGAAGAAAAAGTGAAGACGGGACCGCCGGCGTAGCCGGTGCCCCGATGAATCCCGCCTGCAGCGGCCACGAGCATGCGACCAGGCTACAAAGTGGAGTTACAGATGACGAAGATGAAGACCAACCGGGGCGCCGCCAAGCGCTTCCGGAAGACGGGCAAGGGCGGCTTCAAGCGTGCCCAGTCCCATCTCAACCATATCCTCACGAAGAAGCGGTCGAAGCGCAAACGGCAGCTCGGTGCGACCGAACAGGTCCACGAGAGCGACGTGAAGAGCGTGCGCCGCATGCTGCCCTATAGCTGAGGAGGATTGAGACATGGCAAGAGTGAAACGCGGCGTGACGGCCAAGGCACGCCACAAGAAAGTCCTCGACAAGGCCAAGGGCTATTACGGCGCCCGCAGCAAGGTTTACCGGGTTGCGAAGCAAGCGGTCATCAAGGCCGGCCAGTACGCCTACCGCGACCGGCGCCAGCGCAAACGTGAATTCCGCGCACTGTGGATCACGCGGATCAACGCCGCCGCGCGCCTGCACGGCCTGTCCTACAGCCGCCTGGTGAACGGGCTGCGCAAGGCCGAGATCGACATCGACCGCAAGGTGCTGGCGGACATCGCCGTGCACGATCCGGACGCCTTCGGCGCCATCGCCGCGCAGGCGAAAGCGTCCTTAAGCGATCAGTGACCCGCATTGGATGACGATGCAGGCACTGGATGACCTCGTAGCCAAGGCGACCGCCGACATCGAATCCGCAGACAGCCTGGCCGCGCTCGACGCGGTCCGGGTGTCGTGGCTGGGGAAGAAAGGCGTGCTGACGGCCCGCCTGAAGGAACTGAGCACCCTGCCGGCGGCGGAACGCCCCGCCGCCGGGCAGGCGATCAACGGCGCCAAGCAGGCGATCCAGGAACGGCTCGAGGCCAAGCGGCAGCACCTGGAGCAGGCCCAGCTCACGCAGAAGCTCCTGGCCGACCGGATCGACGTGACCCTGCCGGGCCGCGGCCGCTCGATCGGCGGCCGCCATCCCGTGTCGCGCGCGCGGGCGCGCCTCGAGCGTATTTTTCGCGACGCGGGCTTCGGCGTGCGCACCGGCCCCGAGATCGAGGACGACTACCACAATTTCACCGCACTCAACATCCCGGAGAATCACCCGGCACGCGCCTCGCATGACACGTTCTATTTTCCCAACGGCATGCTGCTGCGCACGCATACCTCGCCGGTGCAGATACGCGCGCTCAAGGAGGAGGGTGCGCCTATTCGCATCATCGCGCCCGGCCGGGTCTATCGCTGCGACTCGGACCAGACGCACACGCCCATGTTTCACCAGGTCGAGGGGCTGGTGGTCGACCGCGGCATCAGCTTCGCGAACCTGAAAGCCGTGCTGCACCAGTTCGTGGAAAGCTTCTTCGAGCGCGACGCGACGCTGCGCTTCCGGGCGTCCTATTTCCCGTTCACGGAGCCCTCGGCCGAGGTCGACGTGCTGTGGGAGGAGGGCAACTGGCTCGAGATC
>CBFGSB010000348.1:0-2349 GCA_965651325.1 uncultured Chromatiales bacterium | reverse complement strand
CGGTGCCACGGCCGGCGGCGGCCCGCTACGAGCGCCACGGCCCGTGGTATACGGCCGATCTGCTGACGCAGCGCGAGCCCGGCATCACACCTTTATCGACGCGCATTGCGCGCGATCCGGTGGACGACGATTTCTGGCGCAGGATAGGTGCAGGGCTTCGCCGCTTCCACGACGCCGGTGTGTATCACGCGGACCTGAACGCCTATAACGTCCAGGTCGACGAGGCCGGCGAGGTTTTCCTGCTCGACTTCGATCGTGGAGAGATCAGGTCCGCGGGCGACTGGCAGTCCGGGAACCTCGCTCGCCTGCATCGATCGCTGCGCAAGCTGGCTCGGCTGGATTCCGCTCTCAGGTTCGGAGAGGAATCCTGGAACGTACTCCTCCAGGGTTACCGCAGGTAAGCCCGCCGGGCCTCAAACCTGGTTTGCGCCCAGTTCGCGCCGCTGCTCGGCCGTGAGCACTTGCGGCTCGCGGATCGGCCTGCCGTCCGGCTCGAAAAACAGGGTTGGCGGCTGCCGGCGAATGCGCGCCGCCAGCATGTTGCCCACGATGCGCAGGCCGCCGGCAAAAAACTTTAGCGGTGTGCGGCGTACCGGGCCGGTGGCCGAGTCGGCGTTGAGCACGATGCGATCGCGCCGCCCGAGCGCCGCGTCGACGTCGGCGGGTAGCGCGTCGAAGCAAACGGTCACCATTCCCGCGTAGGCCAGCTTCGGGTTGCGCGGCGTGTTGCCGAGCGGGGTGCGGCAGCAGGACGCGTACCAGCGCAGCACGCCCTTCTCGCTGAGCGATACGCATGCGACGTGCTCCAGGCCATCGGTGATGCGCACCCCGGCCGGCGACATGGGCACGATGTCGGTCCCGCCGTGCGCGTCCATGATGCCGGACTCGCCGAGGAACCGTGCATAGGCCTGGCAGTCCCGGCAATAGCACGTGCCGCGCGTGTAGGTGCGCGCCGTGTCCAGGTCGCCCCGGACCCGGCCACAGCGGCAGCGTATCGGGATGGTCGTGCTCAGGTCGCGAGCTTGTCGGCCGGGATCTGGATGTCGTATTCCTCGAGCATGAGGGCGCTGCGCCGCACCGCCTTCTCGGTCGAGTAAAGGAGCCGTGACCCGGAGGCATCGTAGACGCGCAGGTAGAGGTCGGGCTCGGTCTCTTCGAGGTCACGGAATTGGACGTCCGTGTACGAGATTTCGAAGCGGCCGTCAGCGTCCGTCGTTGTTTCGCCGAGGTCGTCGTCGAAGACCAGGTCCTTGTCGTAGGCGCGTACGCGCAGCCCTTCCAGCGGCTTCCCCGATTCTTCCTCGACGACCGTTCCGATCACGCGCATACACACCTCCCCACGGTTGCTCTCATTTTAGGAGCGCCCCCCACCAGGCGCAACCGGCATCGGCGCGCGGCCGCGCGCTCGGCCAGGCTTACAGGTCGGCGTAGACGTCCGGCAGCGGCTCGGGCCGGTTCTTGAACTTGCGGTGCACCCAGTAATACTGCTCCGGCGCCAGCCGGATCTGCCGTTCCAGTATCTCCACGTACTTGCGCGTGTCCTCGACCGGATCGTCGCCCGGCATCCCTTCGATCGGCGGCAAGATGCTCAGCACGTAACCGCCTTCGGGCAGCCGCCTCGGGAAGAACGGGATCGCCACTGCCTTTCCCAAACGCGCGAGCGTGCCCGTTGCCGTGTTCGTCATCGCGGGCACGCCGAAGAACGGCAGCAGCGCCGATTGCTTGCGGTCGTAGCTCTGGTCCGGTGCGTACCAGACCGGCGCGCCTTCGCGCAGGGATCGCACCATGCTCTTGATGTCGTTCTTGTCGATCGTGTTGCGCGCGGATCTCTCGCGGCTGGTCCGCAGGATCTCGGTCAAAAACTCGCTGCGGTTCTTGCGAAAGACCGCGTCGAAGGGCGGGCAATGGAGCGCGAGCACGCGGCCGCTGATCTCGAGCGCCGTGAAATGGGCGCTGAGGAGTATGACACCGTGCCCGCGGTCGAGCGCTTCACGGATGTGCTCCGCACCTTCTATACGCGTCATCCGAAGGAGCTTCTCGTCCGAGGCCCAGCGCCCGAGCGCCAGCTCGATCAGCGACGCGCCGAGCGCCTCGAAATGCGCGCGCACGAGGCGGTCGCGTTCGGCATCGCCGAGCTCCGGGAAGCAAAGCTCGAGGTTGCGCCGCGCAATCGCGCGACGCTCGCGGCCGATGCGGTGCGCGAGCCGGCCGATGGCCTTGCCGAGCCCGAGCTGCGCGCGATACGGCAGGAAACAGGACAGCCGCAGCAGCCCGAAGCCGAGCCACACCGGCCAGTGCCGCGGGGTCCAGAAGTGATGCAGGGGCTTGCGCCCGGCGCGCGCCATATCG
>CBFGSB010000347.1:0-2352 GCA_965651325.1 uncultured Chromatiales bacterium | reverse complement strand
CTAGCTCACCTGTTCCGAAAAGCCGATGCGCAAACCATCATCAGATCGTCCACTGCACCGAATCGATAAGCCGTTCCCCGATTCCCTCGATCTCGAATTGCTGCTCCTCGCGCTGCCCGATCACCGCGATGCTGCCGCGGCCGGCCGGCAGGAGCACGCCGTGCACGTGCTCGCCCTCGAGCGGTATCGGCGCGTCGAGGCTCTCCTCCGGCATCAGGATCAACGTGATGGGCCCGGTCCTGCCCTGCACGACCAGGTGCGGCGTGATGTTGCCGTTGATCACGCACGCCGACGCATAACTGATGATTCCGGGTCCGGCGTCGAAGGCCGAAACGCGATGCGCGAGTACCTCGTCGAGCGCCGCCGAGCTCACCGCCACCGTGGTGGCCCGGCGCGACGACTCCTCGTGATCCATGTGCGCGAGCACCTGGCCGGCAATCGCGTGATCGCTGTCGTCCGTGACCAGGCTGCTCCAGGCAACGAAAGCCGCCACAGCGATACCGGCTGCGATCCCGATCCAGCCGGGGGCGGAGAACAGGCGGCGGCGCGCCAGGGCCTTCACCCTCGCGGCCGTGAGCGACGGCAGGTCCGGCACCGTAAGCTGCGGTGTTTCGATCGCCAGCGCACGCGCGATCCGCTCATCCAGCGCACGCACGTCCGCACGGAATTCGCGGCATCCGGGGCAGCCTTCGGCGTGCGCGGTTCCACCCTCGAAACCTTCGGAGGGATCGGCCGCTATCGCTTCCCTGTACCGCTCACAATCCATCGCTGCCTCTTGCGGCGTTCTCCGGCGCGGCGTCATCGATCGCGTCCTTCAGCCTGGCCCTGGCCCGGTGCAGCCGCGTCAGCACGGCACCCGGCTTGATCCCCATGATCTCCGCGATCTCCTTGCAGCTATGCCCCATCAATACCTGCAGCACGAGCGGCTCGCGGTAGCCGGCGTCGAGCGCGTAGATCGCGCGCCGCAGGTCGTGGAGATCGGGCTCGTCAGCCGCCGCGATCATCGCTTCCTGCGCCGGCGACAAGCCCGTGATGTCCAGTGTCGGCGGCTCGTTCCCGCTGAAGTAGCGTGCATTCTCGCGGCGCACGATAGTCAGCAGCCACTGCCGCGCCGCGGCGTCCTCACGCAATCCGTCGAGCGACTTCCACGCGCGGAGCAGCGCCTCCTGCACCACCACCTCGGCGATGCCCGGATCGCGGCTGAGCCAGGCGGCATACCGGAACAAGTCCCGGTGAAAAGCGGCAACAACCCTGTCGAAGCGCGCCCTGCGCTCGGCATCCGCGGCGGATTTCATGGCGAGTTGACCGGGATCCGGACCAAATTATTACGCCCCGCGTTGTTTATTGTGATTCAAGGGTGCGAAACACTACCGAAACCAGCCGAAAATCCAAATAATAGTCGGGGATCAGGCGTTCGGATGTTGATATGAGTGGTTTCCAGGCTGGCAGGTTCCCTGCCACGCGCTTGCGGCGGGTACGGCGGACGGCGGCACTGCGCCGCCTGGTGGCCGAGACGGCGTTGAGCGCCGCGGACCTCGTCTGGCCGGTATTCGTCACCGACGGTGACACTCCGGCGGGCCCAATCGACCCGATGCCGGGCGTCAACCGCTTCCGGCCGGACGGACTGCTGGAGGCGCTGCGGGAAGCGACCATGCTCGGCATTCCGGCGATCGCCGTCTTCCCGGTCGTCGCGGCCGGCAAGCGCAGCCCGAACGGCGAGGAAGCCGCCAACCCCGATGGTCTCGTGCAAACCACGGTGCGCGCCGTCAAGCAGGAGTACCCGGACCTCGCGGTGATCACCGACGTCGCGCTCGATCCGTACACCAGCCACGGCCAGGACGGCATCATCGACGAGAGCGGCTACGTGCTGAACGACGAAACCGTCGCCATGCTCGTGCGGCAGGCCGTCTCGCAGGCCGCGGCGGGCGCGGACATCGTCGCACCTTCGGACATGATGGACGGCCGCGTCGGCGCCATCCGCCAGGCACTGGAAGCCGACGGCCACCGCAACACCCTCATCCTCGCCTACGCCGCCAAGTACGCTTCCTGCTTCTACGGCCCGTTCCGCGACGCGGTCGGCTCCGCAGCCACGCTCGGGGCGGCCGACAAGCGCAATTACCAGATGGATCCTTCGATGAGCGACGAGGCCCTGCGCGAGGTCGCCCTCGACCTCGCCGAAGGCGCCGACATCGTAATGGTCAAGCCCGCACTGCCCTACCTCGACGTCGTGCGCCGCGTCCGCGAGCATTTCGGCGTCCCCACCTTTGCGTACCAGGTGAGCGGCGAGTACGCGATGATCATGGCGGCCGCCGAGCGCGGCTGGCTGGATGAGAAGTCCGCGGCACTGGAAGC
>CBFGSB010000346.1:0-2365 GCA_965651325.1 uncultured Chromatiales bacterium | reverse complement strand
TCCGCCACGAGCTGGTTGCAGCTCGAGATGTCCCGCGACAATGACGCCTCCAATCTCATCCCGCCGCTGCCCTGGCTATTCCAGGAGCGCAGGGATGCGGAGACGTTTACCCAGGAAGTGCGCCTGCAGTCCCGGGGCGAGGGTGCGTTTCGCTGGACGGTCGGAGCGTTCTACCTCGACGGCGAGGTTGCCGGCCGGCAACACGTCGCCGACTTCGGCTGCGCGGCGTCGCCGCCTTGCTTGCCGCTGCTGTTCACCGGAGGGGCGCAGGATTTCCCGCTCGACCTCGCATTCGACCTTTCCCACGAGCAGCAGGCGGTGTTCGTCGACACCGCGTACGAGCTCGCTCCGCGCTGGACCCTCGGTGTCGGGGCTCGCTACATCGAGGAAGACGTCGGCACGATCATCGATGCAATCGGCTTCCTGGCGCCGCCGCCCGGCCCGACGAACGGCGGCGGGGGCTCGGCGAGCGAGCTGAGCCCGGCGGTCAGCCTGAGCTTCAAGCCTACCGAGGATATGACGCTTTACCTGCAGGGTGCCGAGGGGTTCCGCAGCGGCGTGGCCAACCAGACGCTTCCCGGGACGTGCCTTGCGGACGCCGCAGCGATGGGACTGGCGCTCCAGGACGTCACCGATCCGGACACCGTCAGGAACTACGAGCTCGGCCTCAAGTCCGTGCTGGCCGATGGACGGGTCAATCTCAACATGGCCGCGTACCGCCTCGAATGGAACGACATCCCGGGCACCGTCCTGTTCCCGTGCAATTTCTCCACTTCCGTCAACGCGGGCGACGCAACCGGTGAGGGCATCGAGCTGGAGATTGCCGCCCGTCTCGGAGCGGCATGGAAGCTCAACCTTTCCGCCTCGTATAACGACCTTACGTACGACGATAATGTGCTGCCCCAGATCGGAACCGCGGGCGAGCAAATCCCCGGCGCTCCCGCGAGGAACTACAGCGTCGGTCTCGAGTACGATTTCGACCTCGGCGATGCGTGGTCCGGACTGGCGCGTGCCGATTGGGCGTACGTCGGCGACGTGCGCTCCGAGTTCGGCGCGCTTCCGCGAGGGGCATTCAGCACGCTGGACCTGCGGTTGGGCGTGAGCCGGGACAATCTCGCCATCGTGCTGTTCGGCAGCAACCTGGCGGACGAGCGCGGCGTCTCGCATGTCGAGCCGCTGCCGTTCGGCGGCGAACAGACGTTGATTCGCCCGCGGGAAGTCGGCGTCGAGGTGCGGTACAGCTATCGCTGACAGCTCCTTCGGCGCCGGAAGCAGCCTCGTGAAGCTCAGGCCTGGTTCTTGATCTGGGCGAACTTCGCCTTGTTGTTGGCTTGCTGGTAGGCCTCCTTGCCCGACACGAAGCGGCGCTCGACCAGGTCCATGAGCGCGGAATCCATCGTCTGCATGCCGACCGAGCCGCCGCTCTGCATGGCGGTCTCGAGCTGGTCCATCCGGCCCTGGCGGATGAGGTTCGACACGGCAGAGGTGTTGACCAGGATCTCCAGCGCCGGGATCCGGCCCGGCTTGTGCTTGGTGGGCAGGAGCTGTTGCGAAATCACTCCCCGCAGCGACGTCGACAGCATCGTGCGGATGTGACCCTGCCTGTCGGCCGGGAACGAGTTGATGATCCGGTCGACCGTCTGGGCCGCGCCGTTCGTGTGCAGCGTGCCCATGACGAGAATGCCCATTTCGGCCGCGGTAACGGCGATACCCATTGTCTCGAGGTCGCGCAGCTCACCCACGAGGATCACGTCCGGGTCCTCGCGTAACGCCGAGTGCAGGGCGTCGGCGAAGGACGCACTGTGCACGCCGACCTCGCGCTGGCTGATGAGGCAGTTCTGGCGCTTGTGCACGAACTCGATCGGGTCCTCGATCGTGAGGATGTGCCCCTTGATGCGCTTGTTGATGGCGTCGATCATCGCGGCGAGCGTGGTCGACTTGCCGGAGCCGGTCTTGCCGGTGACGAGGATCATGCCCTGGGTCTGCTTGCACAGGTTGTGCACGACCTCGGGCATCTTGAGCTCCTCGAGCGACAGCGCTTTCGAGGGGATCGCGCGGAACACGCCGCCGATGCCGTTCAGGTGCCGCATGACGTTCACGCGGAAGCGCGATACGCCGGGTATTTCGTAGGCGAAATCGGCCGCGTCGTGCTTCTCGAAGTCGCGCTGCACCGTGCCGGACATGATCTCGTACAGCGACTCGCGAACCGTGTCCGTCGTCAGCACTCCATCGTTCAGTATCTGCAGGGCGCCGTGGATGCGCACCCGCGGCGGGTCGCCGGAGATGAAGTGCAGGTCGGAGGCGCTCTTGACCAGCGCGTCCTTAAGGTACTGGTCGATGCGGGGCATCCTAGTGTCCCGTTCCG
>CBFGSB010000345.1:0-2383 GCA_965651325.1 uncultured Chromatiales bacterium | reverse complement strand
TCTGCCGGCATCATGTCGGTGATGACGCACAGCGGCAGCTTCGTCGTGCCGCCACAGCGTGCGGTATGGATTCCGGGAGGCGTGGAGCACGAGGTCCATTGCCGTGGCCGCGTCTCGCTGCGTACCGTCTACGTCGACCCTGGCGCGCGTACCACCTTGCCACAAACCTGCCGGGTGCTCGAGGTCTCCAACCTGTTCCGGGAACTGATCATCGAGGCGACGCACCTGCCGATCGAGTACGAGGTCGACGGGCGGGACGGGCATGTCATGCAACTGCTGCTGGACGAGATCACCGCCACCCCGACGGCCCCGCTGCACATCCCCATGCCCGGCTCGGAGCGGCTCGCGCGCGTTTGCCGGACGATATTGAAGGAGCCTGCCCAGAACGATGCCCTCGAGGACCTGGCGCGCTCGATCGGCATGGGCCAGCGCACCTTCACACGTGCGTTCCGGCGCGAGACCGGCATGAGCTTCGGTGCCTGGCGGCAGCACGTCCGCCTGCTGGAAGCGCTGTCCCGGCTGTCGGCGGGGCAATCGGTGACCACGGTGGCGCTCGACGTCGGCTACAGCAGCCCGAGTGCATTCACGGCCATGTTTCGCCGGACGTTCGGGGCGGCACCGACGGAGTACTTCGCGGAACCGCCGGTCGCCTGAGCCAGGACCTTCGGTCGGTACTACGCCGTCGCCGAGGGCCGGGACGAAACGCGCTCGTACCAGGCTTGCAGGTGGGTGCGTTCGGGACCGATCTCTATTTTCGACCAGGCAGCGAAATCGACGCCGACCAGCGCGGTGATGTCCGCCAGGGTGAAGGCATCGCCAACGACGTAGTCGCTGCTCGCAAAATGCTGGTCCAGCCGGTTTAAGAACGCTTCGCCGCGCTTGCGGCCGCGCCCTATCAGTTCCGGAATCTGCTCGCAGTCGACCGCACCCGTGACGGCACGGCCGCGAAAAGCCTTGTGCGAATTGCGGAACAGCTCGGCGAATGCCGCGAGGCCGTGCTGCTCGATCCTGGCGTTCCACATCGTCACGAGCGCCGCTTCCTTCGGGTTGCGGCCCATGAGCGGCGGCTCGGGATGCACGGCTTCCAGGTACTGGCAGATGGCGAAGGCTTCGGTGATCCGGGTGCCGTCGTCGAGCTCCAGCACGGGCACGGTGCAATCGGGGTTGACGGCCCGAAACGCTTCACCCAACTGCTCGCCGGCGCGCAGGTCTACCTGCACGACCGGCACCTCGACTCCCTTCTCCGCAAGGAACATGCGTACACGGCGGGGACTGGGCGCGGTAGCACAATCGTAAAACTTCATTGCCCGCCCCTTGCTATCCCGCGGCCGTCGAGCACGGTCAACGTTGCCGCCGTGCCCGCAGCGACGCGGCGTTCTGCCCGAACAGTACCTTGCGCTCTTCCTCGCCGGGCGTTTCCGACCGCCGCCAGTCGCTGCCGACCTCCAGCCCGCGCCGGACGGCGGGACGTGCCTTCAGTCCGTCGAACCATTTGCGCAAATGGGGGAACTGGTCCAGGTCGACGCCCAGCTTCCGGTAAGACACGACCCAGGGGAAGGACGCGATATCCGCGATAGAGTAATCTCCCGCTAGGAACGGCCTGTCTTCGAGACGCGTGTCCATGACACACAGGAGCCGCTCGTACTCGTTCGCATAGCGGTCTTTCGCGTACGGCACCGGTTCCGGGGCATAGTTCACGAAGTGGCTGAGCTGCCCGGCCATTGGCCCGAGTCCTCCTACCTGCCAGAACAGCCATTGCAGCACGTCGTAGCGTTCGTGCAAGGCACTCGGCATGAGGCGGCCGGATTTCTCCGCCAGGTACATGAGAATCGCCCCCGACTCGAAGACCGAAAGCCCTTCCTCGCGATCGACTATTGCCGGCATCCGGTTGTTCGGGCTGATCTCCAGGAATTCAGGGGCGAACTGGTCGCCGCGACCGATGTCCACGGGAATTACGTTGTATTCCAGCCCGCATTCCTCGAGCATGATGGAGATTTTCTTGCCGTTCGGCGTGGGCCAGTAGTACAGATCGATCACGGTGGACTCGCAGAAAGAAATGTTCAGAAAACAAAAGCGAATTATAGGGCATCGAAGCGATAGCGGACCTCGACGCCGGCGTAGGCGTTGCGTTCCGGCGCCGGCTCGTAGTAGCGGCCGCCGAATGCATTCGTCCGGATGTGGCTGTTGTAGCGTTCGTCGAGCAAGTTGTTGACGCCGGCGTACGGCCGCACGATCCAGTTCCCGCGTTCGATTTCGCGGCTTGCGCGCAAATTCGCGACGGTGTAACTGCCCACTTCGATGGTGTTGGCATTGTCCGCGTACAACTTGCCCGAATAGCGCGCTTCGAGCCGCGCGTAGAAGCCACCCTCTGCCTGGTACGTGA
>CBFGSB010000344.1:0-2393 GCA_965651325.1 uncultured Chromatiales bacterium | reverse complement strand
CCCTACTACAGCCTGCTCCTCGCGGAGGCGGCTATCGAGCGCTGCGGCGGCATCGACCTGGTCCCGCTGGACGAGCTGCGCGACGATGCGCTCGTCGTGCCCTGCGGCTGGATCGGTGCGCCGACCGTTTCTGTCGAGAAGCTGCCGAATGGCGGTGAATCCGTGGCGGGACTGCGCCGGCTCGAGACATTGCTCGGCCGGCCGATCGATGCGGTGCTGCCGATCGAGATCGGCGGCGCGAACGGGTTGGCTCCCTTGTTTGCGGCCGCGGGACTCGGGGTGCCGGTCGTCGACTGCGACGGGATGGGGCGCGCGTTCCCGGAGTCGCAGATGACGATTTTCAACATCCGCGGACTCTCGGCCTGCCCGTCGGTGATGACCTCCTCCAGCGGTTCCACGGTCATCATCGAAGCCGACGACAACCTCATCCATGAGCGGCTCGCCCGGAGCCTTGCCGTCGCATTCGGCGGCATCGCGCACATGGTCGAGTATCCGCTGAGCGGAGCGCAGGCCCGGCAGCACGCAATTCCCGGCAGCATCAGTACGGCCGTTGCCATCGGTGCGGCCGTCCGCATGGCGCGCAAGTCGCGCCGCGACCCGTTTGCGGCGCTGGCCGATGCCGTGGATGCGTCCGGGCTCTATGTGCACTGCGTCACCCTGTTCGACGGCAAGATAGTGGACCTGGAGCGCGAAACGCGCGACGGATTTTCCGTGGGCAGGATCGTCGTCGCGGGTTTTGGCGGCAGCGGGAGGATGGAAATCCGTTTCCAGAACGAGAACCTGGTGGCCATGCAAGATGGCACAATACGCGCAACGGTGCCGGATCTGATAACGATCATGGACCGCGAGACGGCTGACACGATCACCACCGAGCGTCTCAAGTACGGCCAGCGCGTCAAGGTTGTCGGGGCGGCTGCGCCGGCGATGCTGCGGGATGCCCTCGCGCTCCGCATGGTCGGGCCGAAGGCATTCGGTCTCGAATCGGAATTCGTGCCCTTGGAAGAGCTCGGCCGGATACATAGCGAGAGCCCGCGCGAGGCTCACGGCTTTCCAGGGGACAAATGAGCGTCAGCGAGGCCGACAGCGACTACTTCAGCGCACCGCTGCCGGAGAGCCTGACCGTCCCCGGCTGGCGGGTTGCCTTGATCGTGGCGAGCTTTACATTCGCGCTGCCCGGCTTTCTCAACGGGGCGCAAACCGGGCTCGCCCTGGGGTTCAACCAGGCGCTGCTGGCCGCGCTCCTGGCCGGGCTCATCCTGTGCGGCGGCGCCTGCCTCACCGCCATCGTCAGCGTGCGCACGCGCCTCACTACCTACCTCCTGGTCCAGCGCTCCTTCGGAATTCGGGGCGCCGCCGTCGTGAACGTCGTCATCGCGCTCATCCACTACTGCTGGTTCGGCGTGAACGTATCGTTTTTCGGCGATGCCATGGTCGCCGCTGCCGCCGAGGGTTACGGCATTCCCGGCAACTTCAACCTGTTCGTCATCCTCGGCAGCATCCTGATCACGTTCTCGACCCTTTACGGCTTCAAGACGCTCGACCGGCTTGCCATGTTCGCCGTACCGCTGGTCGGCGTCATTCTCGTTGCGGTCTGCGTCGCGGTTGCCGGGGAGGGACCGGTCAATCTCTCGCCCGTGGAGAACCCGCCCGTGCCGATGAGCTTCGGGATTGCCTTATCGGCGCTGGTCGGCGCGAACATGCTGACCGTCGCGGCGATGCCGGACCTGTCCCGCTTCATTCGGACCGAGCGCGGCGCGCTCACCGGCATGGCCCTGTCCTTCCCGTTCGCCGCCCCGTTGTTGATGATCGTGTCGGCGCTGATCGCGCTGGCGACCGGGCAAACCGATATCATGCAGCTCGTGGTTGGCCTCGGCTTCGGCGCGCCGGCGTTGCTCATGCTGCTCTTGTCGGTATGGACCATTAACGCGCTGAACCTCTATTCCGCGGGGCTGTCCATGGCGGCGACGTTTCCGCGTGTGCACCAGCGGCTGTTCACGATCGCGGGCGGCGCGGTCGGGTGCCTGTTTGCACTGCTGGGCATCATCGACTCTTTCATCCCCTTCCTGGTGACGCTCGGCCTGATCATTCCGCCGATTGCCGCGATCTACGTCATCGACGGGTTCCTGGTGTTCCGGGGCGCCGGCACGGCGTCCGTCGCGCCGGCGGGAGTACGCTGGAAGGCGATCTCGGTGTGGCTCGGCTCGCTGGCCATCACGCTGCCGGCCATGTGGGCGGACCTGACCCTGACGACCGTGCCCGCGCTCGACGCCACTATCATTGCCGCCGGAGCCTACCTGGCGGTGCTCCGGCTGGAAGCGCGCCGGCCGCAGGCAGCTTGATCGCCCCGGACGATATCGCCACCCTGGATGCGCACGCACAGGCGGCGCTGGTCA
>CBFGSB010000343.1:0-2402 GCA_965651325.1 uncultured Chromatiales bacterium | reverse complement strand
CGCACGTCTCCCTCCGGAAACGGCACGGACAGTTCCCGCGTGGCCGCCATTTCGGGGCCGCCGTAGGTCCAATGCGCCCGGACCCGCTCCGCGATGCGGCGTGCTTCCGCCACGGTGACCTCGTCCATCGGCGGATGCTCCTTCCACAAGTCCGACATCACCGCGACGAACCGGCGTATTTCGGGATCGAGCCCGTCGCCTCCGTTTTCGGCTTCGTAGCTGGACTCGGATTCGAGGCCCCCGCCGCGCCTGTTTTCGGTCGGTATTTCCGGTTTCATTCATTTTCCCGTCGAGCCTGGCCGCCGGGAACGGGGCATGCGAATGCTCCGCACGCCCCTCCCAGGCGGCCGGCGTTTCATTTTCCGACAGCCTAGCAAGCGGGCCGGGGCGCGCCTGTTTCGACGCGATCAAAGATCGTCTCATTCGGGTCAGCCGCCCTTGAGGAGAAGGGCAGGGGCGCGGCCTATTCCAGCGGCGGTTCACCGGTTTGGGTGGCGAAGTACCGGGTGGGCGTCGTGCCGAAGGTTCGGTGGAACATCGCCGTGAAAGCGCTGGGGCTGAGATAACCGACGTCGAGCGCCACGTTGGTGACGGGTTCGCCGACGGCCAGCCGCGACACCGCGTCCAGCATGCGCACCTGCTGGCGCCAGGCACCGAAGCTCATGCCGGTTTCGCGACGGAACAAACGGGTAAGGGTACAGCGGCTCATACCCGCGTTGCTGGCCCATTCCTCCACGCTGTCGTTGCGGGCCGGGTCGCTGAAGATCGCGCGGCAGATCTTCGCCAGCCGTTCATCGGAAGGCATCGGTGCGCCGAGCGGGGCGACCGGCATCGTCGTGACCTCTTCGAGGAGCAGCGTCATGATGCGTCCTTCGCGGCCGTTGACGTCGTACTCGATGGGCAAGCGGCTGCCTTCCAGGATCAGCGCGCGCAGGAACCCGGAAACTTCGATTACGCGGCAATGCGCCGGCAGGTTTCCGCAGGCAGCCGGCTCGATGTACAGGGTGCGCAGGGAAACCCGGCCGCGGCAGTACACCTCGTGCGGCGTGTTGCTCGGCAGCCACAGCGCCCTGAGCGGCGGCAGGACGAAGGCCCCGTCATCCGTCAGCACGGACATCACACCCGCACAGGCATAAAGGAGTTGCGCGCGACGGTGGCTATGGCGTGGTTCGACATCGCCGGACTCGTACTCGTCGACGAGTACACCGATCGGGCGGGGAACATCCTGGTAGTCCACGGACCGGTTGCTGCGCGCCACGTGAGCCGAATGAGACAAAGATTGATCCAACCCGAACGGAAACAGCCTGCCGTGACTAGGTACCGTGTCCACTCGGGAAAAGCAAGCGCGAAACGGCCGGGGGGAGCGGGTGATGACGTGCATGACTGCAGTACCCACCAACGGTTTGGCGATCGCCGTAGTGCTCTTGCTCGCGGCATGTTCCAGCGCTGTTCCGCCGGATCCGACGTACGCCGCGGAAATCCGCCGCACGTCCTACGGGATTGCGCATGTAAAAGCGCAGGACGAGGCGGGTATCGGCTACGGAATGGGATACGCGTACGCCCAGGACAACGTTTGCATGCTGGCGGAGGCGATCGTCACGGTAAACGGCGAGCGGTCGCGCTACTTTGCACCGGACGCGGTCGGCGGGCCTGATTTCGAATCCGGTTCCATCCACGCGAGCAACCTGCACTCCGACTTCTTTTTCACGTTTCTCAACTCGCCCGAGCGGATCGCGACGGCCTGGGAGCGCCAGCCCCCCGAGGTGCAGGCGCGAATGAAAGGTTACGCGGCGGGTTTCAACCGGTTTGTAGCCGATACCGGTTTGGGGAATCTTCCCGCCGCATGCCGCGACGCGCCATGGATACGGCCGATCACCGAGCACGACCTCGTGCGCATGATGCGCCGCCTGACCGTCGAAGCCGGTTCCCTGTGGCTCTTGCAGGGTCTCGTCGATGCGGCGCCGCCGGGTTCGGAGGAGAAAAGTGACGCGGGGCCGCTCGCCCGGCTGGAAACGGCCCGCGCACGCGCAAACCGGCTGGGCAGCAACGGAGTCGCGCTCGGCAAGGATGCGACGGCGAACGGGCGCGGCCTGCTGCTCGCGAATCCGCATTACCCCTGGTACGGCTCCCTGCGCTTCTACCAGGTGCATGCCACGATCCCCGGCGAGCTCGACGTGATGGGCGCCACGCTCGGAGGCTTCCCCGTCGTGGTCATCGGGTTCAACCGGCATCTCGCCTGGACGCATACCGTCAATACCTCCGGCCACCTCACGCTTTATGCGCTGGAGCTCGCCCGCGACGATCCCACGAAGTACCAGGTGGACGGCGAGCTCGAGGCGATGCAACGGGAAACCGTGAGCGTTGCCGTCAACGACGGGAACGGCGGCATCACCACCCGATCG
>CBFGSB010000342.1:0-2408 GCA_965651325.1 uncultured Chromatiales bacterium | reverse complement strand
GAGAAATTGCACATGCGGCACCGCTTTCTGCGGTGCCGGTTCAAGTCGGAAGCGCCGAGCATCCGGTTCCTGCTCGACTTGCCGCTCGCCGGCGGAACGCTGGTCGACATCGGCGCAAACGTTGGCGTGTTCGCGTATTACCTGTCGCGCCTCGCGGGGCCGACGGGCAAGGTTTACGCGTTCGAGGCGCAGCCGGAGCTGGGGCCGCACCTGGAGGCGGTCGCGGCAAGCTTCGGGCTCGCGAATCTCACGGTGGTGAACCGGGGCCTGTCGTCCCGTCCCGGCGTGCTGAAAATGCAGCGGAGCAAGGCCGGGTCGGGGCAGGCGAGTTTTCACGTCGACGCGGGGAGCGGTCTCGAAGAAATCGAGATCCCGGTGACGACGCTGGACGGGTTTTTCGCGGAGACGCCGCACGAGCCGGTACGGTTCATCAAGTGCGACGTCGAGGGCCACGAGCTGGAGGCGTTTCGCGGCGCCGAGGGTATCCTGCGCGAGGACGGGCCGGTGCTGCTGTTCGAATGCCACGACGAGCAGGCGCGGCAGGGGGATTTGTTCGGCTTTTTGGCGGACCTGGGCTACGACGGCGTGTTCTTTCACGTGGAGCGCGCGGATCACGAGAGCCTGCTGCGCAATACCCGCGGCAGCTACCAGCCGTACTCGGCCTTCGACCGTTTCGAGTACGTGCGTCCGGGTGTGCGGCACCGCAACTACATCTTCATGAAAGACCGGGAACGGATTGCGGCATTGCTGGGCTCGAACGGCCCCGCGATCAGCGTCGGGGACGTCCCGTGAAGAACCCGGCTGCGCCGGCCACGACGAGCAGCCAGCCGTAGACAGCGGCTTCTGCGAGGGCCAGCACCAGCACGCCGGAGACGAAGCTGGTAAAGCCGAGCGCGAGCCAGAAGCGCTGGCGCCGGGCGCTGCGCAGGTGGTTTTCCACGCGTTCGAGCCCTGGTGCGCGCACCTCGAAGCGGAGCTGGCCCTTGGCCGCCTGTTCCGACAGCAGCCGTACGGCCCCCGGCAGCTCGCGCAGCGCTTCGCGAAGCTGCGGGAGGTTTTCGCGGACGCTTTGCAGCACGGCGCGCGGGCCGACCTGCTCGTCCATCCAGCGCCGCAGCACGGGCCGGGCGGTCTCCCACAGGTCGAGCCGCGGGTAGAGCTCGCGCCCGAGGCCCTCCACGTTCACCAGGGTCTTCTGCAGCAGCAGGAGCTGCGGCTGGATTTCCACGTCGAAGCGGCGCGCCGCTTCGAACAGACGTGAGATGACCTGCGCAAACGAGATCTCCTCCAGCGGTTTACTGAAGATCGGCTCGCACACGGTACGCACCGTGGATTCCAGCTCGTCGACGCGGGTGTCCGGCGGTACCCAACCCGAATCGAGATGCAGCCTGGCGATCTGGTGGTAGTCGCGATCGAAGAACGCCATGAAGTTGCCGGCGAGATATTTTTTGTCCTCCGTGCTCAGGGTCCCGACGATGCCGAAATCCACGGCCGCGTACTTCGGGTGCTCGGGATCGTCGACCTGCACGAATATGTTGCCGGGATGCATGTCGGCATGAAAGAAATTGTGGCGAAACACCTGGGTGAAGAAAATCTCGACGCCGTTCTTCGCCAGCCGCTCGATGTTCGTGCCTGCGGCGCGCAAAGCCGCCATGTCGCTGATCGGGACGCCGTAGATGCGCTCCTGCACCAGCACCTCCGGGCGGCAGTATTCCCAGTACACGTCGGGCACGTACAGGAGATCCGAGCCTGCGAAATTGCGCTTGAGCTGCGCCGCGTTCGCGCCCTCGCGCATGAGGTCCAGCTCGTCGATGATGGTCTTCTCGTATTCCGCGACCAGGTCGAGCGGCCTGAATTGCCGCGCCCCGCGCCAGTACCGGTTTGCGAGGTCCGCCAGCGCGTAGAGCACCGCGAGGTCTTCATCGATCTGCTGGCGGACGCCGGGCCGCAGCAGCTTGACGACGACTTCCTTGCCGCCCGGGAGGCTCGCCGTGTGGACCTGCGCAATCGACGCCGCCGCGAAGGGCTCGCGGTCGAACCGCTCGAACACTTCAGTCAACGGCCGGCCGTAGCTGCCTTCGAGAATACCGATCGCGGTCTCCGCGGGGAACGGTGGCACGCGATCCTGCAGCTTGGCCAGTTCATCCGCGAGATCGGGCGGCAGCAGGTCACGCCGGGTCGAGACGGCCTGCCCGAACTTCACGAAAATCGGCCCGAGCTCCTCGAGCGCCAGCCGGATGCGCACGCCGAGCGGCGCCGAGCGGTCGACCTGGCGAGGCGCGAAGTAGAACAGGTAGCGGAGCGGGCGCAGGAAATGCGTGGCGGCGATGACGTCGTCGAGACCGTGCCGGACCAGTATGCGCTGGATGCGGAACAGCCTCCGCCATGTCGCCCGCCGCCAGAACACT
>CBFGSB010000341.1:0-2409 GCA_965651325.1 uncultured Chromatiales bacterium | reverse complement strand
TAGCGGGTACCGCGGCGCTTCGATTCGATGTCGCGGTACACGTTGGCGGCCTGTGCTTCGCTGATGGACAGTGCAGCGGCCAGGTCCGCGGCCGGGTAGCCGTGATTGAACGCCCATAGCGCCAGGTCCATCTGCTGGTAGGGCAGGGCGAAGTAGAACTCGTCCTGGCCCTGCGCCAGGCTGTAAGTGTCGGTAGTCGGCGTGGCGTTGACGATGTCGTCCGGCAGGCCCATGTGCGCCGCGAGCGCGTAAACCTGTGACTTGTACAGGTGTGCGATCGGCTTGATGTCGGCGCTGCCGTCGCCGTTCTTGACGAAGAAGCCCTGGTCGTACTCGAGCCGGTTCGGCGTACCGACGACCGCGTAGTTCAGGCGATCGGCGTGGAAGTACTCCACCGTCTTGCGGATGCGCTGCTTGTAGTTGGTCGCGGCGACGATCTGCAGGTACTCCGGCAGGCCGAGGCGGGCTTCCCGCACTTCGCCGTCGGGGCTTTGCACGATCAGGTGAAAGTGATTCATCCGGCCTTCGATGCCGCCGCGGATCACGATCTTGTTTTTCCAGCCTTCCCCGTATTCCGGGAAGACCCGGCGGATCGCATCGTCGCGCCAGCGATAGCAGCCGATCGCCTCGAGCGCCGGTGCGATGTCGTGGACCTCGTGCTCGACACCCAGGTGCTCCACGAGCTGGCGCCCGCGGCGGGTGCTGAAATCGGAAGAGTCACGCTCCGGGAGCAGCAGGCCGTAAACCCGCTTCGGGCCGACAGCCGCAACCGCCAAAGCGGCGCACACGGAGCTGTCGATGCCGCCGGACACCGCGATGACCAGGCCGCGCCGCGACAGGTCCTTCGAGAGTATCTCGCGCATGCGCTGCGTGATGGATGCGACGGCCGAATCCATGTCGAAGGACAGCACCTGCATGTCGAGGGTCGGTTGGTTGCGGGTCATGCGTTCACCTGTGTGGTCAGTTCGAGTCGCTGAATCTTGCCCGACGACGTGCGCGGGAACTCCGTGACGAAGCGCACCTGCTTCGGCACCTTGTAAGCGGCGAGCCGCTGGTGGCAGTGCGCCTTCACGGTGCGTGCGTCCAGGTCGCTGCCGGCCTTCGGGATCACCACGGCCAGGATCGCCTGGCCGAGCATCTCGTCGGGTATGCCGGTAACGCCGGCTTCCTGCACCCCGTCGAGCGCGGCGATGACTTCTTCGACCTCCTGCGGGCTGACGCGGAAGGCGCCGGTCTTGATCATCTCGACGGCACGCCCGTCGATGTACAGGTACCCGTCGGCGTCGCGGTGGCCCAGGTCGCCCGTGTGCAGCCAGCCGTCGCGCAGCACACGCTCGGAGGCCTCGGGATTCTTCCAGTAGCCGAGCATCACGTTCGGCCCGCGGGCGCGTATCTCGCCGGTGGTGCCGGGCGGCAGCGAGCGGCCGTGCTCGTCGCACACGTCGATCGTGACCCCGTCGATCGGAACGCCGACGGAGCCGG
The DNA here is from genome assembly GCA_965651325.1 of uncultured Chromatiales bacterium. Taxonomy (GTDB): domain Bacteria; phylum Pseudomonadota; class Gammaproteobacteria; order Steroidobacterales; family Woeseiaceae; genus IDS-8. The sequence goes on along the minus strand of CBFGSB010000341.1, from coordinate 927 downwards.
GCCTGGCGTCGAGCTGCTCCGGCGGCAGCCAGGTGAGGCGGGCGGTCGCCTCGGTCTGGCCGTACATGATGTAGATCTCGACGCGCGGGATCGCGGCGTGCAGCCGCTCGACTGTCGCCCTCGGCATCGCGCCGCCCGCCTGCGTGACGTAGCGCAGGCTGTCGAGGTCGTAGTCTTCCAGGCGGCAACGGCCGAGCAGGAGCGCGAACGTGGAGGGCACGCCGGCGAACCCGGTCACGCCTTCGTTCTGGATCCGTTCGAGCACCACGTGCGGAAATGCGAGGTTGTCTTCGAGCAGCAGCGTGGCGCCGCAGGCAAGATGGCTGTTGAGCACGGAGCTGCCGTAGGAGAAGTGAAAGGGCAGCACGCACAGGCCGCGTTCTTCCCGTGTCAGGCGAAGGTAGCTTGCAATCGCCAGTGCGTTCGACAGCACGTTGCCGTGGCTCAGCATCACGCCTTTTGGCTGACCCGTCGTGCCGGAGGTGTAGAGAATGACGGCCAGCCGGTTGCTTTCGAGTGTGGTGGTTGCCGCACTTTCGCCAGGCGCGGCGATCTCGCTGTGGAAGCGCGTTACGGCATCGCTGCCGGTGTCCGGCGTGACGCTCACGACGTCGACTCCGGAGGGCAGCATGCCGAGCAGCGTTTCCCATTCCTTGTGGGCAGGATCGGCGATCAGCAGGCTTGCCTCGCTGTGCTCAATTTGCCGCGCAAGCACGCCGGCTCGTTCCTGCACGTTGAGGGGAACGGCGACGCAACCGGCCGCCAGGACACCGTAGTACGCAGCCGCGTAGTGCGGCGAATTCCGCACCAGGATGGCGACGCGGGCGCCCGGTTCTGCGCTTGCGAGCCTGCGGCGGACCGCGTCGATCGCGTCGAGCAGGTCGGCGTAGCTCCAGGTGCTGTTACGCCAGGTGAGGGCCGCGGCGG
>CBFGSB010000340.1:0-2409 GCA_965651325.1 uncultured Chromatiales bacterium | reverse complement strand
GACATCGGCAACGAGGAGCACGCGCGCGATGCCGAGACAGCACCGCTGATGGACCGGAAAGCGCTGCAGTACGAGCTCGACACCGGTGCGATAGCGGAACTCTGGCGGCACGGCAGCGTGGTGCGATCGTGGCTGCTGGACCTCACCGCGGAAGAGCTGCAGAAGGATGCGCGCCTGACCGACCTGCGCGGTACCGTGGCCGACTCCGGCGAAGGCCGCTGGACGCTGCAGACGGCCATCGATGCGGCCATTCCGATGCCGGTGCTCTCCGCCGCCCTGTTCGCGCGCTTCACGTCGCGCGAACGGGACGATTATGCGAACCGCATACTCTCGGCAATGCGCCGCCAGTTCGGGGGGCACGAAGAGCGATGAGCGTACGCTCGGATGCACTCGTCCTGTTCGGCGCGACCGGCGATCTCGCGTACAAGTCGATTTTTCCCGCACTGCAGGCGTTGGTGCGCAAGCAGCAGCTCGACATCCCGGTCATTGCCACGGCACGCGGCGGCAAGACGCTGGATGACCTCAGGCAGCGCGTTCGCGACAGCATCGCGGAGCACGGCGTGGAGGACGAAGCCGCCACGCAGCGGCTGACGGAGCTGCTCGGCTACGTCGATGGCGACTATTCCAGGCCGGAGACCTTCGAGCGGCTGCGCGAGGCAATCGGCGACGCCCGGGCGCCGCTCTACTATCTCGCGATCCCCCCGAGCATGTTCGATACCGTGATCCGCAGCCTCGATGCGGTGGGCTGCGCCGGTCCGGACGCGCAGGTCGTCGTCGAAAAACCTTTCGGCCGTGACCTCGAATCGGCACAAGCACTGGGTAACACGGTGCACGCTGTGTTCGACGAAGAGGACATCTACCGCATCGATCACTACCTCGGCAAAGAGTCGGTGCAGAATCTCCTGTATTTCCGCTTTGCCAACTCCTTCCTGGAGCCGATCTGGAACGCCGGGCACGTCTCGAGCGTGCAGATCACCATGGCCGAGGATTTCGGCGTGGAGACGCGCGGCGCGTTCTACGACAGCGTCGGTGCCATCCGCGATGTCGTGCAGAACCACCTGCTGCAGGTCGTTGCGCACGTTGCGATGGAGCGCCCGGCCAACCTGTCCGGCGACGCCGTGCGCGACGCCAAGGCCGAGGTGCTGTCTCGCGTGCACCCGCTCTCACCCGGGGACCTCGTGCGCGGCCAGTACGCGGGTTACCGCGAGGAAAAAGGCGTTGCACCCGATTCCAACGTGGAAACGTTCGCGGCGATGAAGCTGACGATCGACTCGGAACGCTGGCGTGGCGTACCTTTCCTGATTCGCACCGGCAAGCGCATGGCGGCCACAGTTACCGAGGTGGTGGTGGAGCTCAAGCGCACGGCCGTCTTGCGGGAAGAGCGCCAACCGTGCGCGCCGAACTATTTCCGGTTCCGCCTGGGGCCGAAGCGCGTCGCCATCGCGCTCGGCGCACTGTCCAAGAAGCCCGGCAGCGAAATGGTCGGTGAAAACGTGGAGCTTCTGGTGCGCGACGATGCCCGCGATCACATGGGCGCCTACGAGCGCCTGATCGGCGACGCTATCCGCGGCGACCATACGCTGTTCGCGCGCGAGGACACGGTCGCGCATTCCTGGCGCGTCGTCGACCCCGTGCTCGACCTGCCCGACCCCGTTGCCGTGTACGAACCCGGGAGCTGGGGTCCCGAGGAAGCGGAGGCGCTGGCCGACGGAGTCGGCGGCTGGCTGTTCCCGCGCTGCGAATGAAGATCCACATCGAAGCCGATGCAGACGAGCTTGCGCTGGCAGCAGCGCGTTTCATCGGTGAGCAGGGGCGGCTCGCGATTGCGGAGCGCGGGATGTTCTCCCTCGCCCTGAGCGGAGGCCGTGGACCTCACGCGATGTTCGAGGCGCTTGCGCGCGAGAAGCTCGACTGGACGCGCGTGCACCTGTTCCAGGTCGACGAGCGCGCGGCGCCGTTGGAGTCTCCCGAACGGAATTTTCGCGCCATCGTCGCGCTGCTGGTGGATCGCGTGGCGATTCCCTGCGAGCAGCTCCACCCGATGCCGGTGGCGCGCGAGGACCTCGAAGCCGCTGCCGCGGACTACGCGGCAACGCTCGGGCAGGTGCTCGGCGCGGGGCTCGTGCTGGACCTGGTGCACCTCGGCCTTGGGGAGGACGGGCACACCGCGTCGCTGCTGCCGGACGACCCGGCCGCCGACTCCGGCGCGCCGGTCATCGTCTCGAAGGAGTACCAGGGGTTCCGGCGCCTTTCGCTGAACTACGCGATCCTGTCGGGCGCGCGCCAGCGTTGCTGGTTCGTGACGGGCGCGGCGAAGAGCGAGGTGCTGCCGCGGGCCGTGGACGGCGATGCCGGGATCCCGGCCGGGCGGATCTCGCGCGAGGACACCTGGTTCTTCGTCGACCAGGC
>CBFGSB010000339.1:0-2459 GCA_965651325.1 uncultured Chromatiales bacterium | reverse complement strand
CGGGTTCCGGCTGCACGACGGCATCACCGGAGGGCTGCGCCGCCGGCGCGAAGGGCGCCGGTGTGGCCGGTTCCGGCGAGCTGAAGAGCGGATCGAGCGTCCCCGACAGCCACAACCACGCCGCGCCGGCAACGATCGCAATGACCAGTATCCCGCGCAGCCACGGCCCGACGGAGACTTCCGGCCCGGGCGGCCGGCGCAGCCCGACGATCGGCGGCGGCTCGTCGCGCTCTTCGAACCGGCGGTACTCGGCCAGCACTTCGTCGACCGGAACGCCGACGAGCTCCGCGTATTTGCGGATATAACCTTTGACGAATACCGGGGCGCCCAGTGCGTCGAAGCGGTTCTGCTCGAGTGCCCTGACCTTCGGCTCGTCGAGGTGCAACTCCTGGGCGATATCCACGATCGTGATGTCGCGCGCCTGCCGCGCCTCGGCAAGCCGCTTGCCGGCGCGCGATTCCTTGCGCTCCTCGTCGGCAGCAATGTCCGGTTGTTCGTTCACGCCGGCGATTACGTGGGTTCAGGGGCCCGCGGCGATCAGCTCGCCGCGAGCACCCGGCGGGCCTGTGCGGAGCGGGGAAATTCCCGCAGAAGCTGGTTCTCGTATGTTTCCCTGGCGCGATCGTCGCCGAGCGACGTTTCGATCTGCACGGCAAGGTAAAGCGCTTCCGGCGTCGGCCGGTTGCTCCCAAGGTAGCGCTGCATGAATGCGCGGGCGTGCAGGTACTCTTCCTCCTGGTACATCAGGAGCGCCATCTGCAGCAGGGCTTCGCCGTACCTCGGGTTTTCCTCCAGCGCCCGCCGGAAGTACGCCTCGGCCGCCGCCAGGTCCGGCTTGCTGGAGAAGCAGACGCCGGCATTCGTCAGGGTCATCTCCGCGTCGTCGTTGTCCGGAATGCGCGCGGCGCGCTCGAACTGCTCGCGCGCCTCGTCGAATTGCTTGCGCCCGCAGAGGTACACGGCGTAGGCGTTACGCACGATATGGTTGGAAGGTTCCGCGCGCACGGCCTTCTTGTGATGTTCGGCCGCCAGCCGCTCGTTGTCGAGCTGCGCGTACGTCAGTGCGAGCACCGAGTGGGCGATGGCCAGGTTCGGGTCGAACGAGATCGCGCGCTGCAGGCGGTCGCGCGCCAGCTCGTAATTGCCGTTGTGGAAGTAGCGGGCGCCGAGCTGGTAGTACTTGCGCGCCGTATCCGAATCATCGGTTTCCGGCGCGACGTTCGTGGTCGTCGATATACAGGCCGTCATGACCAGCATCACCAGCACCGCCAGGCCCGCTACGGGCAGTCTCCCCTTTATATTCACGCTGTGGCCACCTTCGAGTTCTTCTCGCTCAACCGGACTTTGATCCGGTCGCTTACTTTACCAGCCAACTGGCCGCATGCCGCGTCGATGTCATCCCCCCGGGTCTTGCGGGTCGTGGTCACCAGGCCGGCCTGCCTCAGGCGCGCCTGGAAATCCTCGATCGTGGCCCGGCCGGAGCGCCGGAAAGCGCTGCCCGGGAACGGGTTGAAGGGTATCAGGTTGACCTTCGCCGGACGCCCCCGGAGCAGGCGCACCAGGCGGTCGGCCTCGGCCGGCGAGTCGTTGACGCCGTCCAGCATCACGTACTCGAACGTGATGAACCGGCCCTGGCGCCGCGCCGCGTAGCGCCAGCACGCGTCGAGCAGCGCCTCCAGCGGGTGCACGCGGTTGATCGGCACCAGCCGGTCGCGCAGCGCGTTGTCCGGCGCGTGCAGCGAGACGGCGAGCGACACGTTGCAATCCTGCCCCAGCCGCTCGATCTGCGGCACGAGTCCCGAGGTGCTGACGGTCACCCGCCGCCGCGACAGGCCGAATCCGAGCTCGGAGATCAGCAGCTCCAGCACCGGCAGCACGTTGCGATAGTTCGCCAGCGGCTCTCCCATGCCCATGAACACGACATTGGTGACCGCGGGCGTGCCGTTGCTCCGGCGCGGCAGCACCCGGTTGGCGTGGCACACCTGTCCGACGATCTCCGCGGCCGCCAGGTTCCGGTTGAATCCCTGCGCGCCCGTCGCGCAAAACGCGCAATCGAGCGCGCAGCCCACCTGCGACGAAATGCACAGCGTGCCCCGCGCCGGCTCCGGAATGAACACGGTCTCGACGGCTTGTCCGGCCCCGGATGCAAACAGCCACTTCATCGTTCCGTCCGCCGACGCTTGCTCCGAGATCACCTGCGGCGGGCGCACCTCCGCCAGCAACTCCAGCCGCGCCCGCAGTGCCTTGGAAATGTCGGTCATGTCCGAGAAGCGATCCACCCCGCGGCCGTAGATCCACTGCATGACCTGCCGGGCGCGGTACGGCTTTTCGCCGATTTCCGCGAAGAACGCCTCCAGCCGGCTTTGCGGCACCCCGAGCAGGTTGGTGATGTTGGTGTCTCGTGTCATAAGTGCTTCGAGGCTGCGTTAGCGCGGTCGGCAGGGCCGGGCGGGGGGTAC
>CBFGSB010000338.1:0-2466 GCA_965651325.1 uncultured Chromatiales bacterium | reverse complement strand
GTAAGCGCTCGACGAACGCCGCCCTTGCGCGTCAGTCGCCGATGCGATCCGTGTCGATGTTGAACGGCAGCAGCGCCTCAAAGTCGGCGACGGTGGCAGCAGTGGGGAGCCGGGTGAACGCTTCGCACAGGTACGCATAGGGTTCGAGCCCGTTGGCCTTGGCCGTCTCGATCAGCGAGTACAGGTTGGCGCTGGCGGTCACGCCCTTCACCGAGTCGCTGAACAGCCAGTTCTTGCGTCCCACCACGAATGGCCGGATGGCGTTCTCGGTGCGGTTGTTGTCGATCTCGATGCGACCGTCATCGAGATAGCGAACCAGGCGGCCCCACTGGTCGTTGAGGTAGTTGAGCGCCTTGCCCGTCGCGGTCTGCGGCGGCACCTGGGGAAGCTGGGTATCCAGCCAGGCGCGCAACTTGTCGAGCACCGGCCGGGCATGGCAGTCGCGGTACGCCTTGCGATCCTTCGGGGCGAGATCCCGGGCCTGCTTCTCGATCCGGTACAGTTTTTGGATCAGTGCCAGGCCGTGCTGGGCGACGCCGGCCTTTTTCTTCTTCCCTTGCGCCTTCACCGCATCGGCGAAGCGCCGCCGCGCATGAGCCATGCAGCCGACGTGATGGATGCCGTTGGCCTCGACCACCGCACGATAGCCCTCGTAGCCGTCGGTCTGCAGGGTGCCGGTATAGTCGGCCAACAGGCGCCTCGGCACCGCGCCGCTGCGCGAGGGGTCGTAGTCGTACAGCAGCACCGGCCGGTCCGGCGGCCCGCCGCGCTGTACCCAGAGGTAAGACTTCGACTGAGGGGTCTTGCCGGGTTCCTTCAGCACCTGCACCGGCGTCTCGTCCATCTGGATAACGTCGTAGCCGAGCAACGTGTCGCGAAGCAGGTTGATGAGCGGCTGAACCAGATCCCCGGCGCGGATCATCCAGTGGGCGAGCGTCGCCCGCGGGATGTCCACCCCGATCCGGGTGAGAATCTGCTCCTGGCGGTACAGCGGCAAGGCGTCCTGGTACTTCGATACCGCCACATGGGCCAACAGCCCCGGCGCCGCCAGGCTCTTCGGGATCGGCTGCGGCGCCAGCGGTGCCGTCTTGATGCACTGCCCGCAGTCGCAGGCGTATTTCCGGCGGATATGCCGGATCACCCGGATCGTCGCCGGCACGATGTCCAGTTGCTCGCACACCGTCTCGCCGATTTCCTTCAGTGCCTGACCGTCATGGGGGCAGACCCGCTCGGCCTCGGGCAGGTCGTGGACGACCTCGACCCGCGGCAGGCTCTCGGGCAGGGGCTTGCGCCCGCGCCTGTTCCGGGTGTGGCTCGCGATCTCGACCGTGTCGGCGCCGGCTCCGGCCTCTGCGTCGCCGTCCTGTTCCTGAAGGTCGATATCGGCATCGGCCGCTTCCACCTCGGCCTCGTCGAACAGCGGCAACTGATCCGGGGAGATCTTCTCGCTGCGGGCCGCGTAACGGCGCGCCAGGGCGAGGTTCAGCTGCTCGGTGAGGGTGAGGATGCGGGCCTGGTAGCGAGCATTGTCGGCCGTCAGCTGGGCGACATGCTCGGTGACGTCCTGCAACTGCCCGGCCTGCTCGAGCACCAGCGCCTTGAGGCTCTCGATGTCGTCGGGAAGGGCGGAAACGGCGCTGGACATGGTTGCGGATTATACCGCAGCCAGACGTTCAAGTCACTGATAATATTGCGAATAACGCTAGGAAACCCGCCGGTAGAAGAGCCGTTCGTGGGCCTTCATCCGCATCACGTCGAGACCGTCCAGCAGCCAGTTCAACTGTTGGCCCGTGAGCGTCACCACCGCCCCCGGCTCGCGGCGCGGCCAGTGGAAACGGTGCTTCTCCAGGCGCTTTTGCCACAGGCAGAAACCGTTCCTCTCCCAGTACAGGATCCGCACCCGGTCCCGCGCCCGGTTGCAGAACACGAACAGCTGCTCGCTGAACGGATTGAGCTCCAGCGACTCCTCGACCAGCGCAGCGAGTCCGTTGATGCCCTTCCTGAAGTCCACCGCCTCCCGGCACAGATATACCGCCGGCAGCTCGCTCGACGGCCGCATCACAGCCCCTTCGCCGCTCCCAGCACCGCCGCCAGCGCCGACGCGTCGACCGCTCCGGAGAATCCTATCTCGACACCGTTCGGCAGCACGATGTGCCAGGCCATCGGCATTGCCGTGTCGGCGACTTCGAACCGCTCGAACGTCGACACGGTCCGCGGTCCTGACTCCCGGGTCCACAAGCCACGGGCCGTGAGCTTCTTGCGCCAGGAATACATCATCGACACCGACAGGCCATGTTCGTGCGCGTATGCCTTCGTGGTCTGGCCGCCTCGCTCGCAGGCTTCGAGATGGGCGAGCCAGTAGCCCTCGCGTTCGCTCGGCACCGCCTTCCTCTTCATCGCTTCGCTCCATTGCAACAAGAAACGGAAGCGTCGGCGATCGTGCATCGCGATGGAAGAGCGCGGTTT
>CBFGSB010000337.1:0-2473 GCA_965651325.1 uncultured Chromatiales bacterium | reverse complement strand
GCGTTGCGCTCGATGAACTCGCGGCGCGGCTCGACCTGGTCGCCCATCAGCGTGGTGAAGATCTCGTCCGCCTTTACCGCGTCGTCGATCTTCACCTGCATCAGCCGGCGCGTTTCCGGGTTGACGGTCGTCTCCCACAGCTGTTCGGGGTTCATCTCGCCGAGGCCCTTGTAACGCTGCAGCGACTGCCCCTTGCGCGCCTCGCTCATGAGCCAGGTGAGCGCTTCCTCGAATGACGCGATCGCTTCGCGCTTGTCGCCGCGGGCGACGTAGGCGCCGGCGCCGATCAGGCCGCGCAGTTTCTCGGCGAGCGAGACGATGCGTGCGTACTCGTTGGTTTCGAAAAACTCACGCGGGATGTAGCGCGTGGTGCCGATGCCATGCTGCATGCGGCGGATGGCCAGGCGCACGCCTTCGCCATCGGTGTCGCCGCGCTCGAGCTCGGCGGTATAGGTGCCGCCGTTGCCGTTGTCGCGGCCGCCGTTGGTGGTCGGCAGGGCTGCCGCAAGCTTTTCGGTCCACGCTTCGAGCTGGTCCAGGTCGTCGACCATTGCCGAGGTCACGGGCGGGAGGTCGCCGATGGTGCGCAGCACCTTTTCGTCGTAGCGGTCGGCGAGCCGGCGGATGATGTTCTCAACCGTCATGTATTCCTTCGCCAGCGCTTCGAGCGCGGCGGCGGATAGGGGCGGTGCCTCCGCGTTGACGTGCAGCTCGGCGTTTTCGAGCGCGGTGTTCAGCAGGTATTCGGTGAGCTCGGCGTCATCCTTGACGTACACCTCCTGCTTGCCCTTCTTGATCTTGTAGAGCGGCGGCTGCGCGATGTAGACGTGGCCGCGCTCGATCAGCTCCCGCATCTGGCGGTAGAAGAAGGTCAGGAGCAGCGTGCGGATGTGCGAGCCGTCGACGTCCGCGTCGGTCATGATGATGATGCGGTGATAGCGCAGCTTGTCGGGATCGAAATCGTCGAGGCCGATGCCGGTGCCGAGCGCCGTGATCAGCGTGCCGACTTCCGCCGACGACAGCATCTTGTCGAAGCGCGCCTTTTCCACGTTCAGGATCTTGCCCTTGAGCGGCAGGATGGCCTGGGTGCGGCGGTCGCGCCCCTGCTTGGCGGAGCCGCCGGCCGAGTCGCCCTCGACGAGGAAGAGCTCGGACAGCGCCGGGTCCTTTTCCTGGCAGTCGGCGAGCTTGCCCGGCAGGCCGGCCACGTCGAGCGCCCCTTTGCGGCGGGTCATCTCGCGCGCCTTGCGGGCGGCCTCCCGGGCACGCGCCGCTTCGATGATCTTCGCGACGATCACCTTCGCCTCCTGCGGGTTTTCCAGCAGGAACTCCTCCAGGCGCTCGGACATTGCCGACTCGACGACGCCTTTAATTTCAGATGAAACTAATTTGTCCTTGGTCTGGGACGAGAACTTCGGGTCCGGGACCTTCACGGACAGGACGGCGGTCAGGCCCTCGCGGGCGTCGTCGCCGCTCGGCACGATCTTCTCCCGCCGTGCGGACATCTCCCGCTCGATATAGCTGTGCAGCGTGCGCGTGAGCGCGCTGCGGAAGCCGGCCAGGTGCGTGCCGCCGTCCCGCTGCGGGATGTTGTTCGTGTAGCAGAACATGTTTTCCTGGTAGCCGTCGTTCCACTGCAGCGCGGCTTCGACGACGACGCGGTCGCGTTCCACCTGGAAATGGAACACGGCCGGATGGATCGGGGTCTTGTTCTTGTTCAGGTGTTCCACGAACGCGCGGATGCCGCCCTCGTACTCGAAGACGTCGCGCTTGTCCTCGCGCTCGTCCACGAGCTCGATGCGCACGCCGGAGTTGAGGAACGAGAGCTCGCGCAGCCGCCGCGCCAGCACGTCGTAATGGAAGGTAATGTTCGTGAAGGTATTGCTGGACGGCTTGAAGCGGATCGTCGTTCCGGTCTTGTCGGTGGTCCCGACCACCGCCAGCGGTGCGACCGGCTCCCCGTGCCGGTACTCCTGCTGGTGGATCTTGCCGTAGCGGTGAATCGTCAGGATGAGCTGCTCGGAGAGCGCGTTCACCACGGATACGCCCACGCCGTGCAGGCCGCCCGACACCTTGTAGGAGTTGTCGTCGAACTTGCCGCCCGCGTGCAGCACCGTCATGATCACTTCGGCCGCCGAGCGGCCCTCTTCCTTGTGCAGTTCCACGGGAATGCCACGGCCGTCGTCGGCGACGGTCACCGATTCATCGGCATGAACTGTAACGGTAATGACCTTGCAATAACCCGCCAGCGCTTCGTCGATCGAGTTGTCGACGACCTCGAAAACCATGTGGTGCAAACCGGTCCCGTCGTCGGTATCCCCGATGTACATTCCCGGGCGTTTGCGGACCGCTTCGAGGCCCTTTAAAACCTTGATATTGCTGGAAGTATAAGTTCTCTCTTCGGCCATTCCCCGTCCTCTGAACGAAACCGGTCCATTGTACCATTTTGCCCGCCCCGGCGCCTCTGCGAATG
>CBFGSB010000336.1:0-2479 GCA_965651325.1 uncultured Chromatiales bacterium | reverse complement strand
TACAGGTTCATGCGGCGAAGCTGGTGGGTGACCCCGGCCGGCGCGCGCAGGATATTCAAAAACAGGCGATGGTTGCGCGGGTTCTGCCGGAACTCCTCGTCGATGAGATAGAGGTGGCGGCGGATGAGGCCGACCGTGACGGCGCTGACCCCGCGCAGCTCCGGGTTCTGCTGCAGCAGCAGGAACAACTCGAGCAGTGCCGGCGGCTCGCGCTTGAAGACGTCGTCGTCGGCCGCCTGGAGGTAACCGTTCTTGACCTGGAAGCGGGCGTTCAGCGGTACCGGTTTCGCTTGCGGGTCGCGAAAGATCGCTTCCTCGAAAAGCTGCAGCAGCATCTCGTTCTGCCGCGACAGGTCCATCACGGTCCTGTAGTAGCGCTGCATGAGCTGCTCGACGGCGAGCGTGTAGCTGGCGTCCTCGTAGCCCAGCATCTCGGCGAGCCGGGCCTGGTGATCGAACAGCAGCCGGTCCTCGCGGCGGCCGGTGAGCACGTGCAGGCCGAAGCGCACGCGCCACAGGAACGCCTGGCCTTCGCGCATTACCCGGAGCTGGCCTTTCGTCAGCAGCTTGAGCCGGACCAGCTCTTCCAGGCTGTGGACGCCGAAATGCCGGCGTGCGATCCAGCCGATGATCTGGATATCGCGCAGGCCACCCGGGCTGCTCTTGACGTTCGGCTCGAGCTTGTAGGCGGTGTCGTCGAAACGATGATGGCGCGCCCGCTGTTCCTCGCGTTTCGCCATGAAGAAGGCGTCGGACGGCCAGATCACGTCCGGCGCGATCGTTTGTTCCAGCTCCAGCAGGAGCCGCTCCGGGCCGGCGAGGCGCCGCGCCTCCATCAGGGTCGTCGTGACCGTCACGTCGGCCTGCGCCTGGCTGCGGCACTGCGCGACGGTGCGCACGCTGTGGCCGATTTCCAGCCCGACGTCCCACAGCGCGGCCACGAAAGCCGCGATGGCGGGCTCGGCTGCCTCGGCCACGCCGTCGTCCGTGAGCAGCATGATGTCCACGTCGGAAGCAGGGTGGAGCTCGCCGCGCCCGTAGCCACCCACCGCCACCAGCGCCACGGTGTCGGCGAAGCTGCCCGCATGCTGCCGCCAGAGGAACACGAGCAGCCGGTCGACGATGTCGGCCCGCAGCCGCACCAGCCCGGTGACCGGTTCACCGGCCAGGAAGCGCTCGGTGAGGCGGGCGCCGGCCGCGGCCAGCGCCGCCCGGCAGGCGGCAACGTCGCTGCCGTCGGTGGCCAGCGAGGCGTTCAGCGCCGCGACGGCCGGATCGTCCCCCCGGGGTCGCGTCGTGTCAGCGGTCGCGGTCCCGGACACTAGCGCTCGGCCGCGCCCAGCGTGAGCACTTCGTAGCCGTCGTCGGTGATGAGCACGGTGTGCTCCCATTGCGCGGAGAGCGAGCGGTCCTTGGTGACCACGGTCCAGCCGTCGGGCAGCAGCCGGACCTGCCGCTTGCCCGCGTTCACCATCGGCTCGACCGTCAGCGTCATGCCGGGCGCGAGCTCGAGCCCGGTACCCGCGCGCCCGTAGTGCAGCACCTGGGGATCCTCGTGAAAGCCCCGTCCGATGCCGTGGCCGCAATACTCCCGCACCACCGAAAAGTGGTTCTCCTCCACGAACCGCTGGATCGCTTCCCCGACGTCGCCGAGGTGCTTGCCGGGAGCGAGCTCGCGGATGCCGCGCCACATCGCGTCGAACGCCACCTGGCTCAGCCGCTCCGCGTGCGGGGGCGTCTTACCCACCATGAACATGCGGCTGGTGTCGCCGTGGAAGCCGTCCTTGATGACGGTGACGTCGATGTTCACGACGTCCCCGCTCTTCAGCCGTTTCTCCCCGGGAATCCCGTGGCAGACCACGTGATTGACGGACGTGCAGATCGATTTCGGAAACCCGCGATAATTCAGCGGCGCCGGCACCGCGCCTTGCGTCTCCACGATGTACTCGTGGCAGATCCGGTCGAGCTCCCCGGTGGTGACCCCCGGCTGCACGTGTTCCCCGATCATGTCGAGCACGTCGGCGGCCAGCCGCCCGGCCACCCGCATCTTCTCCTGCTCTTCAGGCGTTTTGATCGTCACCGCCATACGCTTCTCGAGTTGGAGCCGCTCCTGCATGCTGCGTTCCATCCACTATATCCCGCCAAGCCAAGCCAAACTCACCCCGAGCGAAACCCGCCACCCACGCCGTCCAGTGCCAAACCCGCCACCCACGTCAGGAGCGGAGCCGCGGCCGGGGGGAGGGGTCTTCGGCGGCGTCGGAGGCATGGATGCCGACGCCGCAGGCCCACAGGGACGTGCTCGTGGCCGGCGCCGAAGACCCCTCCCCCCGGCCGCGGCTCCGCCAGCCCCGACCTCAACGTCTGCGAGCCACGGCGCAAAATGCGGGAGCCACGCCGCGAATGTGCCCGAAAAGCGCGTTGTCCACGCAAGACCCACTATGGTATAAAGCGCGCGCCGTACTGGCAATTAATCCACACG
>CBFGSB010000335.1:0-2489 GCA_965651325.1 uncultured Chromatiales bacterium | reverse complement strand
GATGACCGCGAGCCCGCTCTGCAGTGCGATCACCGTTCCGCCGTCGCCGGCGAGCCAGCGGCTCAGCACGCGGCTCAGCCAGGCCACCGGGACGAAGAAACCCACTGCCAGCACCGTTCCCGGAATCGCGTAGCCGAGCGTGGCCATGCGTGCGAGGCTCCTGTTGAGCGCGCCCGGGCTGCGGCGCACGGTCACGGCGACGACGATGGCAACGGCCGTGATCATCGTCGCGGCGCCCGCGGACAATGTGAGCGTGTTCGCTGCCAGTTGCCAGTAGCCGGCATCGAATTCCACCGCGAAGGTCTGGATGCTCCAGTACACGATCATCGACACCGGGAGGCCGAACGCGACCAGCAGCACGACGGAGCAATAGAAGGTCACGGCAGCCGCCCTCCCCGCGGATAGCGCGATCCGACATTGCGTGCCCGTGCCCGGCGGCGTGTACCGCGACCCTTTGCGCAATCGCCGCTCGATGAGCAGCGCCACGAGCACCAGGGTGACCAGCACCAGCGAAAGCTGCAACGCGGACTCGAGCGAGAACAGTCCGTACCAGGCGCGATAGATAGCGGTCGTGAAGGTGGTGTAGTTGAACAGCTTCACCGTGCCGAAGTCCGCGAGGGACTCCATGACCGCGAGGCTGACGCCAGCAACCAGCCAGGGACGCGCCATCGGCAGGGCCGTTTTGCGGAAGGCCTGCAGGGGTGAATAGCCGAAGCCGCGCGCGACTTCCATACCGCGTATCCCCTGCGACCGGAACGCCTCGCGGACGATGAGGTAGACGTAGGGATAGAGAACGAGGGTGAGGGTCGCGATGGAAGCGCCCCGGCTCCCGATATCCGGGAACCACGCGGAGGCTCCGAAAATCCCGCGCCAGGCTTCCTGCACCGGGCCGGTGAACTCGAACAGCGCCGCAAAGGCGAACCCCAGCACGTAACCGGGCATCGCCATGGGCAGCAGCAAGGCCCAGTCGAAGAAGCGGCGGCCGGGAAACTCGCAGGACGCGGCAAACCAGGCCAGGGAAACGCCGAGAAGTGCGGTGCCGAGCGCCACCCCGGCGGCCAGCAACAGGGTGTTGACGAGGGCTTCCGGCAGGACGTATCGCGCAAGATGCGGCCAGACGCCCTCGGGAGCGCCGAGAAATGAGAGCAGTGCCACGACCAGCGGCAGTGCCGCCAGGAAAGCGGCCAGCCAGATGACGAGTCGCGGAACGGCCGCTGCCGCCAGGCCGATGGGCCCGGGCCGGACTACGCCCGCGGCTTGCATGTCGACTCGACTACGACGTCACGTCACGGCAACTGCCGCCGCCGTCACCGGTAGCCGGCCCGGTCCATGAGCCGGACCGCGTCCGCCTGGTAGGCGCCCGCCTGGGCGACGTTCATCGGGCTGGTCTCGAAGGTTCCCCAGGCCGCGACGATGGGATGCGGCTCGATCGCGGGATTGGCGGGGTATTCCATGTTTTCGCCGCCCAGCAGTTGCTGTGCCGTTTCCGACGACATCCACTCGAGCAAGGCTGTCGCACCATCCGGGTTCTTCGCATGCCGGGTGACCCCCGCGCCGGACACGTTGACGTGAACGCCGCCGGTCTCCGCCGCCGGCCAGAAAACGGCGACCGGGATATCGGGCCGTTCCTTCTGCAGCCTGCCGAAGTAGTAGGTGTTGACGATGCCGACTTCGCATTGCCCGGCGGCGATGGCCTCGATCAGGCTGGTGTCGTTGGAGAAGACGTCCGTTGCAAGGTTGTCCACCCAGCCGCGCACGATTTCCTCGGTCTGCTCCTCGCCCTTGTCAGCGATCAGCATGGCCACCAGCGACTGGTTGTAGACCTTCTCCGATGTCCGCAGGCAGAGCTTGCCGCGCCACTTTTCGTCCGCCAGGCCGGCGTAGTCGACGAGCTCGCCGGGATCGACATCCCGGGTGTCGTAAACGATCGTACGCGCGCGTACCGACAGCGCGAACCACATATTCTCCGGGTCGCGCAGGTGCGCCGGTATGTTCTGCTCCAGCACCTCCGAGTACGTCGGCCGCAGCGCACCCTCTTCGGCGGCGTACCAGAGATTGCCGGCATCGACGGTAATCAGGAGGTCCGCGGGCGTCGTGTTACCTTCGGCGAGCAGCTTCTGGATGAGCGGCTGCTCGCTGTCGGTGGTATAGCGGATCGGCACGCCCGTTTCGGCCGTGTACGCATCGAAGATGGGCTGGATGAGCTGCTCGGCGCGCGACGAGTAGACCACGACGGGGTCCACGGCGGCATCACCTTCCGTGCTCGTGGCGGGTTCGGGGCTTTCGCCCCCGCAACCGAGAAGGGTGAGCAACGGCAACAGGGCGAGGGCGGGCGCCCGCAGCAGCGCGCCTGGTGCTTGTGGCATGAATTCCCTCCGGCGGTGCATTTGTTAAATGATAATGGTTCTCATTATCACATATGCCGGGGGCGCGGCCAACAACCGCTTCGTGCGCGGCGGCGGGCAGGGACATCAAGCGTGGCGCGATAG
>CBFGSB010000334.1:0-2490 GCA_965651325.1 uncultured Chromatiales bacterium | reverse complement strand
GGTAGAGTCGGCGGCACCTGTTGGGAGGGTTTGCACCGTGGAAGCAATGATTGCCCCGTCGATTCTCTCGGCCGACTTTGCGCGGCTGGGGGACGAAGTGAACGCGGTTCTGGGCGCGGGCGCCGACATGGTCCACTTCGACGTGATGGACAATCATTACGTGCCGAACCTGACCATCGGGCCGCTGGTTTGCCGCGCCTTGCGTGACCACGGCATCAAGGCGCCCATCGACGTGCACCTGATGGTGGAGCCCGTCGATCGCCTGATCCCCGATTTTGCCAAGGCCGGGGCCACCTGGATGAGCGTGCACCCCGAAGCCACGCGCCACGTGGATCGCACGCTGGCGCTGATCCGGGATCACGGCTGCAAGGCAGGGCTCGTGTTCAACCCGGCAACGCCGCTCAACTGGCTCGATTTCGTGCTGGGCAAGGTCGACATGGTGCTGATCATGTCGGTCAATCCGGGCTTCGGGGGGCAGCAGTTCATCGAAACGTCGCTGGAGAAGATCCGGCGCGTGCGCAAGACCATCGACGACAGCGGCTATTCGATTCGCCTCGAGGTCGACGGCGGGGTGAAGCCGGACAATATCGGCCGCATCGCCGCGGCCGGAGCGGATACGTTCGTGGCCGGTTCCGCTATTTTCGGGAGCAGCGATTACGCGAAGACGATCTCGGAGATGCGCGCCCAGATAGCGAAAGCGGGCGGCAAGCGCCGTAGCTGGAACTGAGCGCCCGCATCGCGGGCCGACATGGTCGGCTGCCCGGTCAGCCTTTCCGGTTCGGGCGGGCGCCGTAGACGACGATGGTCTTGCCGCTCGCCGACACCAGTCCCTGTTCCTCCAGCACCTTCAGCACGCGCCCCGCCATTTCGCGGGAGCAGCCGACGAGCCGCGAGAGCTCCTGCCGGCTGACCTTGATCTGCATGCCGTCCGGGTGGGTCATGGCGTCGGGCTCGTTGCAGAGGTCCATGATGGCGTGCGCGACGCGCCCGGTAACGTCGACGAAGGCGAGGTCGCCGAGCTTGCGGTTGGTGCGATCGAGGCGCGTCGCGAGCTGGGTGGCCAGCTCGAACACGAGCCCGGGGCTCTCGCTCGCGATCTGCCGGAAACGCGGGTAGGTCATTTCGGCGATCTCGCATTCGCTGCGCGTCCGCACCCAGGCGCTGCGCGTGGGCTGTTCGTAGAAGAGGCCCATTTCGCCGAAAAACTGCCCCTTGTTCAGGTAAGCCAGGACCATTTCGTTGCCGTCCTCGTCCTCGATCATCACCTCGACCGAACCGTCCACGATGTAATACAGGACGTCGGGCAGGTCTCCCGCGTGGATCATGACCGTCTTGGACGGTACGGTGCGCACCCTGCAATAGCTCAGGAAGCGATTTATCGCCGGCACATCGCTCAATGTCTTGGCTGTTGTCTGCATTTGTAGGTCCTCAACGCCTCTTATGTCGTTCTTTTAATACAGGCTATCCGCAAGAGCAAGCTAACTCCGTAATTCTCCTGAAAATATCGGAGGCTTCCCCAACCCCTCGCGCCCTGTGGATTATATTTAAACGGTGCGCTGCTTCATAGGCGGTAGGCGGTGGCCGTCATGACGCGCGATGCAGCGCGCATGAGCGCGCGCACGGGGCCGGGCAGGCGCTGTCCGCCGGCGCGCGTCGCCGCCAGACCGTGCCGGCGCTCCTCCTCGCGCATCTGTCGGACGACGGCGCGACTGCGCTCATCGAGAGCCGGCAGGCGGTCGAGGTGGCCCGTCAGGTGCTCCTCGACCTGGCGCTCCGTCTCGGCCACGAAGCCGAGTGACCAGCGATCGCCGAGAATGCCGCTTGCCGCGCCGATCAGCCAGGCCCCGGCGTACCACGCCGGCCGCAGCCGGCTCGGCGTGGATTGCAGTTCTTCGAGGCGTTGTTCGCACCAGGCAAGGTGATCCCGCTCCTCGTCGGCCGCGGCGCGCATGTGCGCGGCAGTCTCCGGGCTGCGCGCCACCGCGGCATGTCCCTGGTACAGGCCTTGCGCGGCGACTTCGCCGGCATGATTCACCCGCATCAGTGCGGCCGCGTGCCGGCGCTCGCCGTCGGACATGGGGTGCTGGGGGATCGCCGCGGCGGGGAACGGGCGGGAGGCACGGGCAGGAGGTGCGGCAATGCCGCGCAATGCGCTGTCCAGGCCGGATAGCAGGCGGTCGAGCGAACTCAGGTGCCGGTCCTCCATCGCGCTCATTATACCAACGATTATTTGCGCACGGCGGCGCCGACGTTATACTGCGCGACCTTCGGCCGCGTCTCGGGCGTGCGCCGCGGCAAAGTGCCCCGCGCACGCGCCGCTGTCCTGACAATCAAGCGCACCCTTGGGGAGGTCGGCACGATGAAGCGTGCGGCGTTGTTTGCCATCGGCATAATCCTGATCACATTCGAGGTACATGGCGCACCGGCGCCCGCCGCCGGCGCGGGCACTGCCGCGAAAGCCGATCCATGGCTCGTGAAGATGGCGCTGGG
>CBFGSB010000333.1:0-2513 GCA_965651325.1 uncultured Chromatiales bacterium | reverse complement strand
CGGCGCTGCCGGACAAGTCGTCGTTCGAGCCAACGGACCTGGCCTACCTGGACGCGGGCTCCTTCCATCCGATGCTAAAATCCGTACGGAGCGCCATGGAGGCCTACATTGCTCGCCGCTCGCTCGAGGACGTCGATTCGAGCCATGACAGCGGGCCCGGGCCTATCGGGAAGTTCGCGAGCCTGGTGAATGCAGACCCCGAAGAGATCGCGTTCGTCCAAAGCACGACGACCGGCGAGCAAATGGTCCTGAAGGCGCTCGGGCTACCGGAGTCCGGCGGGCACATCGTCACCGATACGCTGCACTTCTTCGGCTCGCTACCGCTTTACCTGGAAATGCAGCGCCGCGGCATGGAGGTGACGTTCGTGCATGCCAGGGACGGGCGCATCGAGATGGAAGACATCAGGAAAGCCATCCGCAAGGATACGAAGCTCGTCTCGCTGTCCCTCGTCTCCACCATCAACGGCTTCGAGCATGATCTCAAGTCGGTCTGCGAAGCCGCGCATGCGAACGGCGCGCATGTATACGCCGATATCATTCATGCCGCCGGCTGCATCCCGCTCGACCTTTACGACAGCGGGGTCGATTTCGCGGCATGCGCTTCATACAAGTGGTTGATGGGCGATTTCGGGCTCGGCTTCATCTATGCGCGCAGGGACCTGCAGCCGCAGCTGAAGCGCATCAATTACGGCTACTACGGCATGAGTGAGTTCAAGCCGCATATCTATCCGCTGGATCCCCCAGGGGACACCATCGCCGAGTATGCGTTCCAGGACAATGCGACGGGCCTGTTTGCCCTCGGCACGCACGCCAGCATCGTGTCCGCCGCGCTGGATGCCTCCCTCGACTATATTGCGGGTATTGGCGTCGACAAGATCCAGGCGCACGCCCAGTCACTCGCCGACAATCTCAAGAGGGAGTTGCCGCGGCGCGGCTACAAGCTGTTGACGCCCCCGGAATCGAAAACGCCTTTGGTCACCTGTGTGTACGCCGATGCGCGGCGCAAGCTGGCGCCGCTGCTCCGGAACGCCGGGGTGCGGATCACGACCCGTGCGAACAGTTTTCGCATGTCCCTGTCCGTGTTCAATGACGAGAGCGATATCGAGCGCCTGATGGCTGTCTTGCCACGCGCCTGAGCTCGAGGTTCCGCCACCCCGTAACAGGCGGAATGGACCAGGGTACGCCGCGCGCCCGGTGTCTTACTCCGCTTCCTTTATGAAGGCTTTGACGTCGTTGCTGAAGCGCACGCGCGTCGCCTCGTCGCGGTACATCATGTGTCCGCCGATATAGCATTTGTAGGTTACGGCATCACCGAGCGTTCCGCCGAGCCGCCGGTCTGCTTCTTCACTCGCAGCGCAGTTCGCCAATGAGTCGTACAGACCGGACGCGACCAGTGCCCGTAACCCGGGGTTCAACGCGATCGCCTCCTGCGTGGACGGAAGGGGAGGGCCACCGCGCGGCGGCCCGGCGCCGATGCGTATCGCTTCATCAATCCTCGCCTGTTTTTCCTCCTCGCTCAGCTCGACGGTGAAATAGTTCCAGCGCTCGCCGACCGATGGCGGAATCTCGCCGTCCGGGGCGTAACCTTGTTCGAAGCCGCCCTCGAGGCCGAGGTAAACGAGGCTGGTCCGGTAGCCGAGGGTATCCCGGAGATAATTGCCGACGATCTTAGCCGTCGAATGGCGTTCGCCGCCGTCCGTAATGCGCATATCGAAGGTGTCGAGAGTCTTGCCTTCCGCTTCGAGCAACGCCGTGCGGAACTGGCGCGGTGTGATACGCAATGTGTCCCGGTCGATAATCCCGGCAGGCAATCCCGTGCGCAGCGCCAATTCTCGTGCAAGCGCTTCGCGCCGGCCTGTCGTGAGCGTATCGAGGCTTGCCAGCGCGGGCGCATACACCTCACGCGCCCACCGCCCGACCTCCGCCTGGACTTCTTCCGCGGTGGTGCCGACCGAAGCCGGGAGCTTTCCGTGAAAGAGGGCGGTGACCGCCAGATTGACGACGCGCAGCGCATGGCGGAGCTCCACCGGCACATCGGCATCGACACCGGAGCCTCCGGAGATCAAAACCAGGCCGTTGACATGAATACCGCGTGTTTCGAGGGCATGCGCCACGCCGCCGGCACGTCCCGCGCCCCAGCTTTCACCGGCGAGGTACAAGGGCGCCTCGGCCGCGTCATGAAGCAGCCTCCAGGCGCGAACGAATTCGGTGACCGAGCGGATGTCGCCGAGCGTTCCGTAGAATTCCGCCGCGTACTCTGCCTTTGCGGGCCGGCTGAATCCCGTCCCGATCGGGTCGACGAACACCATATCGGCGGCAGGAAGCAGCGTTTCCTGGTTGTCCACCAGGCGTCCTCGTTCCAGGCGCTGCGGGCCGAATGCTTCGAAATGCAGCAGCGAGGAGTTCGAGCCGGGGCCGCCGTTCCAGAGGAACAGCAGAGGCCGTGGCGTGGCGGAAGGCACGCGATAGGCGATGTAGAACATGTAGCCGTGCGGCTCGCCGGACTCGGTGTC
>CBFGSB010000332.1:0-2518 GCA_965651325.1 uncultured Chromatiales bacterium | reverse complement strand
GTGAAGGTGATTTCGCGCACGGTGTGATTGGCCCAGGTGATCCACTCGAGCAACAGCGCAAGCCCGGCGGAATCCGAGGCCGTCACGCCGGCCAGGGACACCTCGATGCGGGTATGGTCCTCGAACAGGTCCTCGCTCTCGCGCAGGATCTGGTCGGCGGTGTCGAAGGTCATGCGGCCGTTGAGCGAGAACTTGCCGCCGCCCTCGTCGACGAGCTCGAAGTCGGTCATTCGGAATCGGGATCAGGCGGTGACCCTTCGAACGGGTCACCGGGCTCCTCCGGCGGCGGCTGCTTCGCTTCCTTGCGCAACCGCTCGATCACTGCATCGAGGCTGGTTGCCTGGATTTCCGAGTTGAACTCCGTCCGGAACCGCCGCACGTAGGAAATGCCTTCGATCCGCACGTCGAACAACTGCCAGCCCGAATCGTGCTTGACCAGACCGTAGTCGACCGGCACCGTCGTCCCGTCTTCGAGCTCCACGGTCGTGCGCACCATGGTCCGGGGCTCGGACGGATCGCCGCGGTACGGCAGTACCTTGAACTTGCCCAGGTCGAAATCCAGGAGCCCTTCCGCATAGCGCCGCACCATGGCGCGATAGAACGCCTCGATGAACTGCTGCCGCTGCTCCTCGCTGGCGGAGCGCCAGTGGCGTCCCAGCACGAGTTGCGCGGCGTAGCGCCGGTCGAAGCGCGGCAGCAGGATCTCGTCGATCAGCGCGTACAGCGCTTCACGATCGGCGGCCAGCTCCTGCTTGTTTCCCTGGAGTTCCTGGTCGAGCAATTCGGCCGTCTCGCGGACGAGCTCGTCGGGTGCCTGCTGCGCCATCGCGGGTAGCGCGGCGAAGGCAAGAACGGCGGTCAGCAAAAGCTTCATCACGGTGGCACTCCCTGCGCTGTGGCAATTATGGGTCCAGGTCATTGCGACTCGTCCGAGCCGCTCTGGAACAGGTACTTGCTGATCAGGTTCTCGAGCACGACGGCCGACTGCGTGAACATGATCTCGCTGCCGTCGTGCAGGTAGGTGTCCGACCCGCCAGCCTGCAGGCCGATGTACTGGCTGCCGAGCAATCCCGAGGTCAGGATGGCCGCGTCGGAATCGTCCGGAATCTGGTTGTACTGGTTGCCGATCACGAAGGTCACCTGGGCATCCAGGCGTTGCGGGTCGAACTGGATCCCGGTCACGCGCCCGATCGTCACCCCCGCCATCGAGACCGGCGCCCGCGCCTTCAGGTTGCCCACGTTCTGGAAGCGCGCCGTCACCCGGTAGGTGTCGCCACCGGAAAAGGCCTCCGAGCCCGTGGTCTGGGTCGTGAGGAAAAACAGCGCGGCGAGCCCGAGCAGCACGAACAGCCCGGTCCCGAATTCGATTGATCGCGTTTGCTGCATGTCCTTGGTCCTGGTGCCCTGTCTCGCGAACTAGATCATCGCGGCCGTGATCATGAAATCGAGTATCAGCACTGCAATGGCCGTCGAGACCACGGTGCGCGTGGTTGCCCGACCGACACCTTCGGCGGTCGGGACTGCATTATAACCTTCCCATACCGCCAGCAGGCTCGCGACGATGCCGAACACGATGCTCTTCAGGATGCCTTCCCAGACGTCCGCCAGGTCCAGCCCGGAATGAATCTGCTGCCAGAACGCCCCGGCATCGACCCCCATCAGGTTGACGGCGACGACGTGCGCGCCGAACAGCCCAACGACGTTGAACACGGCCGTCAGCATCGGCATCGAGATCGCGCCCCCGAGGAAACGCGGCACCATCACCCGCCGGAGCGGGCTGGTGGCCATCATCTCCATGGCCGCGAGCTGGTCCGTGGCCTTCATGAGGCCGATCTCCGACGACAGCGCGGTGCCCGCGCGGCCGGCGAACAAGAGCGCCGTGATGACCGGACCCAGTTCCTTTAGAAGCGAGAACGCGGCGAACGTTCCTACCGAATCCTCCGCGTTGAACCGCGCCAGGTTGGAATACCCCTGCAGTCCCAGGACCCCGCCCACGAACAGGCCGCAGACCATGATGATGACGAGGGAGAGCGCCCCGGCGTTGTGCACCTGGTAGACGACCAGCCGGAAACGCTTGACGAGCACCGTGGGCGAATTCATGAGCAGCCGCAGGAAAAAAATCTGCAGCGCGCCGAAGGTGCGCACGAATCCTTTGAAGATGACGTATAGCTCGCGCAGCATGCCGCCCGGCTTACTCGGCGTCCCGGCCGAGCAGTTGCTCGGCGTAGTCCGGTGCGGAATAGTGAAACGCCACCGGGCCATCGGCCATGCCGTGCATGAACTGCCGCACGACCTCGGAGCTCGTGTTGTGCAGCTCGTCGGGGCTGCCGGAGCCGGCCACCTTGCCGTTGGAGATCAGGTAACTACGGTCTGCCACGGTGGAAATCTCCTGTACGTCGTGGCTGACGATTATGCTGGAAATTCCCAGCGCATCGTTCATTCTCCGCACCAGCCGCACGATCACGCCCATGGAGATCGGGTCCAGGCCGACGAACGGCTCGTCATAGATCAGGATCTC
>CBFGSB010000331.1:0-2530 GCA_965651325.1 uncultured Chromatiales bacterium | reverse complement strand
GCGGGGGCTCGGCCGGCGGCTCCGGCTCGACGCGCATGGCCGGCAGGTCACGGGCGGTATCGTCGGCCTCCCGCGAAGGCGCCGCCGAGCGCGGAATCTTCGGCGCGGTATCCGAAAGCTCCGCCTCCGCAGGCGGCGCTTCCTGATCCCGGGCGGGCGCTGTCTCGATCTCCGGCGACGCTTTCGCCGGGGAGTCCAGGATCTCCATGCTGACCGTATCGTCAGGCTCCGCGGAGAACTCGGCCGCCAAGGCAGATTCATCGACCGCGAGCGCCATCGTCGCCGAGCCGCCGCCATTGACCTTCTGGATCAGCCGTTCCAGCTCCAGGGCCGCTTTGACCTTCTTGCCGGCAGTCACCGTGTCGCGCATCCGGTGCAGCTCGTCCAGGCTGCGCTGCAGCAGCTCATCCAGCTCGGGCGAGCCCGGCACGCGACCTTCATCGATGCCGATCAGCAGCGTTTCCAGCTCGTGGCTGAGATTGCCCATGGGCGAAATGCCGGCCATGCGCGCGCCGCCCTTCAGGGTGTGCAGGTGGCGCTTCAGGCTCTCCGCGTGCTCGCGGGAGTGCTTGTCCCTGGTCCAGACCGCGAGCGCCTTGTCGGCTTCTTCCAGGATTTCCGCGGCCTCCTCGGAGAAGATGGCCGCGATCTCGGCGTCGTACTCGCCCTCTTCCGGTTCTTCGTCCGGCTCCGGCAGCGGCTCCTCGGCCGTGCCCTCGGATTCGGGCATCGCCGCTTCCTGCACCGTCGGCGTTTCGATGGTTTCGGTGAGTGCCTGCAGCTTCTCGATCAGTGTGTGGAAGTCATCGCGCTCGCGCTCCGGCTGGTTGATATCCGCCACGATGGTCCGGATCGCCTGCGCCGCGGCGCGCAAGGCCTCGAGTCCTTCCTGCTCCAGCCCGACGTTGTAGTCATTGGCTCGGCGCACGTAGCGGTTGAGAGCGCCCGCAACGGCGACGCCGCGCTCCACGTTGGCCATGTTGGCACTGCCGTGCAGTGTGTGGCAGGCGCGATGCAGCTTGTCGTTGACGTGAAACGGCGGGCGATGGCCCTCGCAGGCCGCGAGCCAGGCATCGATCACCTGGAGGTGCCCCTCCGTCTCCTTGCCGAAGATGTCGAGCAGCACCGGGTCCATTTCCAGGGCTGCCGCGGCTTCCTCCTGCTCGCCCGCGCCCGGCGGGTCGATCGTCAGCAAGGCGGCATTGGGGTCGCCGTCGGCGAAGGCATTCGCGCGCGCCATGAGCAGGTTGACATCGCGCACCGGCTCGGTGCCGACTTCGAGCTGCTCGACGAGCTCCGGCACCACGGCTGCTGCCTCCAGGATGAACTCGATCATCGGCGGCGTGCGCGTGAGCGTGCGGTTGATCAGCCGGTTCAGCAGGTTCTCGATGCTCCAGCAGTATTCACCGATGCGTTCGGCCCCGACCATGCGCCCGCTGCCCTTGAGCGTATGGAAAGAGCGGCGCACCGTGATGAGCGTTTCCATGTCGTCCGGCGCGTCCGCCCATTGCGGCAGGTTGCGGTCGATCGAGGCGATCTCCTCGCGCGCCTCCTCGATGAACAGCTCCAGGAGCTCCGGGTCCAGGTGCTCGGCGTCTTCCGCGACCACCGGCACCGGGATGATGTCCGTCGCCTGCAATGGCGCCGGCGGACGCGCCGCGCCCGCCGGGTCGGCCTGCAAGGGCTTGATCGTCTGCGTCACGTTCGGGTCGGCGCTGTCCTTCGACAGCCGCTTCTCGAGGTCCCGCAATACGTTCAGGCAGGTCTCGGCGTTGTCCAGCATGTAGTCCGGTTCGCGGCGGCCCGCTTTCACCGTCTCCATGTAGTACTCGATGCTGACGATGGCGTCCGCCAGGCGGTCGGTTTCCTTCTGCTCCAGCCTGCCCGGGCCGCGGCCGCGCAATGCGAGCACGACGAGCCGGCCGATCCGGTCGACGACTTCCATCGCCCGGGTTTTGTTCAGCATCAGGAGCCCCGCCTTGATGCCGCGGATCAGCGCCGGCACGCTGTCCATGCCCTGCGAGCTGCCGCTGGCCGTGAGGCTCTGGCTGAAGGTCTCCTTGATGCGCGCGAGGTTGATGATGCTCTCGCGCATCACGGCTTCCGCGACCTGCTTGTAGTCGGCGTCGTCCGGCGCCTCCGATGCCTCGCCCGCGGGCGCGGGCGGCTCCTGCGGCACGATCATTCGCAGGAGCTGCTGGTCCAGCCGATCCTCCACGCGGAGCAGGGTCGAGGCGATCTCGAGGATCGTCTGCTCGTTCGCCCCGCCGCCGCGGCTTACCACCGTCTTCAGCCGCTCGATCTCGGAATCGATGTCGCCGCGCAGCTCGCCCAGGCCCAGCACGCCCAGGGTATCGCTGATTTTTTTCAGCAGGTCGAGCTGCGGGACGAGCTCCGAGGACTTGTTCATGCCGGTGCGGACGTAAATGTCCAGCACGTCCTTGACCCGTCCCAGGTCTTCCTTGATCGCCGCGGCGACCGTCTTCATCAGCTTGACGCTCGGCGCGGACAGGCTCTCGCGCGCCTGCTC
>CBFGSB010000330.1:0-2646 GCA_965651325.1 uncultured Chromatiales bacterium | reverse complement strand
AGGAACGCCGGCCGCGCTTCCATCGAGTTCGCCATGTCGACGCGGTCGCCGCCCCAGGTGAGGATCTGGCCTTCGAGCATGGTCTTGATCCAGACGTACTGCGCCTGGTCCAGCGGGTGACGGCCGCGCAGCGCGTCGGCGTCCAGCGCTTCGGCGATCGCGCGGCCGGGCTCGTAGCCACGCAGCACCTCGCGATGCTCGGGCGCCAGAATCGCCGGCACCCGCCGCCCCGCGGCCAGCCACGGCTGCAGGCACGAGGGCGTGAAGCCGATCAGCGCGTCCAGCGCGGGGTCGTCCACCGCATCCTCGGCCAGCATCGCGCCGCGGAAGCGCTCGTTGCTTTGCTGCAGCAGCTTCGACCACTCGTCCCGTTCCTTCTCCGGCAGGTCGTGCAGGCCGTGCAGGATGAAGTCACGCCGGAATGCGGGGTAGCCCGCAAACAGCTCGTCCGAGCCTTCGCCCGTCAGCACGACCTTGTAATTCACTTCGCGCACGCGCCGGCTCATCAGGAGCTTCGCGACGCCGAGCGTGTTGTAGATCGACCGCTCCGTGTGCCACAGCGTCTCGACGAAGTAGTCGTACAGGTGATCCGACTGGATGCGCAGGATCTCCTGCTGCGCGCCGGTAGCGCGCGCCATCTCCTGCGCGACCTTCGTCTCGTCGTACTCGTCCGTGTCGAAGCCGATGGTGAAGGCCATCACCGGCCCCTGGCGCGCCGCGGCCGCGAGCCCCATGATCGAGCAGGAGTCGATGCCGCCGGACAGGTAACAGCCGACCGGCACGTCCGCTTCCAGCCGGAGGTGCACGGCGTCCACGAGCTGCTGGCGCACCGCGTCGATGTAGGGCCGCTCGTCGTCGACCACCGCCGGCCGTCCCGTGACGGGGAACTCCATGTCCCAGTAGCGATGATCGGCCACGTGCAGCCGCCCGTCGCGCCGCTTGATCTCGAGGTAATGGCCCGGCTTCACCTGGTGCACGCCCGCGAACGCCGTCGTGCCCGGCACCATGGTCTGCATGAGCTGGTGAAAGAGCCCGGCAGGCTCGAACTCGCGGGCGACGTCCGGATGCGCGAACAGCGCCTTCAGCTCCGAGCCGAACACGATGCCATTGCGCGTCTCCGTCCAGTACAGCGGCTTGATGCCGAAGCGATCGCGCGCGAGGAACAGCGTGTCCTCCTGCTGGTCGTACAGCGCGAACGCGAACTCGCCGCGGAGGTAGGGCAGGGTGGCGCGGAGCCCCAACCGCGGGTACAGGTGCAGGATCAGCTCGGAGTCGACCTTGGTGCGGAACCGCGCGCCCTGCGCCGTCAGGCTCGCGCGCAGCCGCTGGTAGTCGTACAGCTCGCCGTTCTTGCTCAGCATGAAGCGGCCGTCGTCGCTGACGAACGGCTGCCGCCCGCGCTCTTCGTCCAGGTCGACGATGGTCAGGCGCGAATGCCCGAACCCGATGCCGTCCTTGAGCTGGCAGCCGTAACCGTCGGGCCCGCGATGGTGCAGCATCGCCGCCATGGCGACCAGCGTCTCGCGCTCGACCGGCCGCGACCGGTCGTGGTGCATGACTCCCGCGATGCCGCACACGCTCCCGGCCCTCTCAGACGAACACTTTGAGGATGGTGGCGAGCAGGGCCATCCGGATGAACACGGCGCCGCGCGCCTGCGCGAAGTACCAGTTGTGCGCGGTGTTGTCGAGATCGGTCGACAGCTCCGGGCCGCGGGCGAGCGGGTGCAGGACGATGGCGTGCGGCTTGAGCGGCGAAGCCACATCCAGCCGGAACTTGACGCCGAGCTCCTCGTAGTCGTTGCCGGTCCAGAGGATCGCGTTCTGGTACACGACGTCGAGCTTCGGCAGCTCCCGGTCGAACTCGTCGGAAACGCGGAGCCTGAGCCCGCTCTCCTCCAGCTCCTCGCGCTGGCCCTCGGCGAACGGCTCGTCCTGGTCGGAGATGACGACGATTTCGTCCAGTGCATGCGCGAAGTTGCGCAGCAGCAGGAGCAGGCTGCGGACCGTGCGCATCTTCCCGGGCACGCCGACTACGCCCAAGCGAATCGGCACGTCGCCGTTGGCGCCGCTGCAGATCGACGGCCGCCATTTCAGCAGCGCATAGACGTCGGCAAGCGCCTGCGTCGGGTGCTCGTCGCAGCCGTTGCCGCCGCTGATGATCGGGATGCGCAGGGACTCCGCCATCTGGTACACGGAATCCGCGTTGTTGTCGCGCAGCACGACGAGGTCGCCGTAGTTGTTCAGCATCTCGCCGATGTCGCGCAGGCTCTCGCCCTTCGCGATGCCGGTGGACGCCGAGTCGGTAATCGACATGATGTCGCCGCCCAGCCGGTGCCACGCCGACTCGAACGACAGGCGCGTGCGCGTGCTCGGCTCGTAGAACGCGCTGATCAGGATCTTGCCCGTGAGCGGGCGCGTCGTGAGCTGCGGCTGCGTCTCGAAGCGCGCCGAGAGCCGCGCGAGCTGCAGGATCTGCTCTCCCGTGAACTGGCGCGCGGAGATCACCGGCCGCTTCACGAGGTCGAGCAGCGGCGTGAGGTTTTCCTCGATCGCGTCGATCAGCGCGCGCGGCCGGTCGAAGCCGCGCAGGTCGAGCGGCGCGTCCTCGAGCTGGTCCTCGAGGATGACGCGGGCCTTGGTCACCAC
>CBFGSB010000329.1:0-2665 GCA_965651325.1 uncultured Chromatiales bacterium | reverse complement strand
GCACCCACCGGCTATCGTCCAACTCGAGGTTGCGAACCATCCGCTTGATGATGCGGAGCTGGTCGTCGGAGTCCATGATCTGGAAACTCTGCGGCAGCCCGGCCTCCGCCCAGTGCCGGCGCAGCAGCCGATGCGCCAGCCCGTGGAACGTGCCGATCCAAAGGTGCTGCACCGGTTGCCGCAACAGCGACTCGATGCGACCGCGCATCTCGGCAGCGGCCTTGTTGGTGAACGTGACGGCGAGCAGGCTTTGCGGCGCCACGCCCTCGACGTCGATGAGCCACGCCGCGCGATGCGTCAGCACCCGCGTTTTGCCACTGCCGGCACCCGCAATGACGAGCACGGGCCGCGGCTCCGCGGTGACGGCGCGGCGCTGGGCTTCGTTCAGGTTTTCGAGTATCGGCGTGATGTCCATGGGGGGCAGCGGCGAGGAGTCTAACAAATCCGTGCGGCCCGTAGCCCGCGCAATTCCCGCCGGTCCGACGCGATTCCCGTCAGGCCGGGTTCAGGTGCAGCGTAATGAGGAAATAGTGATCGAAGAGCAGCGCCGCGAACAGGAGCATCAGGTAGTTGACCGAATACCGGAACATACGCATCGGCAGCACCGGGCCGTTGGCATACTTCAGCCGAATCGCGTACCACAGGAACACCGCGCCAAGCGCCAGGGCCGAGACGAGGTAGATCAGCCCGCTCATCCCGGACAGGTACGGCAGCACCGTGATCGGCAACAGCAAGATCGTGTACAGCAGGATGAATTGCCGCGTGAAAGCGTTGCCGTGCGTGACCGGCAGCATCGGGATGCCGACCTTCGCATAGTCGTCGCGCCGCGCGATCGCGAGTGCCCAGAAATGCGGCGGCGTCCACACGAAGATGATGAGGAACAGGAGCAGCGCGTTCGCGTGCACCTCGCCGGTCACCGCGGCCCACCCGAGGACCGGCGGGGCCGCGCCGGCCGCGCCGCCGATGACGATGTTCTGCGGTGTCGCGCGCTTCAGGTAGCCCGTATAGATGACCGCGTACCCGATCAGCGAAACGAACGTCAGCACGGCGGTCAGCGGGTTCACGACGAACCACAGGAGCAGCATCGAGAGCACGGCGAGAATGCCGGCAAAAGTGAGCGCCTCCCCCTCGGTCAGCTTGCCCTGC
The DNA here is from genome assembly GCA_965651325.1 of uncultured Chromatiales bacterium. Classification (GTDB taxonomy): domain Bacteria; phylum Pseudomonadota; class Gammaproteobacteria; order Steroidobacterales; family Woeseiaceae; genus IDS-8. The sequence continues at coordinate 1,519 of CBFGSB010000329.1, read as the reverse complement.
GGCAGCGGCCGCCGCCGTGTCCGCGCCATGTGCACGTCGATACGCGCGTCGAGCACGTGATTGATCGCGGCCGCGGACGATGCCGCCAGCCCGATCCCGAGGGTGCCGAACACGAGCGGCACGGTACCGGGCCAGCCCGGCACGGCCAGCAGCATGCCGACCACCGCGGTGAACACGATCAGGACGACGACGCGCGGCTTCGTCAGCTCGTAGTAATCGCGCCAGTCGGCCGTGCGCGGCACGGGCGGGGCGCTCAGGTGCTTCAACAAGGCGTCAACCGATTCGCGAGACTTCGAGCAGGTGCTCGATATCCTCGACCATGTCGCCGGGCACTATGTCCGGCGAGAAATACATCACCAGGTTTCCCAGTGGATCGATGAGAAACAGGCCGCCCGGCGGTAGCTCCGCCGGCCGCTTTTCCGCCAGCAGGCGCGCCAGCCCGCCATCCTGCAACGCGGCGAGCCCGGCATGCTGTCCCTCGAGAAAGACTCTATCCGGCGGCTCTTCGCCGTGCAAGAAAACGCGCTGGAGGCGGTCCATGTCCTGGCCCAGCATGAGGCGCGACTGGCGCATCCGGTAGAGCATCTCGCGGCAGGTGTCCTCGCACGCGCTCGCGTTTATGTAGACGAGGAGCCAGTGTTCCTCGGACATGGCGGCCGCATCCGAGTTCGGGAGCCGCTCGCGGACATTGATTATCGGCTCCAGGATTGCGCCGTGGTTGGTACGACTCTCCGGCACCAGCGAACCGCCGTAATACATCCAGGAAGCCAGCAGCAGCGGCACCAGGAACACCGATGCAATCAGCAGGAACGGCAGCAGCCCTCGCGGCAGCCCTTTTTCCCCGTTTCTCATTACTTCGTCCGTTTCCTGCGGTACACGACGATCGTGATTGCCACGACGGCGACGGCCAGCGCGAACCAGTGAAAGGCATAACCGATATGCCGCGCCGGGCTCATATGCTGCGGTTCCCAGCGCCGTACGTAGCCGCTCGCGGGGTCGGGGTCGGCAAGCAGCACGAACGGCAACACCGGTCGCTGCAGCGCTTTCGCCAGCTCATCCACGGTGGGGTAAGTCGCAAGCCGCGGCCAGCCGCCGCCCGCTTCCAGCGCAGTTCCCGGCCGTATCCCGACCCGCGGCAGCTGCCCCGCGCGCCCCTCGATCGTGCCCTGCTCGTCCGTCATCGCCACGTCCGGCAGCCGCCCATCCGCGGGCCGCACCACCCAGCCGCGATTCACGAGCAAAAGTGGCCCGCCCGCTGCGAGCTCCAGCGGAGTGATGACGTAAAAACCCAGCCGCCCGTCCTGCACGATGTTCCCGATCAAAAACTGCCGTTCGTCGATGAAGCGTCCGGTGGCGCGGATGTGCTGGTAGAGCGCCGGCTCGGCATTCGCCGTGACCTCGAGGGTTGCGCCCGGAGTTTCGAAAGAGGCTTCCAGTGCTCGCTTCTGCTCCGCGCGGTCGAGTTGCCAGACGCCTAAGCTCGTGAACAGCACGACCAGCGCGAGCGCGGCAAATGGCG
>CBFGSB010000328.1:0-2695 GCA_965651325.1 uncultured Chromatiales bacterium | reverse complement strand
GAGCCAGCTCGGCGGACACCTCGCCTGCCGCTAGCCATCGCGTGGCGGCGATCTCGTTCGGGTTGGGCGTGACCGCGTCATCGGTGCGGCCCAGGTAGACCCGGCAGAGCTCGTTCTCGGAGCCCGCCGAACCGAAGCGCGCCTGGTAGGCGAACTTGTAGACGAACTCCAGCTCGGCCGCGATGTGGAGCTCGTCATCCAGCCGTCGCGCCGTCGCGGTCTCCATCGTCTCGCCACGCCTTGGATGGCTGCAGCAGCTATTCGACCAGTAAAGCGGCCAAAGCCGCTTGTTGCTGCTGCGCTGCTGCAGCAAGAGCTTGCCCTCGGGGTTGAAAATGAAGAGCGAGAATGCGCGGTGCAGCACACCCTCTCCGTCGTGGCAGGCGCCCTTGTCCAGCGTGCCGATCTCCCGATCCTCGGCATCGACGAGAATGAGCTCTTCTGCTTCCGAGGAAACGATCCGGTGCGGCTTCGTCATGCTCCCACCATTCTCACGATTCGATAGCCGGATGCTTCCAGCGCCTGTTGCACGACATCCTCCTTGCCGGGACACAGCGCGACGATGGAACCGCCGCCGCCGGCACCGGTCAGCTTTGCGCCCGCGGCGCCGGCTGCGCGGGCGATGTGGATCATTTGCTCGAGCTCGGGTGTCGACACCTCGAGTGCGTTGAGCAGGCCCTGGCAGATGTTCATCAGCGCGCCCAGCGCCGGGTAGTCGCGTGCTGCCAGGGCGTTCGCGCCTTCGAGGCTGATCGCATCGATCTCGTCGAAGATGGCTTCGTAGCGATCGCGGTTGCGGGCGCGGCGCGTAGCGACGCCGGAGACCTGCTCGCGGGTGATACCGCGCTCGCCGCAGGCGGCAATGACCAGCGGTACCGGCTCGGCCAGCGCCAGCGTGGCGGGCGGCCCGGACGCTTCCTTGCGAAACAGGATCGCTCGCCCGTAGGTTGCCAGCGTGTTGTCGATGCCAGAGGGACTGCCGTGCGCAAGCTTCTCGCACGCGAATGCAAGGCCGTTCACCGCCTCGTCGCCAAGGCCGAGGGCGAGCACGCGATCGAAGGCGCGGATGATCGCCACAGCGACGGCAGCGGAAGAGCCCAACCCCATAGCCGGTGGAATCCGCGAGCGCACCCGCAGCTCGAAATGCCGGTCCTCGACCCCGAGCTGCTGTTGTATGTACCGCAGCAGGTCGCGCACATGCCCGGTCACCGGCGACGTGTCAGTGAACGAATCGGCAACGTCCGTGAACACCAGCCGCGAAGGTCCTTGCGTCTCCTCGAGTGACACCTCCACCGCGTTGTCGATCGGCAACGCCAGCGCGTGGCGGCCGTAAACCACGGCGTGTTCGCCGAGCAGGATCACCTTGCCTGCCGCCTTACCGTGCACGGGCATTTCTTCGTCGTTGACGGCCGCCGTCCCGGTGAGCAGTTCCTGCAGCAGCTCCTGCGCCTTGCGGACCTTGACGTCGCCGCTCGCGACCAGCTTCTTCACCAGCCGCTCGAAATGCTCGGGCGGCGTACCGATGCTGGCGGCGACACTGCGCGCATGCAGGCGCATGTGGCCTTTCTGGATGCCGTGCGTCACGAGCGCGCGCAAGGCGGCGAGGTTCTGGGCAAGCCCCACCGCGCCCATGACCCCGGCGAGCTCCGTTGCAGATGCGACGCCGAGGAGCGCGAAAGACGTTTCGACCGCGGGGTTTGCGCGCAACGAGCCGCCGACGATCCCGACCTTGAGCGGCAGCGAAAGTTTGCCTGCCAGCCGCCCTTCCCGGTCCACCGTCCATTGCGTAAGTGAGCGGTAAACGCCGCCTTTCGCCGCCCAGGCGTGTGCGGACGCCTCGATGGCGCGCCAGTCGTTCCCGGTGGCGATCGCCACGGCATCGATGCCGTTCATGACGCCCTTGTTGTGTGTGACGGCGCGGTAGCGGTCGGCGTTCGCGAAGTCCGTCGCCTGCACGATGGCATCACGCACTTGCTCGCCGGAGAAGCCGCCGCCGGCGAGAGCGGAGGCCGGGATCGCCACCGCCGCGGTCACGATCGAGCGATCGGCAAAGTTGGAGAGGATCTTCAGGGCCGCCCGGCCGGAGGCGAGGCGCTCTACCTCGGCCGCGATTCCCTCGCACATCGTGTTGACCAGGTTTGCACCCATGGCGTCGCGGGTGTCCACGGCCAGGTGCAGCACGACGCACTCGCGCCCGCCTGCGAGCCGGTGACGGAAAACCTCGATGCCGCGGGCACCGCCGCCACGCTTCACCAGGGCCGGCTGCAGCGCGTTGGCGCGCCTGAGGAGGTCATCCGCGGCGGCTTCGAGCGCGGCAACCGCCGCTTCCGGATTCGCCACGCCGGCAAGCTGGACCTGCCCGATCAGCACCGGGTCGGTGGCGCTGGCGACAAAACCCCCGCCCGCGCGTGCAGCTTTCGCGGCGCTGCTGACACCCGCCACGACCGAGGGTTCCTCCACGACCATCGGCACGACGTAATCGCGGCCGTTAATCGTGAAGTTCGGCGCCACGGCGAGCGGCAGGCCGAAGACACCGATGACGTTCTCGACCATGCGATCCGCCACCTCGCTACCGCCGGCGGCTGACCGCAAGCGCGACGCCGTCGCCTCGTCCAGCCAGCCTCCTGCCGCGAGCGCGGCGACGCGTTCCGCGACGCTCATGCGGTAGAGGCCCGCGATGCGCGAGTCCTTCATG
>CBFGSB010000327.1:0-2703 GCA_965651325.1 uncultured Chromatiales bacterium | reverse complement strand
ATCGGCGGCGAGGGCCACAACCTGCAGGAGCACTCGGTGGTGCTGATCCGCGGCGGTCGCGTGAAGGACCTGCCCGGCGTGCGCTACCACACGGTGCGCGGCACGCTGGATTGCGCCGGCGTCGGCGATCGCAAGCAGGGCCGTTCCAAGTACGGCACCAAGCGGCCCAAGTCGTAATTTAAGTTCAGTCAACTGCCGGTCCACTGACCGGCCTGGCCACAGAGACAGGCAATGTCCAGAAGAACACAGGCTCCGAAGCGGAACATCCTGCCGGACCCGAAATTCCACAGCGAGCTGCTGGCGAAATTCATGAACATGATCATGAATGACGGCAAGAAATCGGTCGCGGAACGCATCATCTACGGCGCGCTGGACCGCATCTCGGAGAAGCAGACGCACGCCGACGACAAAGCGCTGGAGCTGCTCGAGCAGGCGCTCGAGAACGTGAAGCCGGTCGTCGAGGTCAAGTCGCGGCGCGTGGGCGGCGCGACCTACCAGGTGCCGGTCGAGGTCCGCCCGCAGCGGCGGCAGACGCTGGCCATGCGCTGGCTGATCGAGGCGGCCCGCAACCGCAGCGAGAAATCGATGGCATACCGGCTGGCGCATGAGCTCATGGACGCCGCCGACAATCGCGGCACGGCCGTGAAGAAGAAGGAAGACACGCACCGGATGGCCGAGGCGAACAAGGCGTTCTCGCACTATCGCTGGTAGGTCTTCCCGCACCGAATACTTGAGGATTATTCCCGTGGCACGCACAACTCCAATCGAGCGCTACCGAAACATCGGCATCATGGCGCACATCGACGCCGGCAAAACGACGACGACCGAGCGCGTCCTTTTCTATACCGGTGTTTCGCACAAGATGGGAGAGGTCCACGAGGGCGCTGCCGTCATGGACTGGATGGAGCAGGAGCAGGAGCGCGGCATCACGATCACGTCGGCCGCCACGACCTGCTTCTGGTCCGGTATGGACCAGCAGTTCGAGCAGCACCGCATCAACATCATCGACACCCCGGGGCACGTCGACTTCACGATCGAGGTCGAGCGCTCCTTGCGCGTGCTCGACGGTGCCGTCACCGTGCTGTGCTCCGTCGGCGGCGTCGAGCCGCAGACCGAGACCGTCTGGCGCCAGGGCAACAAGTACAAGGTGCCGCGGCTCGTCTTCGTCAACAAGATGGACCGCGCGGGCGCGAACTTCCTGCGCGTGGTGGAGCAGGTGAAGACGCGCCTGGGCGCCAACCCGGTACCCGTCCAGCTCCCGATCGGCGCGGAAGAGAATTTCGCGGGCGTCGTCGACCTGGTCACCATGAAGGCCGTGTACTGGGACGATGCCAGCATGGGCATGACGTTCGAGCTGCGCGACATCCCCGAGGACATGCGGGCACAGGCCGAAGAGTATCGCGAGAAGATGGTCGAGGCGGCTGCCGAAGCCAACGAGGAGCTGCTCGAGAAATTCCTGAACGATGGCGAGCTGAGCCACGACGAGATCCGCCAGGGACTGCGCATCCGCTCGCTGGCGAGCGAGATCGTCGTCGCGATGTGCGGCTCGGCGTTCAAGAACAAGGGCGTGCAGGCGATGCTGGACGGTGTCGTGCGCTACATGCCCTCGCCGATCGACGTGCCGCCGATCAAGGGCATCCTCGAGAACGAGGAGGAAGGCTACCGTCACGCCGATGACGACGAGCCGTTCTCCGCGCTGGCCTTCAAGATCGCGACCGACCCGTTCGTGGGTAACCTGACGTTCTTCCGCGTCTACTCGGGCGTGCTGAGCTCCGGTGACACGATCTACAACCCGGTCAAGGGCAAGCGCGAGCGCATCGGCCGTATCCTGCAGATGCATTCCAACGATCGCAAGGAGATCAAGGAAGTGCGGGCGGGCGACATTGCCGCCGCCGTGGGCCTGAAAGACGTCACGACGGGCGACACGCTGACCGACCAGAAGGCCATCATTACGCTCGAGCGGATGGAGTTCCCCGAGCCGGTGATCGCCGTCGCCGTCGAGCCGAAGACCAAGGTCGACCAGGAGAAGATGGGCATCGCGCTGCAGAAGCTCGCGAAAGAGGACCCGTCGTTCCGCGTGCATACGGACGAGGAATCCGGCCAGACCATTATTTCCGGCATGGGTGAGCTGCACCTCGACATCATCGTCGATCGCATGAAGCGCGAGTTCAAGGTCGAGGCGAACGTCGGCAAGCCGCAGGTCGCCTACCGCGAGACCATCCGCAAGACGGTGGAGCAGGAAGGCAAGTTCGTGCGCCAGTCCGGCGGCCGTGGCCAGTACGGCCACGTGTTCCTGCGGCTGGAGCCGCAGGAAGCCGGTGCCGGCTACGAGTTCGTCAACGCGATCGTCGGCGGCGTGGTGCCGAAGGAATACATCGGCGCGGTCGACAAGGGCATCCAGGAAGCCATGGAAAACGGCGTGATTGCAGGCTACCCCGTGGTCGATACCAAGGTGACGCTGTACGACGGCTCCTACCACGACGTCGACTCGAGCGAAATGGCGTTCAAGATCGCGGGCTCGATGGGCTTCAAGGAAGGCGCGCGCAAGGCTAGCCCGGTGCTTCTCGAGCCGATCATGAAGGTCGAGGTGGTGACCCCCGAGGAGTACATGGGCGACGTCATGGGCGACCTGAACCGGCGCCGCGGGTTGCCGCAGGGCATGGAAGACTCGCCGTCCGGCAAGATCATCCGCGCCGAGGTGCC
>CBFGSB010000326.1:0-2707 GCA_965651325.1 uncultured Chromatiales bacterium | reverse complement strand
GGGGAGGGGTCTTCGGCGGCGTGCGAGGCAGGGATGCCGAGCCCGCAGGCCCACATGGACGTGCTCGTGGCCGGCGCCGAAGGCCCCTCCCCCCGGTCGCGGCACCGCCAGCCACACAGCTTGACCTTTGGGAACTCCGCACCATGTCGAAACAAACGATCCGACTCACTATGGCGCAGGCACTCGTTCGCTACCTCACCGCCCAACGCACCGAAATGGCCGGCGCCGAGCACCCCCTCTTCGCCGGCATCTTCGCCATCTTCGGCCACGGCAACGTCGCCGGCCTCGGCGAGGCGCTACAGCACGCGGGCGATAGCCTCCCCGTCTACCGCGCACACAACGAGCAGGCAATGGCACACGCCGCCATCGCCTTCGCAAAGGCGAGCAACCGCCGCCGGATGATGGCCTGCACGACCTCGATCGGCCCGGGCGCCACGAACATGGTCACCGCGGCGGCACTGGCGCACGTCAATCGCCTGCCGGTGCTCTTGCTGCCCGGCGACACGTTCGCGAGCCGCCGGCCGGACCCGGTGCTGCAGCAGGTGGAGGATTTCGCGATGCCTGCCGTGACGGCGAACGACTGTTTCCGCCCGGTGGCGCGCTTCTTTGACCGCATCGTACGTCCCGAGCAGCTCATCCGCTCGCTGCCGCAGGCCCTCTCGGTGCTGACGGACCCGGCGGATTGCGGCCCGGTGGTGCTCGCACTGCCGCAGGACGTGCAGGCGGAAGCGTTCGATTACCCGCAGTCGCTGTTCGAGCCGGTATTGCGCAGCATTCCGAAACCGCGCGCCGACAGCGACAGGATCGCGGAAGCCGCCGCGTTGCTGCGCAGTGCAAAGCGCCCGTTCATCATCGCCGGTGGCGGCGTGCACTACTCCGGCGCCTGCGAAGCGCTCGAGCACTTCGCCAGCCGGCACGGCGTGCCGGTTGCCGAAACGCAGGCCGGCAAGGGCGCACTCTCCTGGGATCACCCGCTGAACGCGGGCGCGATCGGCGTTACGGGCAGCTCCGCGGCCAACCGGCTTGCGAGCGATGCCGACGTCATCATCGCCATCGGCACGCGCCTGCAGGATTTCACCACCGCCTCGCACACCCTGTTTGCGGCGGATGCACGATTCGTGTCGATCAACGTCAACCGCCACGACGCAATCAAACAGGATGCACTGGCGCTTCGTGGCGATGCAGCGGTGACGCTGGGAGAGCTGGATCGCGAGCTGTCGCCGCTGCCCCGCGATAGCGCGCGCAAGACACTGGTCGAGACGTCCATTGACGAATGGCACGGGGCCGTCGATGCCGCAACCCGCGCTCCGGCGGGCGGCCTGCCGTCCGACGCGCAGGTGCTCGGTGCCGTGAACCGCGCGAGCGCCCCCGACGCGACGGTCGTGTGTGCCGCAGGCGGGCTGCCCGGCGAGTTGCACAAGCTGTGGCGCGCGACGGGGCCCGGCAACTACCACCTGGAGTACGGCTATTCCTGCATGGGCTACGAGATCGCGGGCGGCCTGGGCGTGAAAATGGCGCAGCCGGGACGCGAGGTGATCGTGCTGGTCGGCGACGGCAGCTACCTCATGCTGAACTCGGAGATCGCAACGTCCGTGGCGCTGGGCGTAAAGCTCACGATCGTAGTGCTCGATAACCGCGGCTTCGGCTGCATCAATCGCTTGCAACAGTCCTGTGGCAGCGATGCCTACAACAACCTGCTGCCCGAAACGTCCGCGATCGACTTCGTCGCACACGCACGCGCGCTCGGTGCGAGTGCGATCGGCGTATCCGGCATCGACGGCCTTGCGCAGGCACTCGGCAAAGCGTTCGCGGCCAAAACCACCCAGGTGATCGTGATCGAGACCGATCCGGCCAGCTCCACCGAGGCCGGAGGCGCGTGGTGGGACGTGCCGGTGCCGGAGGTGTCGGACAGTGAATCGGTGCAGCGCGCCTACGCCGAGTACGCGGGGAAGCCCAAATCATGACAATACGCTTCGGTATCAACCCGCTCACCTGGAGCAACGACGACCTGCCGTCGCTCGGCGCGAACATCGACCTCGAGACCTCGCTGCGCGAAGCGGCGGCGGTCGGCTATGACGGCGTGGAGCTGGGCCACAAATTTCCGCGGCGCGCGGACGAGCTCGGCCCGCTTCTCGAGCGCCACGGTCTTGCGCTCGTCTCGGGCTGGTACAGCCTGCGTCTCGTCGAGCGTACGGCCGCGGAGGAATTCGCGGCGATGCAACCGCACCTGGAACTGCTGCAGGCGCTCGGCAGCAGCGTGATGGTGTGCGCCGAGGTCACCGGCTGCGTGCACGGCGACCTCAAAAAGCGCCTGTCGCAGCGCCCGCGGCTCGCCGAGGCGGCATTCGCCCGCTTCGCGGAACGCCTCGACGAGCTGGCCGCGCGCATGCGCGAACGCGGCATGCGCCTCGCCTACCACCATCACATGGGCACCGTGGTCGAATCCGCAGGGGACGTCGATGCCCTGATGGACGCCTGCGGCCCCGAAGTGGAACTATTGCTCGACACGGGACACCTGCATTTCGCCGGCGGCGACCCGGCGCACGCCGCGCGCCGCTACGCCGGCCGCATCGCACACCTGCACTGCAAGGACATGCGCCCGGAGGTGCTCGAACGCTGCCGCAACGCCGACACGAGCTTCCTCGAAGCCGTGCTGCAGGGCGTGTTCACCGTACCGGGCGGCGGCTGCATCGACTACCCGCCGGTC
>CBFGSB010000325.1:0-2726 GCA_965651325.1 uncultured Chromatiales bacterium | reverse complement strand
GACGGGTACATCAAGCATCAACGCGTCGCGCAGGCCGTACTGGCGAACACCCTGCATGGCGCGCGCCGCTTCCGGTAGGCAACGATTGCGGGGAGCAGGAGGTAACAGGCCCGATTGCGCGCCGGCGCATGTACGGGCAGCAGGACGCATTCAGGACGTGTCACAGCGGGTCCGGAGGGGCGTACGCGCTGCCGCGCGCCGGTCTGGCACCAGCGTGGGAAGTATTTCGGGGTCCGCGGAGAGGCTGATTTGAGGCGACGCTGTCGCCGAGCATTAACGACGCACATCTGGCGCGTCGTCTCGCAGCAGCACCGCACCGGCGCCGACACGAGTCATCGACGAAACCAGCTTGGGATCCTGCCCACAGTCGCATACCACAGCAGCACAGCGCCGACGACGATCGTGGCGGCTGTCGACCGATCCGGGCTTTGCGCGATCTCGCGCAATCCACTCAGCAGGAGAACGGTGCCAATGATTCCCGCCACCGAGCGAAGGAGGTGATCCCGAGTGATTCCGCGATTACCGAGGACCTCGAGCGGCGTCGCCCTCCAGGCGACCGCCTCCCGGAAAGCGCCGACCACCAGGCCGGCAACGGCCCCCAGCGGCCCCGTGATCAGGATGCCGAGCAGCGGACCCTGGTTGGCGTCCGGGGCCACGATCATGGGGCCGAAGAAGCCGATTGCGAATGCCACGCCCCCCACCGCAAACGACCAGAGCACGATACGTCGGAGTGAATCCAGCATCGGTGGCTCGCCACGTTCTATCGTGATTCGAGGTGCCGGCTATCGAAACTTAGACCGCTCTGCCAACATCGATCATGACTTCAGGCGGTTGGGCGGCGCCATTCTGTGCGGCGGCACGCCCCCTGTATAGTGTCAGCGTAGAAAGCTGCACACTGCGGTTGCGTGGCGGCAACCCTCCACCGCTTGAAGACTTCATGGGCCGCGAGTTTCGAATCACGGTCCACCTTGGGCCTTACGGCGAGCAGCTCTTGGAGGATCTTGCTGTCGCCGATACCACCGGGGACCTGCTGATCGACCGCTGGCACGATGGAGTAAAATACGTCATCACGGAAGGGTTCACCGACCTCCCCGTGGCGAACCACAAACGACTACGCACCGAATACCGTGAATCGCCCCGAGTTTGCCGGAGGCTCCAACCCTTGAGAAATTGGAGCCATGGCAAGAGCAAAGCAGTACTCGGCGGAGGTGCGGGAGCGGGCGGTTCGGCTGGTCGGCGAGCACGCGCACGAGTATGAATCGGAATGGGCGGCGATCCAGTCGGTCGCACAGAAGATCGGCTGTTCAGCCGAGACGTTGCGCGGTTGGATTCGCCAGCGCCAGCGGGATGAGGGGAAGCGGCCGGGGCTGACGAGCCAGGAGCGTGACCGGCTCAAGGAGCTCGAGCGCGAAAACCGTGAGCTGCGGCGGGCCAACGAGATCCTCCGCAAGGCGTCTGCGTATTTCGCACAGGCGGAGCTCGACCGCCGAGCGAAGTGATGGTGTCGTTCATCGACGAGCACCGTGAGGAGCACGGAGTCGAGCCGATCTGCGATGTACTGCCGATCGCTCCGTCGACCTACTACGCACAGAAGCAGAAGCAGAGAGAGCCGGAGCGACGCTCGGCGCGCGCGCAGCGCGACGAGCAGCTCTGTATCGAGATCATGCGAGTCTGGCACCAGAACCAGCAGGTCTACGGTGCGAAGAAGGTCTGGAAGCAGCTGAACCGGGAGGGCATCCGGGTCGGACGCTGCAGGGTAGAGCGACTGATGCTGCAGCTGGGGCTGACAGGCGCCGTCCGCGGTCGCCGCTTCAAGCTGACGACGATCCCCGATGGCGCTGCGGCGCGGCCGCTGGACCTGGTCGAACGCAACTTCACGGCTGAGCGGCCGAACCAGTTGTGGGTCTCGGACCTGACGTACGTCGCAACGTGGCGCGGCTTCGTGTACGTGGCATTCGTGATCGATGTGTACTCGCGCCGGATCGTCGGCTGGCGCGTGTCCAGTTCGCTGAAGAGTGACCTCGCCCTGGACGCCTTGGAGCAGGCGATCTGCGAGCGGGAAGACGCACGACAGGAGCGGCTCGTACACCATAGCGATCGCGGCACGCACTATCTCTCGATTCGCTACACGGAGCGGCTTGCTGAGGCCGGCATCGAGCCGTCCGTCGGCAGTCGCGGCGACTCCTATGACAACGCACTGGCCGAGTCGGTGATCGGCCTCTTCAAGACGGAGGTGATTCGGCGCCGCGGACCTTGGCGCAGCCATGAGGATGTCGAGTTCGCGACCCTCGAATGGGTCTGGTGGTTCAACAATCACCGGCTCCTCGAACCCATCGGCTACGTCCCGCCGGTCGAGTATGAGGAGGCGTACTATCGCGCTCAGGAGGCTCAGGCCACCGAGCCGATACTCAACTAACTGAGTCTCCGGTAAACCCGGGGCGATTCAATCCGAGCGCACGGCGCCGCGGCCATCCTGTCCCGGCCCAAGCACGATCAGGTGCGTACTCGTCTCATCATTGCTCGAGTACGCCCAACGCAGCTCCGCGGCCCCGCTCGCCGTCTCCACGATTTGGACCTCGTGCGGTTCTCCGAGCCGAGCGAGGGCCTCACACCACGTCATGTCGACGCGCGGCCGCCGCTCGTACGACTCGAGCGTGCGCGCGGGCTCGAGGTGCTCGGTACCCCTCAGCCGATTCGCAGTAGGCTGACACCTTGCAATCGCGGAC
>CBFGSB010000324.1:0-2747 GCA_965651325.1 uncultured Chromatiales bacterium | reverse complement strand
ATGAACGGTCTGTTATGCCTTTTTTACATCGGAATCGGCGCTACTGCAGTCATGGTGTTAGCGCCGATGTAAAAATGACCCCCCTCGCCGAAGTAAAACTGACCCCCCGGCGGGTAATCTGGCGTCTTTTTTGGAAGGCGCCATGTACAGCGAGGAGACAGTGGTGGAGATCAGGGTATTGGTCAGGCAGGGCAAGACGATCCGGCAGATCGTGCGCGAGACGGGGCTGTCGCGTAACACGGTGCGCAAGTACCTGCGCGATGCGTCGGCGCCGGTGTACGGACCGCGGTTGCCGCGCCCGAGCAAGCTCGATCCATTCCGGGAGTACCTGGCGGATCGGGTAGCCTCGGCGGCTCCGGCGTGGATTCCGGCCACGGTGCTGCTTCGCGAGATCGAGGCGCTCGGCTATACGGGCGGGATCAGCCAGCTGAAGGTGTTGTTGGCGAAGATGAAGCCCAAGGCCGCCGTCGAGCCGCTGGTGCGGTTCGAAACCGCGCCGGGTGAACAGATGCAGGCCGATTTCCAGATCCTGCGCCGTGGCCGCGACCGCTTGTCGGCCTTCACTGCCACGCTCGGCTACAGTCGCTACGCCTTCGTCCACTACGTCACCGACGAGCGCATCGACACGGTCCTGTCGTGCCTGTGGCGCACTTTCGAGGCCTTCGGCGGGGTGCCCCGGCACGTGCTGTTCGACAACATGAAGACCGTGGTGCTGCAACGAGACGCCTACGGCGAGGGGCGGCACCGTTTTCACCCGCAGCTGCTGCAACTGTCCCGGGACTTCGGCTTCTCCATCCGCCTGTGCCGGCCCTACCGGGCCCGCACCAAGGGCAAGGTCGAGCGCTTCAACCGCTACCATCTCGGCAGCTTCTGGATCCCCCTGCTCTCGCGCATGAAGGCGTGCGGGCTCGGGGTCGACGCCGAGATGGCCAACCGCGAGGCGGTGCGCTGGCTGCGCGAGGTCGCCAATGTGCGCGTGCACGGCGAACTCGGCGAGCGCCCCGTTGACCGCTGGATGTACGAGAAGGCGTTCCTGCTGCCGTACCACGACACCGTGCGCGCGGCACCGCCGCCCGGGGCGCGGGTGCCCGTGCCGATCGAATCGCTGCAGCATCCGCTGTCGACCTACGACGCCCTGGTGATCGAGCGATGAACCTGCAGGCCGAACGCATCGCCCACCTGTGCCACACGCTGCAGCTGCCCTGGGTCGCCGCCGAGTACGAGGCCATCGCCCAACGCTCGGCCAGCGAATCGGCCACCTTCACCGACTTTCTCGAGCGCATCCTCGCCACCGAGGTCGACGCGCGCCACGAGCGCGCCCGCCAGACGCTGCTCAAGCTCGCCACGCTGCCGGGCATCAAGACGCTCGAGGACTACGACTTCGCCTTCGCCGGCGCACCGAGGGCCCAGATCCAGGAGCTGGCCTCGCTCGCCTTCATCGAGCGCGCCGACAACGTCGTGCTGCTCGGGCCAAGCGGTGTCGGCAAGACCCACATCGCCCTGGCACTGGCCTACCGCGCGGTGATGGCCCGCATCAAGACCCGCTTCATCACCGCCGCCGACCTGATGCTGCAGCTCGGCGCCGCCCACCGCAAGGATCAGCTCAGAAGCTACTTCAACCGCGCCATCGTCGGCCCGAAGCTCCTGGTCATCGACGAGCTCGGCTACCTGCCGTTCGGCCGCGCCGAGGCGAGCCTGATGTTCCAGGTGATCGCCAGGCGCTACGAGAAGGGCTCGGTCATCATCACCTCGAACCTGTCCTTCGCCGACTGGGCGACGGCGCTGGCCGACGATGCCACGCTCACCGCGGCGCTGCTCGACCGGTTGCTGCATCACGGGCACATCGTCACCCTGCGCGGCGAGAGCTACCGCTTGAAGGACAAGAGAAAGGCCGGCGTGACGAGGACCGGCAAGGCCGCCGCGCGCCCTGACCTATAGGTCAGGGCGCGCATAACCCCAACATCCGGAGGGTCAATTTTACTTCGGCGACTTCCTGACAAAAGGGGTCAATTTTCAATCGGCGTTGACACCTGATGGCAGTGTGCCAGAAAACTCCAATTTCGACCTGTGTCTCAGACGGGGAAGCTTACGACGCTGGTGGAAGATCATGAGCTGGAAATGCTCGGCGTGCGGGACCTCGGCAGCCGGGCCGGTCACGCCGGCCTCGACTGGCTGCAATTGCCGATCGTTGACGTGTCGGTGCCTTCGCCGGCCTTCGAGACGGACTGGCCCGCGCACGCCCGCGAACTGGTGTCCCGCCTCGAAAGGGGCGAGTCGTTGGTTTTGCATTACCGCGGCGGCCTCGGCCGCACCGGGCTGGTGGCGGCGCGGCTGCTGATCGAAATGGGGCATGATGCGAGCGAAGCCATAGGCCGGGTTCGGGCAGTTCGACCCGGTACGATCGAGACGTCCGCCCAGGAATCAAACGCGCTTCGCTACGATTCCGTAGTGCGATAGTGACGGCGGGTGGACGCTCTGGCGATTGCCGTTGTATATACTTTTGAAGTGTTCACAAATCATGAACACCCATTTATTCTGAACACAACGCCCACGGGGCAACATAAAAATAAAGAAAATCAGTTAGATACGAAAATTGTTCACATTTTGGCATTGTTCACTTATCATGAACGAATACCGTAAATGAACATCTTGATTCTGTCGTATGGAACACCGCAAACCCGGAGCGGAAAACCAGATTCTCGAAGCGGCGATCAGGCAACTTGCCGCGACGACGGGTATCGATATCG
>CBFGSB010000323.1:0-2747 GCA_965651325.1 uncultured Chromatiales bacterium | reverse complement strand
GCTGGGCCGTCAGATGCGGTCGTCGGAACCGTAGTTGATTTCGTCGATGAAGACCTCTTCTTCACAGGCGAGGGCGATTGCCCTCTCGAGACGTATCAACAGCTGGCGAAGATTCTCGTTGTCGCGGCGCACCAGCATGGCTAGTGCCTGATGCCCATCCGAAGCGACAGCGGCACAACTGATCGGTCCAATGGATCCGATGGTGATTTCACCATCGCCATCGATGAGACTCTCGATCAGGGGCAATGCCGGCCAGGTATTGCTCATGCCGCCTGTCGGTCGTATGGCTGAGTGGACGGCGGCATGTTCCACGGCAGCAACTCGTCTATGCGGTTGACCGGATGATCGGCTATGCGCTCGAGTACCGTCCCCAGATACGCCTGCGGATCAAGGCCATTGAGTCGCGCCGTGCCGATAATGCTGTAGACCAGCGCCGCCCGCTTGCCGCCGGCATCGGAACCGGCAAACAGGTAGTTCTTGCGGCCCAAGGCCACGGCCCGGATCGCCCTCTCGGCGGCGTTGTTGTCGATCTCGATGCGTCCGTCGTCGACATAGCGCACGAGTGCCGGCCAGCGCGCAAGCGCGTACTTGATCGCCGACGCCAGCCCCGACTTCGTCGAGACCTGGGACAGCGAGGCCTGCAACCAAGCCTTGAGCTCTGAGAGCCGTGGACCGGCGCGGGCCTGCCGTGCCGCGCGACGCTGATCGGGCGGTCGCCCGCGGATGTCCGCTTCGACCGCATACAAGGCAGCGATGCGTTGCAAGGCTTCCTCAGCCAGCGGTGCAGGACCGGCTTGCGTGAGGTCGTAAAACTTGCGCCGCACGTGTGCCCAGCAGCCCGCCTCGAGAATGCGCTCGCCATAGAGCGCGTTGAAGCCGGCGAACGCATCCGCCTGCAGGACGCCGCGGAACCCCTTCAGGTGAGCCTGCGGGTGGTGTCCCTTGCGATCCGGGGAGTAGCGGAACAGTACTGCCGGCGGCGTCTCGTCGGCAGCCGGGCGGTCGTCGCGAACGTAGGCCCATAACCGTCCCGTCTTCGTGCGGCCCGCACCCGGCGCCAGCACCGGCACCGGCGTGTCGTCCGCATGGACCTTGGCCCCCGCCAGCACGTGGCGCGCCAGGGCTTCGCCCAAGGGCCGTAGCAGCGTGCTCGACTGCCCGACCCAGTCGGCCAGCGTCGAGCGATCCAGCTCCACACCTTCGCGGGCGTAGATTGCCGCTTGCCGATACAGCGGCAGATGATCCGCGTACTTCGAGACCAGCACGTGCGCCAAAAGCCCCGGACCGGCCAAGCCTCTGGCGATGGGCCGTGAGGCCGCCGGTGCCTGGATGATCGTCTCGCAACCGGCACAGGCGAGCTTGGGACGCACGTGCCGGATCACCTTGAACCGGGCCGGCACGTACTCCAGCATCTCGGATACCGACTCGCCGATCGAGCGCAGCGCACCCCCGCAGTCCGGGCAGGTGCACGCGGCCGCGTGCACTACCGACTCGCGCGGCAGGTGCGCCGGCAACGGCCGTCGAGCCGGCCGCTGCCGCGGCGGAGAAGCGGCAGTGGAGACCTCGGTAATCGCACCTTCGCTCTCCAGCTCTTCGAGCAAGAGCTCGAGCTGGCCGATCTCCACCGAGAGCTTCTCGGAGGAACGGCCGAACTGCATACGGCGCAGCTTCAGGAGCGTGAGCTTCAGCGCCTCGATCTCGCGCTCGCTCTGCGCCAGCGCTGCACGCGCTTCGTTCAACTCATCATCGCGTGCCGCCAACGCAGCTCGGCTCGCGACGAGCAGCGTACGCAACTTGTCAGGATCGTTCGGAAGATCGGTGAGGCTGGTCGGCACCGTTCAATGATAACGGTGCCGCCGACAGAGTGCGATAAAAAACTAGGCTGCGTACCGCGGTCGATCCGTGCGTTGCGGTAGCCGCCAGTCGATACCTTCGAGCAACATCGATAACTGCGCCGGCGTCAGATGCACGACGCCGTCTTGCGCGCGCGGCCAGACGAAGCGGCCACGTTCCAGGCGTTTATAGTAAAGGCACAGCCCCTGGCCGTCCCACCACAGCACCTTGACCCGATCACCGCGTCGACCGCGGAACACGAACAGCTGACCGGAGAACGGGTCGTCACGCAACGTCGTCTGCACCAGCGCCGCCAAGCCGTCGAAGCCCTTGCGCATGTCCGTGGCACCGGCCACCAGCCAGATCCGTGCGCCGGCCGGCAGGCCGATCACCGCGACAGCACTTCGAGCGCGGTACGCAGCAGCGCCGGCTCCACGGCGCCGCATACCCGAACGCGATGCCCCGACGCCAGCAGCAGCTCCAGCTCGCCGCCCTCCGCGCGCTTCGATACCGGCTTGGCTGCCGACGTCGTCGCGACCCGGATCGGCAAAAGTGCTGGCGTCTCCTCGGCCGCGCCCGTAAGGGTGCCTTGACGATAACGACGCCGCCAGGTGAACAGCAGGTTCGCGTTCAGATCATGGCGCCGGGCCACCACCGACACCGACTCGCCACCCTCCAGTGCCTCTTCGACCACGCGCTGCTTGAACGCCAGCGAATAACGTCGCCGCCGCTCCTGACCACCCTGCATCGTGTCCACTTCATTCCTCCGTGGACACCATCGAAGTGTCCATCTAAGCCGAAGCGCGTATCCTTAAACGCAACTGGCGTCGGAGGCTAGAGGGTCGAGACCGGACGCTTACGGCACATGGGCAGGTCCGCGTCAGCAACGAGCTGAGGAAGCAAGGGGTGTTTGT
>CBFGSB010000322.1:0-2776 GCA_965651325.1 uncultured Chromatiales bacterium | reverse complement strand
CATGGGATTTGCGCTCTCGGAAATGACGCTGACGAGCTCCGCGTTCGACAACGGCGGCAGCATTCCGCGTAAGCACACCGGGGAAGGCGAGGACGTCTCGCCGCCGCTCGCGTGGTCGAAGGTGCCGGACGGCACGCGTTCGTTCGCGCTGATCTGCCACGACCCGGACGCGCCGCTGGTCAAAGCGGGCACGTACGGCTTCGTGCACTGGGTGCTGTACGGGATTCCCGCGTCGTTAACGGAGTTGCCCGAAGACGTGAGCGATTACACGCAAGGCAGCAACGATTTCGACAGGAACGGCTACGGCGGCCCGATGCCGCCGCCGGACCACGGCACGCACCACTATTTCTTCTGGCTGCTGGCCCTCGACGCGGAGCCGGACCTGCCGCCCGGCCTCACGTTGTGGGAGCTGCTGGAGAGAATCGAGCCGAACGTGATCGGCATGAACCGCCTGGTCGGCACCTACGCCCGCACTGCCTGAGGGGCGCGCGGGCGACGGCAGCAGTGTTTACTGGCGCTTGCGCCGCCTTGCGATTCGCCGCCCGCGCTTCTCCCCCACCGCTTCCCAGACCAGGTAGGAAAGGAACAGCACGCTCGCCACGAGCGCGGTCTGCACGATCTCGAGCGTCGGGATCCCCTGCAGGGACGACATGGCGAGGCCGGTCGAAACGCAGAATACGAACAGGATCGACCTGGCCGTAACCCCCGAAAAGTTAGGCATTTTAGATGTAGCTCCCAAACTGGCACCGGGAGCGGACGCGCTCCCCCGGGCGGCGAACATTACCTAATGGCGGGGTACCGGGCAAGCACCCTTTTGCGCCCGGCTCAGGACGCGTCGGCCAGCGCCGGGATCGTCCTGCGCAGCCGCAGGTACATGAATGCGTAGAGCAGCATGCCGGTCGTCGTGGCGGACGCACACATGATGAAGACGCCGCTGTAACCCAGGCCGAGCGCGAGGATGGTGGCGGCCAGGTTCGGCCCCACGATCTGGCCCAGCCCCTGGGCCGCGGGCATCAGGGCCGCGAAACGGCCGGAACGGTCGACGTTCGCGACCGTCGCCATCTGGTAGACGTCGACGAAGATCCAGAGGAAATTGAACATGAACACGCTGACGAGGATGTTCACGTTGTTGATACCGCCGGCGAGCATACCCACGACCGCCGAATGCAGCGCCAGCGTCACCAGCAGCGGCCGCGCCAGGCCGAAGCGATTGCTGGTGATGGTCGCGAACAAGCATCCGAGAAGACTCAGGAAAGAGGACCAGACGAGAACCCTGCCGACCCAGCCGGAATCGGCGGTGGAAAGAGAGGGCTCGGCGCTCGCGAGCTCTATATAGGTCCAGTACGCACCGATGTTGACGTAGGTAACCGCGATCGCGGCGAGCACGAGCCATGGCACGTAGCCGGGTACCGGAACGGGTTCTGCGGGGCTCGCTGCTTCCGGTTCCATTGCGGTCGCGACCGGCCGCGCCACTGGCCGCGGCGGAATCCAGCCGACAAAGGGCAGTGAGACCGCGTAAGCGCCGATGAAGACCAGATAGATGCCGTTCATGGAAAGCTGTGGCAGCACATGCAACTCGAGTGCCTGCGAGAACGCGAACGCGAACAGCATCATGTTGAATGCGCGCGCCGGCTTGGCCGTGGCGCCGAGGGTCGCGACCGCCACGGCGGTGTAGATCCCGCTGCCGACCCCGGCGAGCAGCCGAAGCCAGAGCACCTGTTCGTATTCGACCAGCACCATGCAGAGCGCGTTGGCGAGAATCGCGAGCGCGGCCGAGCCGAGCACCAGGAGGCGCCGGTCGACACGCGCGACGAAGAGCGCGGTGATCGCGGCACCGAGTGACAGCCCGCCGAGATCCGCCCCGGCGACCCGGCCCACTTCGACTTCCGAAAAGCCGAGCAGCTCGACCCAGGCAGTGCTGATCACGGGAATGCCCACCAGCACGCCGTAACCGACCAGGGTCATGTAGAGCGAGATCGAGATCGAGCGCCAGCCGTCAAAGACGGTTTTGCTTAACCTCGGAGAAGTGCTTTTGGCGACCATGCCGCTATCATGACAGAGCAGGGGGTGAGCAGACCGGATCCACGGAGGATTGTCCATGAGTGCTCATACGATTGTCATTACCGGCGCGAACCGCGGCATCGGCCTCGCCATTGCCCGCATCTACCGGCAGCGCGGCGACCGGGTCGTCGCGCTCTGCCGCCGCGCGAGCGAGGAACTGCGCGGCACCGGCGCGGAGGTCGTCGACGAGGTGGACGTCACGTCCAGCCGCGCGCTGCAGCGTGCCGCGGCGGCAATTGAGCGCGTCGACGTGCTCATCGCCAATGCCGGCGTGCTGAGCCGGCAGACCCTGGCCGACGTGGCCGATGACCGGGACCGCATCGAGCAACAGTTTGCCGTCAATGCGCTCGGGCCGCTTTTGACGGTGCATGCCTTCCTGGACAAGCTGGCTTCCGGCAGCCGGGTGGCGCTGATCACCAGCCGCATGGGCTCGATGGCCGACAACAGCTCCGGCGGCAGCTATGGCTATCGCATGTCGAAAGCTGCCCTGAACGCGGCCGGGCGGTCGCTCGCAGTGGATCTTGCGCCGCGCGGCATCCATGTCGGCCTGCTGCACCCGGGTTACGTGCGCACGGACATGACCGGCCGCACGGGTGACGTCGAGCCCGCCGAAGCCGCGGCAATGCTGGTGGCAAGAATCGACGAGCTGGACGCGGACACCAGCGGCACGTTCCGGCACGCCAAGGGCGAGGAGCTGCCGTGGTGAGGGCGGTCG
>CBFGSB010000321.1:0-2799 GCA_965651325.1 uncultured Chromatiales bacterium | reverse complement strand
AACCACCGACACGCGGATTTTCAGTCCGCTGCTCTACCAACTGAGCTACCTGGCCGTCTTGGCGGGGCCGGCGCGGGTCGTGATACCGCGCCTGTTCATCTTCTGCAGTGACTCGCTGTGGGCAGCGCCCGGAAAACCTGCAAGCAGGTTATCGCCGGTTGCAGGAGGGTTCGACAGTGCGTTGGCCCCAAGCGAGCGGGGTATTAGACCGACCGGGATGGCGCGAGTCAATACGGGCGCGGCGCTCCGCCACGGCCCCGCCGCGCGAAGCCGGCGAGACCCAGCAGCAGTATCAGCCACGGAAGCCCTGTCGCCCCGCCCCCGCCCTGGGCGGTGCTCATCGTCGGCGCTACCGCCGCGCCGGCCGCCGCTTCTTCCTTGACCGTAAACGGCACGACGATCTCGTTGTTCGCCGGGTCATCGTCCGAGTGCGCGGATACGCTCGCGGCCAGCTCGCCGCTGCCCGCATCCATCGCTTTCGCGGTCAGCGTCACGCTGCGGTTGCTGCCGGCCGGTAAATCGCCGATCGAGCAGGTCACGGTGCCGGCGCCGCTGGTGCAGGTGCCCTGGGAGACCGTGGCCGACTCGAGCGAAACGATGGCGGGCAGCACGATCTCGACCGTGACGCCCGATGCCCTGCCCGTCCCGGCGTTCGCCACGTTGAATTTCGCCGTCGCACTCTGGCCCACTGCCACCGGCTCGACGGAGCCCTTCAGTGCGATCCCGGGATCGATCGTCGGCAGCGGCACGATGCAGGACGCTGCCCGGATGCTCGAGCGCATGTGCTGGATACTGCAGCTCGAGAACTTGTCGTTGCCGTTGATGCTGGTGGACATCAGGAAGCCGCCCTGTTCCGCCGCGCAGGCCGAGCCGGAAACGCCGTCGTGAGGCGCCCCGAAGTTGTGCCCGATCTCGTGCGCCGCGACCAGGCTGTCGAAGGTCACGTTGGCACCGCTCTGGCTCAGCCCGGCGGCCCAGGTCGCTTCGCACAGGGTGTTCGTGTAGGCGATGCCGACCGTGTTGCCGTCGAGCCGGCGGCCGGTATACAGGTGCGTGAGTCCCTGCGCGCGCTGGCGCGCCGTCTGGGCGCGGTATCCGCTGACTTCCTTGAGCAGGTCGCCGGGGACGGCGGTGTCGCTGAACGGGTCGGAGGGGCTCGTGAACACCGTGAGCTCGTCGACGACGATGCGCACGCCAAGCTGCGCGCTGAAGATGCCGTCGACGTTGTTCAGGCGCGTCAGGATCGCGGTGGCCGAGTCTTCGCCGCTCACCTTGAAGAACTCGTAGTCCCCCACGGCACCGATGTGGATCTCCGCGGTGGCATCCGAGGACTTGGCCATCGAGCCGTCGAGCTCCCCGGCAATCTTGTCGTACATTGCCGCGGCGTTCGGGGCCGTCGCGTGCATGGCGCCGCAGCTCACGCTGCCGGGGGGCACGTACACATCCTCGAGGCGGTACATAACGGGGGCAGTCGCACCGGTTCTGTCATCCTTGCGGACTTCGAGCGCGTACATTTCCTTGCCGTCCCACACGAGCCCGCGCGGCAGGCCGTCGGCGGCGATCACGATGCGGGACCAGGACCCGGCATCGCCCGCGACGCTGCCGCGGTAGGCGGTGAGCGAGCGCGGGAGCTCACCGCGCGCGGCGGCGGACAAAAGCTGGTGATTCGGCTCCAGTTGCAGGGCGAAATTCCGGCCGAACGCGTCGAAGCTGACGCTCGCGGGGGCGTCTGCCGAAAGCTTCTGCTGGGCCGCGTGCGCCGGGCCTGCGATTTCCAGCCGCTGCAGGGTTTCGAAGTGCGAAACCGCGACGTCGGCCGCGGAAATCGTGGGTAGCGCGCAGGCGAGGCCCGCGGCGAGCAGCGTGAATCCTTTCATTCCTGCCCCGTTTTCGTTGGGTTATCAGGCGCTTAGTATCGACGAGTGGCTTCTTGCCTCAAGGAACTGCGCCGCTGCCCAAAGTGTGACACAGTTCACAGAAAAAAGCGGAACCGGAAAAATCCAAGCGGCGTTGGGAGTTGCGCGAGGGGGCCGCGGGGCGGGGATGAGGGCGGCCTGGAATTATTTTTGTTTTGCCCGCGGCGGCAGGGCCGGGACGCCGCCTGTTCGCGCAAAAAAATTGCCGGCCCGTGAAAAATACGGGCCGGCAAGACGCGGAGAAAAAATGCCGGGCAAAGCGCCCGGCGAGGTCAGCTACCTGTTCAGGGGGAGGAGATCAGGCAGCCTTCAAAGCATCGTCGGCGGAGCGGTACTCGTAGCCGAGGTCCCGGGCAACCGCTTCGTGATTCACGTGGCCCGCGTGCACGTTCAGGCCGCGCGCTAGGTGCCGGTCGCGGCTCAGGGCTTCGCGCCAGCCGAGGTTCGCCAGCGCCTTGACGAACGGCAGCGTGACGTTGGTCAGCGCAAACGTCGACGTCCGCGGTACGGCGCCCGGCATGTTGGTCACGCAGTAATGCACCACGCCGTCGACGACGTAGGTCGGATCGGCGTGGGTCGTCGGCCGGCTGGTTTCGAAGCACCCGCCCTGGTCGATCGCGATGTCCACCAGCACGGCGCCGTTCTGCATGGCCCGCACGTGTTCCTTCGTGACGAGCTTCGGTGCCGCGGCGCCGGCGACCAGCACCGCGCCAACCACCAGGTCGACGTCTTCCACCATGCTGTCGATCGCCTGCTTCGTGGAGTAGAGCGTGCGCACGCGCCCATCGAAGAGGTCGCTCAGGTAACGCAAACGGGGCAGCGACTTGTCGAGTATCGTCACCTGCGCGCCGAGCCCAACCGCCATTTGCGCGGCGTTCTTGCC
>CBFGSB010000320.1:0-2808 GCA_965651325.1 uncultured Chromatiales bacterium | reverse complement strand
CCGGAGTCGACGAGCGTGCCGTCCCGGTGCGATTTCTCCACGAATTCGCTCATCGCCTCCATCAGGGCGGGCGGCGGGGGCGACTCGCGGAACGATTCGGAGCTGCGGATGAAGGTCAGGTATCTCATGGTTTCACCAGCTTCAGGTGGGTGACCCTGGGCGCGGCGACAGTGCGCACCAGTTCCAGGCCGTGCAGGGTGTCGCCGACGCCGTCGAAGAGCCGCTCGCCACCGCCGAGCAACGTCGGCACGAGATGCAGGTCCATCTCGTCGACCAGGCCGGCCACGAGATATTGCTGCGCCGCTTTGGCGCCGCCGGCTAATGCCACGTCCTTGCCGCCGGCCGCCTGTCGCGCCCGCTCGAGCGCGGCCTCGATGCCTTCGGTCACGAAGTGAAAGGTGGTTCCGCCGTCGAGCGCGAGCGGTTCGCGGGCATGGTGGGTGAGCACGAACACCGGGTGGTGGAACGGAGGGTTGCGGCCCCACCAGCCGTCCCAGGGGTTTTTCTCGTCCCACGGCCCGGGATACCCGCCGAACATGTTGCGTCCCATGATCGTGGCGCCGATGTTCGCGAGCGCTTCCTCGAAGACCGGCGTGCTTTCGTTGACCTCCCCGCCCTCGAGTCCATGCGGCGCTCGCCAAGCCGCCAGCGGTAACGCCCACTCGTGCAGGCGCTCACCCCCGATGCCGAGCGGGTTGTCGAGGCCCTGGTCGGGCCCGGCGATAAAACCGTCCAGCGACATCGAGATTCCGAAGCGTAGCCTGGACATCAGTCATTCCTCCATCAAAGGTAGTTCAAGTCCTGCCCCTTAGTCGCGCGGCAGACCGGCAAATCGACAATGGCGGGCAACAAGGGCGGGCTGCCGGCGAAAAGGCATGAAGCACTTCGCAGTTCCGCATGCCCGGGAAAGATCGTCAATGCCCGTGGGACGAACGGGCAAATCCATACTGAGCGCTTCTGACATGCTTCTCCGGCAAGGAACTGAATTTCCGGAGCTAAAACGTGCGATCGCCGGGATCGAGAAGGTCCGCCATTACCGTCATTGCGTGTTGCACCATGCTGCTGGGTGCCTGCGGGGGGCTGCGGGCGTCATTCCCGCATGGCGAATACGGCTACTACGCGATCGGCGGCGGCGACGGCGAGCTTTCGGTCACGGGCTTCATGCTGCCAGGCGCCGATCCCGATCCGTTTCCGGCGCAATCCACCGGGGCTTCCGGGAAAGCCTGGGTCTACCTGGCCCTGCTCGCGGCCGGCTTGCTGACCGCCCTGGCCGGACTGGCGGTCATCAAGTTCTATACGCTGAGCCGCAGCCTGCGGGCCGAGATTCAGGCGCGGCAGACGCTCGAGGAGGAACTCAAGGAGTTGGCCATCACCGACCCCGGAACGGAGGTGATGAATCGCCGCGGGCTGTTCCTCACCATCGACGAGGCCCTCGGGCTCGAGGTTGCGCCGCTGTCACTGCTCATCATCGACCTCGATCATTTCAAGCTGGTCAACGACACGCACGGCCATGCCTGCGGCGATCATGTGCTGCGTGAATTTGCACGTATCTGCGAGCAAGCCGTGCGGGCGGGAGATGCGGTGGCGCGCCTCGGTGGCGAGGAGTTCGCCATTGTGCTGCCGCGCGCCGGACTCGACGAAGCAAGGCGGATTGCCGAGCGCATCCGGGCGACCGTGGAGCTCTGGGACATTGCGACTCCCAAGGGAGGCACCATCGAAGTGACCGTGAGCGTAGGTCTTGCAGTGCACCGGCAGGATGAAACCCTCGATGCGCTCATGGCGCGCGCGGACGGCGCGATGTACGAGGCGAAGTGCCTGGGCCGTAACCGCGTGGTGGTCGCGGCGGACTTCAACCAAACGGCCCGGCTCGAGCTGCAGCGCAAAAGGGTAAGGGGGGAATCCCGGCATGCCGGGCTGGAATCGCAGCGACGGCGGTCCGTGTAGGAAAGCAAAAGGGCCGATCGGCGTTTCGAAATATGAACCGCGCACTTGTGCGGCGGCCGCTGCCGTGGTGATCTTGCACCAGGCCTGCAAGAACGAGAATAAGCATGACCGATTCCAGCGGTTCGCGGCCCGGCGCACAGGACCTCCCGTACGACGTTTTTCGCACTGACGTCCTGCCGATGGACGAACGCTTCCTCGTGTGGCGCGACGCGGTGCTGCCGCTGTTCGACTGCATCCCCGAGAACCGGGACGCATTCGCCGCCACGCTGGACGGCTATGACCTGGCGCACACGTTCATATCCGTCTGCACGTTTACCGGGCTGCGCTTCCGCCGCGCGGCGCGTCATCCGTACGACGCGGGCGCCGATCACCTGCTCGTGCAGATCTACCTGGAGGGCGGCTATGTCGGCGAGAACGGGCTGCAGCCTGTGCGGGTCGAGCCCGGCGATATTTGCCTGCTGGACCTCGCAAAACCATTGTCGACGCAGGCCCTGCCCTCCCGGGTGTTGACGGTGGTCATGCCGAGGGAGCTGCTCCAGGCCGTGGCCCCCCGGCTGAAGTGGACGCCGGGGGCGGTGCTGCGCGCGGGCTCGCCGATGGGCAACATCCTCGGCCATCACCTGCGGACCGTCTGGGAAAACCTGCGCGGCGCCTCGGTTGGCGATTCCGCGGCAATCAACCGGATCGTTGCCAGCGCCGTGGCCGGCGCCTTCGCGACCGAGGCGGACCGGGTGGGAACCGCGGTCGGGCCCGAGGGGCCCGCGACGTTGGAGGCGATCCACGATTACATACTGCGGCACCTGGACTCGCCAAACCTGACGCCGGGGCACTTGTGCCGGCGCTTCGGCTGTTCACGCTCGCAGC
>CBFGSB010000319.1:0-2815 GCA_965651325.1 uncultured Chromatiales bacterium | reverse complement strand
GTGCTGCTCAAGGAAAACGTCTTCGACCTGTCGAACCCGAAAGAAAACAATTGGCTTTACCGGCTCGCGAATCGCTGGCACATCCTGACGCGGGACTCGGTGATTCGGCAGCAACTCCTGTTCCGCGAAGGCGATCTTTACTCGCAGCGCCTTCTGAAGGAATCGGCACGCTTGCTCAGGCGGAATGACTACCTGTACACGGCGACCGTGGAGCCGCTGGCTTACGAGCACGGCGTCGTGGACGTTGCGGTCAGGACGCGCGACCTGTGGACATTGATGCCCGGTGCTTCGATCTCGCGCTCCGGCGGGGAGAACGATTGGCGGGTTAGCGTCTCGGAGAAAAACCTGCTGGGGCGTGGCATGCGCCTGCGCCTCTCCCACGAGGAAGACGTGGACCGGCAGGCCACCACGTTCGAGTTTTCCGATCGCAATTTCGGCCACAGCTGGGTGTCGGTCATGCTCGGGCTGTCCGACAAGTCCGACGGGAACACCTACCTGCTGGATGTCACGCGGCCTTTTTATGCACTGGATGCCCGCTGGGCGGCTGGCTTCACTTTCCGGGACGACAAGCGCGAGGACCGGCTGTACGAGCTGGGCGAAGAGGCCGCCGAATACCGGCACGAGTCGGAGTACTATTCGCTCTTCGCAGGCTGGTCCAACGGCCTTGAAAATGGCTGGGTGCGGCGCTGGACAGCGGGTGTCGTGTACGACAACCAGGCTTTTTCCGAGTCGTTGATGCCGGAGTTGCCGGCGGCGATTCCCGCCGACCGGCGCCTCGTGTACCCGTACATTGCGCTGGAGTTCCTCGAGAACGACTTCGAGGTGACCTCCAACCGCGAGCAGATCGGCCGGCCCGAGGACTTCTACATGGGGCAGCGCCTCACGATGAGCCTGGGATACGCGGCCGAAGCCTTCGGTTCCGACCGGAACTCGATCGTCTACGCGGTCGAAGGGAGCAAAGGCTTCGGGGACATCAACAGCAAAGCCCTGTTCCTTAGCGCGAAGGGATCGGGGCGCGTCGACGATGGCGCCGCCGTGAATACGGTGGCGGAGATCGGCGTGCGCTACTACAACCAGATCTCGGACAAGCGCCTGTTCTTCATGACGCTGGACGCGAAGCTGGGGCACGATCTCGATCTCGAGAACCCGATCGAGCTCGGTGGCGATACGGGCCTCAGGGGTTATCCGCTACGCTACCAGGCGGGCGATACCAGCGTGCTGTTCACGATGGAGCAGCGCTATTTCACGGATTGGTACCCGTTTCGGCTGGTGCGGGTTGGCGGCGCCATTTTCGCCGACGTTGGCCGCACGTGGGGCGACAACCCGGTGGGTACCGATTCTCTGGGTTGGCTGAAGGACGTCGGTTTCGGGTTGCGCTTCGGGCCGACGCGCGGTGGCGATCACGAGATTATTCACCTCGACATCGCCTTCCCGCTGGACGGCGATCCCTCGATCGACGACGTGCAGATCCTGCTGGAGTCGAAGGCGAGCTTCTGAGGACTATGCGCTGTCTACGTGACGCTGTGCCGACTTCAACGTGTTCGACATCAGCATCGCGATCGTCATCGGGCCTACCCCGCCCGGCACCGGGGTGATCGCCCCCGCGACTTCGACGGCCTCGTCGAACGCGACGTCGCCTGCGAGCTTTGCTTTCTGCTCACCGTCGACGGTCTGCTCGACCCTGTTGATGCCGACGTCTATCACGGTTGCTCCCGGCTTGATCCAGCCGCCCTTGACCATGCGCGGGCGGCCGACGGCCGCGACGAGGATATCGGCTTCACGCGTCACCTCGGGCAGGTCACGCGTGCGGCTGTGGCAGATGGTCACCGTCGCGTTTGCTTTCAGGAGGAGACTCGCCATCGGCTTGCCGACGATATTCGAGCGGCCGATGACCACGGCGCGCAATCCCGAGAGGTCGCTGCCGTGCCGGTCCTCGATCAGCAGCAGGCAGCCGGCCGGGGTGCACGGAACGAAGGCCTGGTCCACCGCGCCGGCCGTGAGCTTGCCGATGTTGTTGAAATGAAATCCATCGACGTCTTTCGCGGGCAGGATCGCCTGCGTGATCTTCTGCTCGTCGAGATGCCCCGGTAGCGGTAGTTGCACGAGGATCCCGTGTATCGCGGGATCGTCGTTGAGCCGCTCGACGAGCGCCAGCACTTCGTGCTCCGGACTGTCGGCGGGCAGCGTGTGCTGCACGGAATGGAAACCGCAGGAACGCGCGGTGCGCGTCTTGTTGCGGACGTACACGTGGCTGGCGGGATCCTCGCCCACCAGGACCACGGCCAGGCCGGGTTTCACATTGTGCTGCTCGAGTAGTGCTACCGCGCCAGCCGTGACCGCCTCGGAAAGTCTGGCGGCCTTTTCCTTGCCGTCGATGACCGTTGCGCCTGCCATGTAGAGTCCTTGTGTTTGCCGGTTGCGGGGATGCTCGGAACTCCGGTCCGGAGCGCGCAAGATAGTACCTGCTCGCAGCGCGAGACGTAAACCGCAATACGTTACGCTCAATACTTGACAAGCTGCACGCGCACGTCCTTTCGAATGGAGAAACATGACATGCAGGAAGACTGGTTGAGCCGCTGGGAGGAGGGTAGGACCGGCTGGCATGAGCCGGGCGGCAACGCCGCGTTACACGCGCACTGGCCGAAGCTTCCGGCCAGCGCCACCGTGCTGGTGCCGCTGTGCGGCAAGAGCGTGGATCTTGCGTGGCTCTCCGCACGCGATCTCGCGGTGACGGGCGTCGAATTGTCGCGCAAGGCGATAGAGGATTTCTTCTCCGAGCAGGCATTGTCCTATGTGGTCGAGAAGTGCGGCGCGT
>CBFGSB010000318.1:0-2869 GCA_965651325.1 uncultured Chromatiales bacterium | reverse complement strand
CCAAACCTGACGCCGGGGCACTTGTGCCGGCGCTTCGGCTGTTCACGCTCGCAGCTCTACCGGCTGTTCATGCCGATGGGCGGGATCGCGAGCCTGATTCGGCGGGCGCGGCTGGAACGGTGTCGCGACGAATTGATGCACGCGCGTGCCGGCGAGCGCATCGTGGACGTGGCCACGCGCTGGGGATTCGCCAGCCAGAGCCATTTCTGCCGGTCGTTCCGCCAGGCGTTCGGGATGAGTCCAGGGGAAGCGGCTGAGCTGGGGCGCACGACCGATGCGCCCGTGTGCTCAGCCCGCAGTGTCAGCGAGCACCAGCCGGCGTTCCATCGCTGGTTGCGGGAACTGCGGGCTGCGTAAGCACCGACATACCGCGGCTGGACCGCCGTTGACGCGGCGTGCCGCGCGAACGGGGTTGCATTGCACCCCGCCAGTTCTCGTGCGTGCTCAGCGGCCCGCGCTGGCCGCGGCCTCCGGCACCACGTCCAGCAGCACGTACCGGAGCAACACTTCGTAGCTCTGCTTCTCCATCACCATGCCGTGCGGCAACTCGAGCGTGTGGATCGGGCGGTGCTCGGTGTCCCGGATCTCCTGCAACAGCCTCTCGCCTTCGCGATAAACCTTGTAGCGGACGTCCGTGTGCCGGCCGAATTTCAGCAGTACCGTGCTGTCCGTCCAGTCCTGGATGACTTCCGTGCTCATGTCCTCGCCTTCCATTTGTGGTCGATGCATCCCCGATTGCAATCCGCGTGCCACCTGATCCATTACATGACAATATGACGGTAACCCGCTGTTGTTATTGATAATGACAGGGTTGACGGTGCATTGGCCGCCAGCCCGCCGGGTGTACGCTGCGTGTCAGCTTCTGACCCCGATTCAGGTGATTTGCGACAATCGTTCGACATAAGCTGGCGGGGCCGCATTGCCGCGAGACGCAGCACGTCGCGACCGGGTTTGCACAGCAGCCGATGACGACAGCGACGGCTCGGGACCGGCTGCCTCGCCAGGATGCTATGTTGATGCGCGTACCGCGTTGTCCGGCATCGTGCCGGCCGCAACGCTCGTCAATCCGGATCGCTCAAGCATCGAGGTCTGCCGTGTCCGACAACGTAGTCACAACCAAAATTCGCGGCGCGGTCGCCACGATCATTCTGAACCGGCCCGACAAGCGCAACGCCGTCGACCGCCCCACCGCAACGGCCCTGCGCGAGGCGTTCGAACGCTTCGAAGCGGATGATGCTTTGCGCGTGGCGGTACTCTGGGGCGCGGGCGGTACGTTTTGCGCGGGTGCCGACCTGTCGGCCTTCCCGGATCCCGAGCGCCGCAACGAGGTCGAGCCGGACGGCACGGGACCGGGCCCGATGGGCCCGACGCGCATGCCGCTTTCCAAGCCGGTGATCGCCGCGGTCGCGGGATACGCCGTGGCCGGCGGGCTGGAGCTGGCACTGATGTGCGACCTGCGCGTCGCGGAACGATCGGCCGTGTTCGGCGTCTTCTGCCGGCGCTGGGGCGTGCCGCTGATCGACGGCGGCACGGTGCGGCTGCCGCGCCTGGTCGGCCAGAGCCGCGCGCTGGACATGATCCTCACGGGCCGGCCGGTGGACGCCGAGGAAGCACTGCAGATGGGGCTCGCGAACCGGGTGGTCGCCGACGGCGAAAGCCGGGAGGCCGCCGAGGCACTGGCCGACCAGATCGCCGGGTTTCCGCAGCAATGCCTGCGGGCCGACCGGCATTCCGTTTATCGCCAGTGGGACGACACGCTCGACGAGGCGCTGCGCCGCGAGGGTGCCGGCGGTTACCCGGTCATCGCCGCCGAAGCCGTCGAGGGCGCCGCCCGCTTCACCGGCGGTGCGGGCCGCCACGGCGTATTCGACCCATAGCAAACCCGGATTCCGCCATGAGCACGACGTATCTGGAGCTGATCAACCGCGGCGCGCGCCACTATCCCGAACGCACGGCGATCGTGTTCGGCGATTCGAAGCTCAGCTTTGCCGACGTCGACCGGCTGAGCAATCGGCTGGCCAACGCCCTGCGCGCGCGCGGCGCGGCTCCCGGAAGTCGCGTTGCGCTGCTGGTCAACAATGGGCTGCACAGCGTGCCGGTCGACTTCGCGTGCGTGAAGGCCGGCATCAACCGCGTGCCCCTCAACGCGCGCCTCTCGCTTGCCGAGCACGTGAAGATGCTGCAGGAGACCGGCTGCGAGCTGCTGGTATTCGGACCGGACCTGGCCGAGCGGGCGACAGCGCTGCGCGCGGAGATACCGCGGCTTGCGTGCCATGGCTTGGGTGCGCACATCGATGATGGTTCCGACCTGCTAGCCGCAGCAGAGAGCGCAAGCGACACCGCGCCGGCCATCGAGGTGTCCGGCGACGATGTCATCCTTACCCTGTTTACTTCCGGTACCACCGGGACACTCAAGGCGGCGCAGCACACCCAGGCGTCTTACGCCGCCATCTGCAGGAACGTGCTGATGAACCTGCTGCCGGTCGAGCACGACGATGCCATGCTGCACGCCGCGTCGCTCATCCATGCCAGCGGCGTGTTCGTGCTGCCGTTCTGGCTACGCGGCGCCCGGACCGTGATCATGCCAGGCTTCGATCCCGGCCTGTTCCTGGAGCTCATCGCGCGCGAGCGCATCACGGCCGTAAACGTGGTGCCGACCATGCTGCAGATGCTGCTCGACCACCCTGCTTTCACGACCACCGACGTCTCGTCGTTGCGCCAGGTCATCTATGGTGCGTCTCCGATGCCGCGCCCGGTGATAGAACGTGCGATCGAGCTTTGGGGCCGCGAGCGCTTCTGGCAGTACTACGGCCAGACTGAATGTCCGCTCGCGATCACCGTGCTGCGGCCGGAGGATCACGAGGACGAG
>CBFGSB010000317.1:0-2887 GCA_965651325.1 uncultured Chromatiales bacterium | reverse complement strand
ACGGGCCTCTAGCTCAATTGGTAGAGCAGTGGACTCTTAATCCATTGGTTCGGGGTTCGAGTCCCCGGGGGCCCACCACCCGCGTTATAATTGACCGCTGGACGGCAGGCGCCGAAGCAATAGACAGCCCGAAACACGCGAAAGTGGCGGAATTGGTAGACGCGCTGGATTTAGGATCCTGTGGGGCAACCCGTGAGAGTTCGAGTCTCTCCTTTCGCACCAGGTCCTTCCGTCACTAACCCATTGAAAATCAACCCGCTGGCAAGCATATCTGTCCTCGAACAGCAAAACGGGACAGGATTTCCGAGGATGCAGGACAAATGATGGTCACTGTCGAGTCGACGGGCACGCTCGAGCGGCGCATGCGCGTGCAGCTCCCCGCCGAACGCATTGAAAACGAGATCGAGTCGCGCCTGGCGAAGGTCGGGAAGTCCGTGAAAATCAAGGGCTTCCGGCCGGGGAAGGTGCCGAAGAAGGTCGTGCGCCAGCGCTACGGAGGGCAAATCCGCCAGGAAGTGCTGTCCGACCTCATGCAGAAGAGCTACAGCGACGCCGTCCAGCAGGAAAAGCTGAACCCGGCGGCCGGCCCGAAGATCGAGCCCGAAAAGGCGGATAACGAGCGCGACTTCGCCTACGTCGCCACGTTCGAAGTGCTGCCCGAGATCAAGCTCGAGAACCTGGACCAGATCGAAGTCGTGCGGCCGGAAGTCGAGATCACCGACCAGGATCGGGAAGACATGCTCGAGAACCTGCGCCAGCAGAAGGCCACTTTCGAGCCGGTGGAGCGCGCGGCGGCGGAAGGTGACCGCGTCGTGGTCGACTTCGAAGGCACCCTCAAAGGCGAGCCGGTCAAGGGCGGCAAGGGCAGCGAGGTGCCGGTCGTGCTCGGGCAGGGCCAGATGTTGCCGGACTTCGAAAAGGCGCTTTACGGCGTCAAGGCGGGCGACGAAAAGGATTTCAAGGTCAAGTTCCCGAAGGACTACCACGCCGAGGACCTCGCCTCGAAGAAGGTCGACTTCCACGTGAAGGTGCATCGCGTCGAAGAGCAGAAGCTGCCGCCGCTCGACGACAGCCTCGCTGAAGCCTACGGCGTGACGGAAGGCGGGCTGGAACAGCTTCGCATCGACGTCGTCGCCAACATGCGGCGCGAAGCGGACGAAAAAATCGCCGCCGACGTGAAGGACCAGGCGCTGAAGGGCCTGCTCGAAACCAACCCCGTCGAGGTGCCGAATTCGCTCGTTGCCCAGGAGATGCACACGCAGCAGCACGAGGCGATGCGCCGGCTCGGGATAGAAGATCACGACAAGGCGCCGCCCGCGGAAAACTTCCGGCCGTCGGCG
Source organism: uncultured Chromatiales bacterium (assembly GCA_965651325.1). Lineage (GTDB taxonomy): Bacteria > Pseudomonadota > Gammaproteobacteria > Steroidobacterales > Woeseiaceae > IDS-8. The sequence goes on along the minus strand of CBFGSB010000317.1, from coordinate 1,547 downwards.
GAGCGGAACGTCCGGCTCGGGCTGCTGTTACGGCAGCTCATCGAAGACCAGGACCTGAAGGTCGACCCGGAGCGGGTCAGGCGCAAGGTCCAGGACATCTGTTCGAGTTACGAGCAGCCCGAGGAGATGGCGGCGGCTTACTTCGGCAACCCGCAGGTCATGGCCCGGCTGGAGCCGCTCGTTTTGGAAGAACAAGCCGTCGACTGGCTGGTCGAACATGGAAAGCCGAGCACCCGCAAGGTCAGCTTCAAGGAATACATGAAGCCGTAATCAACGACAGGAAACCGAATGAACGCAACAGCACTGAACCTGGTCCCGATGGTCGTCGAGCAGACGGCCCGCGGCGAGCGCGCCTACGACATCTACTCGAGGCTCCTGAAGGAGCGGCTCGTCTTCATCGTGGGTCCTGTCGAGGATCACATGGCCAACCTGATCGTGGCCCAGCTTCTCTACCTCGAATCCGAAAACCCGGACAAGGACATCCAGCTCTACATCAATTCGCCTGGCGGCTCGGTGACGGCGGGACTGTCGATCTACGACACGATGCAGTTCATCCAGTGCCACGTCAGCACGATTTGTGTCGGGCAGGCGGCAAGCATGGGTGCGCTGTTGCTCGGCGGTGGCGAGAAAGGCAAGCGTTTTGCGCTGCCGCATTCCCGCATCATGGTGCACCAGCCGAGTGCCGGCTACCAGGGCACTGCGACGGACATCGATATCCACGCGCGCGAAGTGCTCGAGCTCAAGCGTCGCCTGAACCAGATCATGGCCCACCACACGGGCCAGCCGATCGAGAAAATCGACCGGGATCTCGACCGCGACAACTTCATGAGCGGCGAGGCCGCCGTCAATTACGGGCTCATCGACACGGTGCTGGAGCGCCGTGCCGATATTGGTCCGAAAGTTAAGGGAGAACCCCTGTAATTTCAGGGTTCTACATAGCCGGAGACGGCGTTCTGAGACGTGCGCCTCAGTCCTTTAAAAATGCCGCCCACTGCTTTGCACCTGCGAGGGCACGCGTGTTATATAAACCTCGGTCCGGCAGCGACCGATTTCGAGTTACAGAGGCAAGCCTGGTATGAGCGATGATACCCGCGGCAAGAACGAGGACGGCAAGCTCCTCTATTGTTCTTTTTGCGGCAAGAGCCAGCACGAAGTTCGCAAGCTGATCGCGGGACCGTCGGTCTTCATCTGCGATGAGTGCGTCGAGCTGTGCAACGACATCATCCGCGAGGAGCTCGAGGATTCCGGCGAGACCGGCCGCGACAAGCTGCCGAAGCCGCACGAGATCAAGGCGGTCCTCGACGAGTACGTCATCGGCCAGCAGCGCGCAAAGAAGGTCCTGTCCGTTGCCGTGTACAACCACTACAAGCGGCTGGACGACCGGAACGCCGACCGCAGCAAGGACGACACCGAGCTCGCCAAAAGCAACATCCTGCTGATCGGCCCGACCGGCTGCGGCAAGACGCTGCTCGCAGAGACGCTGGCGCGGCTCCTGAACGTGCCGTTCACGATCGCCGACGCGACGACGCTGACCGAAGCCGGCTACG
>CBFGSB010000316.1:0-2953 GCA_965651325.1 uncultured Chromatiales bacterium | reverse complement strand
TCACAGTCCTGCAAGAACCCGCCTGTCGCGCCGCGGCGACAGTATTGTCAGCCCTCGTCTAAGAACCACCCGCAAGCGGTTGATTTAGCGCTGTTAAGAGCGCCCCACAATTCGCCTCGATCGAGCCACGGAATAGCCGCTAAGTCCCTGTAGAACAAGAAAGTAATGGGATTCTTCGGTTGACGGTGCAAAGAGGGCCGCCTATAGTGTGGAAAAGTGGAAAAAAGTGGGAGGAGATGGGTTATGAGGCCTCGCGGTGCCGTCGCGCCACCGGCCCTGACCCGGCAAGACCGTGTTTCGTGGAGCCACCAAAGTCACGCTGGACGCCAAGGGCCGCCTCGCGATCCCGACGCGCCATCGCGAGCGGCTGGCCACGCGCTGCGACGGGCAGCTCGTGGCGACGGTGGACCGCGACTATTGTCTCCTCATCTACCCGTTCCCGGACTGGGAAGAGATCGAGCGCAAGCTGGTGCGCCTGCCGAGCCTGAACCCGCAGGCACGGCGCTTGCAGCGCCTGATGGTCGGCTACGCGACCGAGCTCGAGATCGACGCCCACGGGCGGATCCTGCTGCCGAAGGAGCTGCGCGAATTCGCGGGCCTCGAGCGGCAGGCCATCCTGATCGGGCAGGGCAACAAGTTCGAACTGTGGGACGAGGAACGCTGGAACGAGAAGCGCGACGAGTGGCTGGGCGGACCGGAGGACAACGCCGGCTTGCCCGCCGAGCTCGAATCGTTATCGCTTTAAAGCCCGCGTGGCGGGGCGGGCGAGGCCGCCCGGGCGGGGCCGGTTGACCGAGCGCAAGGGCGAAGCCGAAAGCCACGTGCCGGTCATGGCCGGGCCGGTCATCGAGGCGCTGAACATTCGCGCGGATGGTTGTTACATGGACGGGACCTTCGGGCGCGGCGGACACAGCGCGAGAATCCTGCAGCGCCTCGGCAGCAAAGGCCGGCTGATCGCCATCGATCGCGACCCCCAGGCTGTGGCGGCGGCGGACAACATGCTCCGGGGCGACCCGAGGGTCGAGGTGGTCAAAGGTGAAATTGCAGGCATCAGGGAGATTGCGGCGGCGCGCGGGCTGCTCGGCCGGGTGGACGGACTCCTGCTGGATCTGGGGGTCTCCTCCCCGCAACTGGATCAGGCAGAGCGCGGATTCAGTTTCGGTAAGGACGGGCCGCTCGACATGCGGATGGACCCGACATCAGGGATCAGCGCCGCCGAGTGGCTGGCGCACGTGGATGAGAAAGAGCTGAAACAGGTGTTGTCGCGGTTTGGTGAGGAACGGTTTGCGGGACGCATCGCACGGGCGATTATCAGCCGTCGCGCACAGGCTCCTGTTCGCCGCACGCGCGAGCTGGCCGACATCGTGGAAGCCGCGGTGCCGGCAGGGCCGCGCCGGACGCACCCGGCGACCAAAACCTTCCAGGCGATCCGCATCCGCGTGAACGATGAGCTCAAGCAGCTCGACGCGGCGCTGGCGGCCTCGATTGACGTGCTGCGCCCGGGCGGGCGGCTGTGCGTGATCAGCTTTCACTCGCTGGAAGATCGCCGCGTGAAGCGTTTCATGCGCAACGCGTCGAAAGAGCCCGAGGCGTGGCGCGGCATGCCGGGAATGCCGGAGGAGCTGCGGCCGCCGCTCGCCGTCGTCGGCAAGGCGATCACGGCGACCGAGGCGGAAATTGCGGCCAACGTTCGCGCGCGCAGCGCGCGGCTTCGCGTCGCGCAGCGGGTATAGGCAAGCATGGCAAAGGCGATGAACCTCAACAAGCCCGCGCAACCGGTGTGGCTCGTGCTCGTGTTCGCGGTCGTGTGCGTCGTGTCCGCCATGGCGCTGATCTACACGAAGCATGAAGCCCGCAAGCTCTTCATCGAGCTGGAGCAGCTTACGGCGGCGCGCGACGAGCTGAACATCGAATGGGGACGGCTGCAGATCGAGCAGAGCACCTGGGCCACGCACGCGCGCATCGAGCGCGTCGCCACCGAGGAGCTGGCGCTCTCGCGCCCGCTTCCCGGTGAAATATTCGTCGTCGAGCGGCCATGAAACGCGGCGCGGAAACCCGGGAGCAGACACACGGGCGCTTCGCGGTGAGGACCGGGGTCGTCGTCGCGTTCTTCGCGCTCGGCGCCACGGCGCTGGTGGCGCGCTCGGTCTACCTGCAGGTGTTCAACCGGGAGTTCCTGAACCAGGAAGCCGACGCGCGGCACCTCCGCATCGAAAAAATCTCCGCCCATCGCGGCGCCATCACCGACCGCAACGGCGAGCCGCTCGCGATCAGCACCCCGGTCGACAGCGTCTGGGTCAACCCGCGAGAGTTCGCGCCGGCCACCGACCGGGTGCCGCAGCTCGCGCAGGCGCTCGGCCTCGAGTCCGCACCGCTGATGCGGCGCATCACGCGCAGCATGGACCGCGAGTTCCTGTACCTGAAACGCCACCTGAACCCGGAGCAGGCACATCGCGCGATGGCGCTCGAGCTTCCCGGCGTCAACGTGCTGCGCGAATACCGACGCTACTACCCCGCGGGCGAGGTCGCCGGGCACCTCGTCGGCTTTACCAACATCGACGACCGTGGCCAGGAAGGCCTCGAGCTCGCGTTCAACCACTGGCTGTCCGGGGAAACCGGTGCCAAGCGCGTGCTGCAGGACCGCTTCGGCCGCTCGGTCGAGAACGTCGAGAGCATCCGCCCGCCGCATCCCGGCAAGGACCTGCGCACGAGCATCGATCTCAGGCTGCAATACGTCGCCTATCGCGCGCTGAAGAGCGCCGTGCACAAGCACCGCGCCGATTCCGGCTCCATCGTCGTGCTCGACGTCGACAGCGGCGAAGTGCTCGCGATCGTCAACCAGCCCGGTTACAACCCGAACGACCGGTCGCAGTACGCCGCCGAGCGCTACCGCAATCGCGCGGCGACCGACATCTTCGAGCCGGGCTCGAGCATCAAGCCGCTCGTCGTCGCC
>CBFGSB010000315.1:0-2977 GCA_965651325.1 uncultured Chromatiales bacterium | reverse complement strand
GTGACGGACGGTCAATGGAGGCCGGCTTGTCCGTCACGACCTGCAGCCGCTCGCCTGGCGCGAGAATAACGGGCGTAGGCTTGATCGGCGACGCCTCGTGCGCGTTGTCCACCGCAACCCGGCCTTCGATCAGCGTTACGGCCAGGTCGCTTCCGGTCCGCCTCACGATGAAGATCGTACCCAGCGCCGTCACCGTCTTCGAACCCGCTGCGACGACGAAGGGTCTCTCTGGGTTCGACGCGACCTCGAACATGGCCTCGCCATGGTCGAGCCGGACCTCGCGCCGGTCTTTTTCGTAGCGAACACTGAGCGCCGTATCGGTGTTGAGAGAGATGCGGGTGCCGTCCTCGAGCGTCGCCATTTCCTGCTCGCCACGCCCTGTCGAATACTGGACGGGCAGGCTCATCAACCACCAGCCTGTTCCCGTGGCGAAAAACAACAGCAGGGAGGCGGCGAGGCCGAAGGCCCAGGCTCTCGGCGGCATGCGCCGGCTGACCTGGCGGGTCGGGACAGGTGGAATAGCGGGCTTACTATCGCGATGCAGGCGCGCCGCAGCGGGAATCAAGCCCCAGATCTCCGTCGCTCTGTCGAAGGCGTCCCTGTTCTTCGGATCGGCCTCTAACCAGCTTCTGAGCTCGGTCTCGGTAGCCTCGCCCTGGTCGGTCGATTGCAGCCGCGCGATCCAGGCCGCGGCTTCGGCATAGGCGCTCTGGCGGGCGAGATTGCGGCGGTTCACCATCCTTCCATCCACTCCATCAGGCGAAGCGTCGCCCGGGCGACCTGCTTTTCCACTGCCGCTACCGACATGCCCTCGGCCCCGGCAATCTCCAGGTAGCTCAAATTATCCAGCCGTCGCTTGAGAAGGATGCGTCGAGTCCGCTCGGGAAGGCGGGCGATGCCTTCCGCCGCATGCCGTAACCGTGCCTGCTGCTCCACGATCTGCGCCGGATCCGGCCTCCGGTCGGCGATCGCCTGGATATCGTCGGCCTGCGCATAAGGAGCCCGCGCCCGCCGCCGCGCCCGGTCTATCGCGAGGTTGACGGCGGTCGTTACCAACAAGGCTTCCATGGAACGCGCGCCGTGAGTGCGATCATATTGTTCGACCTTGAGGAAGGCCTCCTGCACCAGCTCTTCCGCATCCTCCTTCGAAGCTCCGCGCCGCCGCACCACACCCCTGGCTTTGGATAACATCTCCGCAAGGGTCGGGGTCACCATTCGTCCCTCACTCACTACTTTACGTCGACGGGCGAAGCGCAGGCATGAACGTGCTCCTAACGGGGAACGAAAACTTACCATGCGGGGAATTTCCTGACTACGAAGCGCCGCCGCGCGGTCAAAACCGCCAGGTCGCACGCACGTAAAGGTCATCATCGCGCCGCGCCTGTGAGGTGCCGGCGGGCAGGTGGATCTCCTCGCGGCGGCGCAGGCGCGCGTCGACCTGCCAGCCCGGGCTGGCTTGCCAGACCCAGCGCGCCTCGACGAGGCTGTCGTTGGGGCGGAAGTCGCTCGACAACAGCCAGCCGTCGGCGACGCGGCCGTAGACGATGCCGAAGTCGTGGTCGGGGCGGATGTCGAGGAAGTTGAAGGAGGCCTGCCACGACAGCCCGTTGGCGTCGCCGATGCCGGAGTTCATCGCTTCGCGGCGCGGCGTGTCGGGGGCATAGCCGATTTCGCCGCCCAGGCGGAACTTCATGCCGCCCTCGCCGAGCGGCCACTCGGCGGCGGTCTTGGCCGTCATCGCCAGGTAATCCTCGACCGCCGGATCGGCCAGGCCGCGGAATCGCAGTGCGGACGGCAGCCAGGTCAACGTGACCATGCGCTGCACGAGCGGGCCGGCAGCCGTTTTCGACTCGACCGCCAGGAACAGGGCGGCGCGCGAGCCGCTGTCTTCGAAACCAAGGGGCGGGCGCAGCGCGCCGGTGGGGCCGTGGCGGTCGTTGTGCCGCAGGATCACGTGCGTGTTCCAGTCGCTGCCGCGCCACTGCCACCAGGCGCCGTCGGTCCAGGTGACGTCGAAATTGGGGCTGTCGTTCTGGTCCAGCGACTTCTTCATGATGTCGGACAGGGCGAACGCGGCCTGGAACCGTCCGAGGCGCAGGCTCCACGGCGCCTGCGCGGGGCGGTACTCGAGCCAGGCTTCGTCGATGGTTGCCTGGCCGTTCTCCAGGCCGCCGGGACCGGGCGCGTAGGCGCGCAGCCAGAGTTCCTCGTCGTCCTGGTCGGTATCCAGCCGCGCGGCCACGCGTCCGCTGGCGTGCCAGCCACCGCCCAATTCCCCCCCTACGCGGAAGCGCGCACGGGCGCGGAAGCTGTCGCTGTCTGAGGTAGCGCCGCTGCGGGCGCGGGTTTCGGAACTGACGTAGCCCAGGCGGACGTCGCCACTCGTCTGCCAGTCATCGGCGGCCTGAGCGCCGGCCGCCAGCGCGAGGGCAAGGACCACCGTGGTGCTTGCTGCGGGGAGTGCCGCGGGTCGCCGGGCGGGCCTGTCGGAACAGACGTGCATGGGAGCCTCCAGGCGCACTTGGCGCCGCGGTTGGCGGGCAGGGCTACATCGTACCGTGCGGAATTATGCGCGCGGTCCTCGCCAAGGGCTTTGACGTGGATCAACGAGGGATCCCATTTGAAGCACGCCTCCGCCGCCTCGCGCGGCGCACCCGCACCCCGGGGCAAGCGACGCGGAGCGGGTCCTGCGCACCTCGCCTGTTACCGTATTGATAATGCGGGACGAGGTGGGAACGTGCCGGCCGCGCGCGTGGCTCCGCTGCGCGGCTTTGACCGCCGATCACGCTCGGGGCATCATAAATCCGGATCGCACAGCCGGAGCCAGCGATGTTTCGACCACTCGCCTACCTGTTATCCGCCGTATGGCTGCTTTCCACGGCGGGCTGCGAACAAGGGTCCGAGCAGGTCTCGCTGGGCAGCAGCAACCCGGCAGGTGATCCCGCGCAAGAGTCCGCAAGCGCCGGGCATGAAGCGC
>CBFGSB010000314.1:0-2981 GCA_965651325.1 uncultured Chromatiales bacterium | reverse complement strand
ATCCTGCTCGGCATGCGTTACGAATACCTGGATTCCGAAGTGGACGTGGACGATATCGAAAACGACAACATGTTCGTGTACACCGCGTCGGATAATGCAGTCGACTTTCGCGCCGGTGCCGTCTACACGCTGAATGACTGGATGAACGTTTATGGCGGCTATAGTGAGGGTCACGAATTCAACCTGGACGAGGATTTTTTCGGACGCCCGACACCGGAGGCGGAGCGCGGCAGGCAATGGGAGATGGGCTTCAAGGGCGAGATGCTGGGCGGTGCGCTTGGCTATGCCGCGACTGTCTTCACCATCGAGCGCAGCGACCAGGTACTGACCGACCCGAATCCACTTTCGGAGAACCTCGGCACTTCATTTGTGGTTCCGGCGCAACGCAACAGCGGGATCGAGATCGAGCTGATCGGCGAGGTGGTACCGGGCTGGAATATCGCGGCGTCCTATGCATACCTCGATATCGAGATCGACAACATTGCGGAACAGGACCTGGCCGATGCCGAGGCCGCCCTGGCCGCGGCGGAAGACGCCGGCGATGACGACGCCATCGAAGTCGCCGAAGACTTCCTCGAGTCGCTCGAAGAGGCGGATGCACGGGGAGGGCACCGAACCGGCAATTCGCCGAAGCACTCGTTCACGCTATGGAACACCTACGAGTTTCTCGGCGGCCCCTTTCAGGGGTTCCGCGTAGGCGCTGGTTTTATCCACGTCGGGGACAGGGAAGCAGACGATGTCGGCTCCGTTAGGTTACCAGGCTACGGACGCTTCGACGTTACCGCCGGCTATGTTGCCGAAACCTGGGAGGCCGTATTGACGGCGAAGAACATCACCGACGAGGAAATCATCGTATCCAGCTTCAACGATACCTTCGAAGGTTGGTTGTTCGAACAGCCGCGACAGGTAACGCTGCGCCTCACGAGGCGTTTCTAGCCGGCCATGACAGTCACCTGGGACGCCGGGTTGCGGGCACGCGAATGAAACTGGATGTGGCGGTCAGGGAGCTGGGAGCAGTCGCCGCAGAGGCACTGGCCAAGGCTGTCCTCGGCTCGACCCGCGAACAATGGTGCGCCGAAACGCTGCGCCAGGACCGCTATGAGCAACACCACGATACAGAATCGCTGATTCTCTGCTTTTGCGATGGCTGGCCCGATCTCGTAATGATGAAGGGGCCTGCCTGGGACCGCTTGTATCCATACGCCGCGCCTGTCGTCAACGACATTCTCGCCCGCGGCTATGTGCGCGGCGGCAAGGTCATCCGCATGATGGCGGCCAAGCTCAAGCCGGGCGGCGAAATCGCCCTGCACGCCGATACGCATCCGTCGTTCGGCATCGGCCACCGCATCCATGTTCCGCTCAAAACCAATGACGCTGTCGAGTTCTTACTCGATGGCCAGCACGTATCCATGCAAGCGTTTCACGCCTACGAAATCGACAACCGCCGGAAACACGCGGTGAGGAACGCCGGTGACGATGATCGTGTCCACCTGATTTTCGACTACGTTCCGCCTCACGCCCTCGAAAACCGCGATCGCCAGGCCCTGTAGAAGCCCGGGCATGCCAAAGGGCGCGGCCGACCAGAGGGGCGGATTAAAGGTAGGGAGACAGCAGCCTGGCGAGGCTGTCGCGCAGGCGGACGGGCAGGCTGCGCCCGTCCATCTCGGCCTGGCTCACTTCTCGTGACGCTTCCCGCCGGCGTTCGAACCAGTCATTCATGCGTGCGGCGAGCGGCTCGTCGTAGCACTCCAGGTTCAGTTCGAAGTTGAGGCGCATGCTGCGTGCATCCCAGTTGGTAGAGCCGACCATGATCCACGCGTCGTCCACCAGCATGAGCTTCGAGTGGTCGAACGGAGGGGGCGAATGCCAGATGCGGCAGCCGCGTTCCAGGAGCTGCCAGTAGAGCGTGTGCGATGCCCATTGCACGATTTTCAGGTTGTTCTCGGCCGGCAGCACGATCTCCACCGCAATGCCGCGCAGGGCAGCGGTATTGAGCGCGCTGATCAGCGAGGCGTCCGGAAGGAAGTATGGCGTCGCGATAGCCACGCGCCGCCTTGCCTCGCCAATCGCGGCAAGGATGATCATCTTGGCCACCTCGAAATGCTCGTCCGGGCCATCGGGGATTGCCCGGGCAGTGACGGCGCCGACATCCTGCAGTTGCGGGAACCACGTTTCGCCGTCGAGCTTTTCCCTTGTTGCGAAGGCCCAGTCGCTTGCGAATGTCGCCATGAGCTGCCGGACGACCGGTCCGTGGACCCGGAACTGCAGGTCGCGGATCGGGTGACGGCTCGGTACGGCAAGCACATTCCCGGCACGTATGTTCATGCCCCCGGTAAAGGCATCCCGTCCGTCAACGATCAGCAGCTTCCGGTGGTTCCGCAGGTTCAGCGAAAACATGTTGCCGGGGTGCAGAATGGGCATGAATGCCGCCGCGGTCACTCCGGCGCGTTTGAGCGCGCGAAGCATGCTACGCAGGCTGTAGCGCTGACCGAAGGCGTCGATGAGCACGCGCACTTCGAGTCCCCGCTCTTGCGCAGCGACGAGCGCATCGGCGAACTGCTCGCCGATTGGATCGTGGTCAAAGATATAAGTGGCGAGCGCGACGCTCTTCTCCGCGGCGGCGATCGCGGCGAGCATCGGCGGGAAAGCCTCGTCGCCGTTTTCCAGCACCTCGACTTCGTTGCCCGTGCTCAGCGGGAAAGGGCCGACACGATCGCCGACGCGGGCCAGCGCGGCGAGACGGGATGGAGACGCGGCGACGGTCGTCGCCTCCCCCGGAACCGGACCAGTACCCTGCGGACGCAATGCGGTCGCACGCCTCCGCACCCGGTTGACGCCAAGGGTCCAGTACAGGATCGCCCCCGCCAGCGGCACCAGCACGATCAGGCCGACCCATGCGATTACCGCCCTGGTATCGCGCTTGAACAGCAGGGCGTGGCCGGCGGACAGCGCGGCCAGCAGGAATACCGAGATTGCGAGCA
>CBFGSB010000313.1:0-2990 GCA_965651325.1 uncultured Chromatiales bacterium | reverse complement strand
TTCACCGAACCGGAGACACTGCGCCACGCCGCCAATCCCCAGATGCCGAAAAGGACGTGCACGACGTTGTGCAGCAGGTTTATCGGGAACAGCCCGAACAAGCGGCCGGCGCTCGCGTCTACCGCCAGCTCCGGATGCCCGGCTTCGAAAGGCATCACCAGGCCCGGGATGAAGCCGGCGATCCCGACGACCAAGAAAACGATTCCGTAAATCAGGGCGAACTTGCGAATAGCCATTGCACGTCTCCTGTCTTCGACTGTGAGGTAAGACCGGGGGACTGGCGTCAAGGCACGGGATGTGCCCTCCCTGAATACGCAGTATGGGACACGCGCTACAGAACGTGCAACTGCGCTGCCAGGCCGGACGAAGTGCCAGCGAGCAGCGCTACGAACTTCATTCCCCGAGGGCCACGACCCCCTCGTTTCCGCGGAGCCGCAGGGGAGTGCGCACGGCTTCGCCGTCACGACCGTCGAGTGTGGACAGTACGACCCGGCAATCGCACGGCAGCGACATGTCGGCAGGCTCCGGCCCGAGATTGAGGGCGATCACGAACCGCTCGGTTCCCGACTCCCGCGCGTAAGCCAGCACGTCGCCCGATGCTTCCAGCGGCACGTAGCGCCCGACCGACAGCGCGGCGTGTTCACGCCGGAGCGCCAGCAAGCGCCGGTACAGCGACAGCATTGAATCCGCGTCCTCCGCTTGCCTTGCGACGTTCACGACACGCGCGTCGGCTGGAATCGGCAGCCACGGTGTGCCCGTCGTAAAGCCGGCGCTCGTTCCCCCGCTCCACTGCATGGGTGTGCGCTGGGGATCCCGGCCGAAACCCTTGCCCGGCACGTTGAGCTCGAAGGGATCGCGCACACATTCCGCGGGGATCTCGACGTTGCGCATGCCTAGCTCGTCCCCGTAGTAAATCGTCGGCGTACCGCGCAGCGTCAGCAGCAGCATCGCCGCCACGCGCGCCTGCGGCCGTCCGACCCGGCTGGCGATGCGCGCCTTGTCGTGGTTGCTGAGCACCCAGTTGGGCCAGCCGCCCTCCGGCAGCGCCGCTTCGTACGCGTCGATCTCACGCGCCAGGTTGCGTGCGTGCCAATTCGCCTCGATCAGGTGGAAGTTGAACGGCAGGTGCGCACCTCTCAGGTCGCGCCCGTAATAGGACACGAGGCGAGCCAGCGGCAGGTAGATCTCGCCGATCAGCAGGCGGTCATCGCCATACTCCTCGAGGACGTCGCGCATTTCCGTGACGATCTCGTGCACCTCCGGCCGGTCCGCCGAATAAAGCTGCAGCACGCGCTTGTGGGGCGGCATGTCGGGGGTCCAGTCGGGATTGACCGGGTTGTCCCGGAAGCGGTCGTCCTTGATCAGGTGCCAGAGCACGTCCACGCGAAAGCCGTCGACCCCGCGTTCCAGCCAGAAGCGGAGCACGTCGTACATCGCCGCCCTGACTTCCGGGTTGCGCCAGTTGAGGTCCGGCTGCTCCTTCAGGTAGGCGTGGTAGTAGTACTGGCCGGTCGCTTCGTCCCATTCCCAGGCGCTGCCGCCGAAATCGCTGAGCCAGTTGTTCGGCGGTCCGCCGTCCGGCGCCGGGTCGCGCCAGATATACATGTCGCGCGTAGCCGCCTCGCGCGAGCTGCGGGCTTCGACGAACCAGGGATGCCGGTCCGACGTGTGGTTGGGGACGAAGTCGAGCAGCACGCGCAGGCCCATCCCGTGTGCCTTCGCCAGCAGCTCGTCGAAATCCGTGAGTGTGCCGAACAGGGGATCGATATCGGTGTAGTCCGCGACGTCGTAACCGAAATCGGCCATCGGGGACGGGTAGAACGGCGAAATCCAGAGCGCGTTGACGCCCAGCCAGGCGAGGTAGTCGAGCCGCTCGATGATTCCCCGCAGGTCGCCGATCCCGTCACCGTTACTGTCCTGGAACGAGCGCGGATAGACCTGGTAGATCGTCCCGTATTGCCACCAGTGGTGGCCACCGGTCTTCGCGGGCGCGCTGGGTTCGGGCGTTCCCGGCATGCCGGGTCAGCGGCCAGGAAAGGCGACGGTGCCGAGCAGGGCCTGGTCGGTCATGTCGATACCTCCCGGTGTGCGTGTTGCGAAGTCCGCCGGCCGCTCGCGTAAGCAGCGGCGGCCATGCCGGCGAGGATCACGGTGCCGATGCCCGCGGCCGCGACCCGCACATTGCCCATGCGCACGGGCTCGAGAGTCGCGCGCGCTTCGTCGTCGAAGCGCCCATGGGCCGCGAAGTTTCCCGGCACCGGTTCGAACAGGTTGTCCGGCCGATCCTGCGCCGGTTCCTCGTCCTGCTGCCCGGGCGGCCCCTGCTCCGCCAGCATGCGGTCGACGATACCCGGCACCGTCATGGCACCCGCCATGAGCTTGAGGGACGAGCCGCCGAGTACCAGCTCCCGCGGCGCGGTGCGGGCGGCCTCCATAATGGCCGCCGCCACGGGCTCCGGCTGGAACACGGGCGCGACCGGCCGCGGCCGGTGCGGCATCTTGTTGCGGGCCCAGTCGAATTGCGGGGTATTCACGGCCGGCAGCACCACCAGGCTCACGCGCACGCCGCTGTTCTCGTGCAGCAGCTCGCTGCGCAGCGACTCGGTGAATCCGCGCGCGGCAAACTTCGCGCCGCAGTAAGCCGCCTGCAGCGGCAGGCCGTGATAGGCCAGCGCGGAGCTGACGTTCACGATGGTGCCGCGGTTGCGCGGGCGCATGCGCTTGAGCGCGCTCATCGCGCCGTACACCTGGCCGAGATAGGTGACTTCCGTGACGCGCCGGTACTCCTCCGGCGTGATGTCCGCGACCGGGGCATACACCGTCACCATCGCCGAATTGATCCACACGTCGATCTCGCCGTGCGACTCCTCCGCTTTGGCGGCGGCTGCTTCCACCGCGTCGGGCTGTGCGACGTCGGTCGGTAACGCCAGGCCCTTGCCGCCCTCCTCCTCGACCTCGGCCGCCGCCTTCTCGAGGCGCAGCGGTTCCCG
>CBFGSB010000312.1:0-2997 GCA_965651325.1 uncultured Chromatiales bacterium | reverse complement strand
ACCCGGCGGGGGGTGCCTGGGGGAAATAAAGCGGACCGAAGGGAGCCATTCCCCCAGGTACCCCCCGCCGGGTGCTGCCGACCGCGTCAACGAAGCCACTGCGCTCCTCACGAATGCCGCCAACCGCAACAGCGGCAACCCACCATTGCCGCACAGCGGCAAACGTTTGCCGGTTCACCGCCGCCGATATCGACCAACCTCGCGAAAACTTTAGCCACGCGAGCCAATTCCCGAGTTGGCACGCCAGTTGCATTGGCTCCCCGGCAAGTCATCACGACAACGCAAGACCGGGGACTGGGGACCAATGAAACTGCAACCGTTCGCACAGCACGTCGCCGCGCTGAAGCTGCGCGAGTACCGGCACCAGGTGCTGTCATCGAACATCGCGAACGCGGATACGCCGCACTACAAGGCGCGCGACATCGACTTCGCGCAGGCGCTGAAAACCGCGCAGGCATCGAGCGTGCGCCTCGGCCGCACCAACGAGGGTCACCTCGCCGGATCGAATGCCGCACGCCCGAACGGGGCCGAGCTGCAATACCGCCTGCCGACCCAGCCGTCGCTGGACGGCAATACGGTGGAGGCAGACGTGGAGCAGGCGGCCTATGCCGAGAACGCGATCCGCTACCGCGCCAGCCTGAATTTTCTCGACGGTTCGATCAAGACGCTCCGCTACGCCATAAGAGGAGGCGAGTGATGTCACTGTTCCAGGTCTTCAAGGTGGCCGGCAGCGCGATGAATGCGCAGTCGGTGCGATTGAACGTCACGGCCAGCAACCTGGCCAACGCGGGCAGTGTCAACGGCGATCCGTCGAAGGTCTACCGTGCGAAGCAGCCGGTGTTCCAGAGCTTCGACACGACGCTCGCGCACGAAACCGGCGTGGCCGGCGTGCGGCTCTCAGGGATAGTCGAGAGCCATGCACCGCTCGAGATGCAGCACCGGCCGGAGCACCCGGACGCCGACGAGAACGGCAACGTCTACGTCAGCAACGTCAGCACGGTCGACGAGATGGTGAACATGATCTCGGCATCGCGCTCGTACCGGAACGACGTCGAGCTGATCAATACGGCGAAGGATCTGCTGCTGCAGACCCTGTCGCTCGGCCGCTGATTGCACGCGGGAGAACGCAGATGACCCAGGTAAACGGCATCAATGACGTGGCGGGCCTCGCGCCGCCGCCGGCCAGTGGCGCACGCACTTCGCTCGGGCAGGAGGACTTCCTCGAGCTGATGATCGCCCAGTTCCAGAACCAGGACCCGTTCAAGCCGATGGAGAACGGGGATTTCCTCGGGCAGCTCGCCCAGTTCGGCACGGTCAGCGGCATCGAGGAGCTGAACGGCTCGTTCGCAGGCCTGCAGGCCTCGCTGCAATCGGAGCAGATGCTGAAGGCGGCCACGCTCGTCGGCCGCGAGGTATTGGCCGTGTCCGAGAGCGGCTACCTGGCCGAAGGCGGCAGCCTGTCCGGCGCCGTCGAGCTCGGGAGCAGCGCGGCCGGCGTGCAGGTTGAAATCACCGACGCGAACGGCGAGCTGGTCCGGAGACTGGACCTCGGCCCGCAGCCCGCCGGGCTCGTTCGTTTCGAATGGGACGGGCGGAATTACGACGACGCGGCGGTCGCGTCCGGGGAGTACGCGATCAGCGCGCGCGTGGTGCGCGGCACTCGCGTCGAAAGCCTCGAAACCATGCTCGATGCCCGCATCGACAGCGTGAACATCGGCCGTCCGGGCCAGCCCATGACCCTGAACCTGGCTGGCGGCGGCGTGCTGTCCGTGGCGCAGGTGCGGCGCGTCTACTGATCACTGATTTGCATTTCTTCACGGAGACAAGACCATGCCATTTGCAATCGCACTTAGCGGCCTGAATGCGGCCTCGGCGGACCTCGGGGTCATCGCCAACAACGTCGCCAACGTCAATACCAACGGTTTCAAAGGCTCGCGCGCCGAGTTCGCGGAAGTGTTCGCGGGCTCGAGCGAAGTCGGCAGCGGTGTCCAGTTGGCGCGCGTTGCCCAGCAGTTCGAGCAGGGCAACATCAACTTCACCGAGAACGCACTCGATCTCGCCATTACCGGAGAAGGCTTCTTCGTGCTGAGCGATAACGGCCAACGCAGCTACACGCGGGCCGGCGCGTTCGGCGTGGACGGCGCCGGCAACGTCATCAATGCCCAGGGGCAACGCCTGCAGGCGTATCCCGCGGCCGGCGAGGGCCTGTTCAATACCGGTTCGCCGACGGACCTGCAGTTGACCGTTGGTGCAAGCCCGCCGCAGGCGACGGGTACGGCGACGATGGGCGTCAACCTGCCGGCCAACGCCGCGGTTCCGGCCACGGTGCCGTTCAACCCGACGGACCCGAGCAGCTTCAACCACACGACGTCGATCACGATCTACGATTCCCTGGGCGCCGCCCACACGGCCACCGTGTACTTCATCAAGGACGCCGCGGCGAATACCTGGAACACCGAGGTCGAGATCGACGGCGCCGCCGTGACGGGCTCGTCGCCGATCGTGTTCGACCAGGACGGCCGGCTGCAGACGCCGGCGGGCGGCGAGATGGTCCTCGACCCGTGGGGGCCGGGCACCGGCGCCGCCGACATCTCGCTGGCGCTCGATTTCGGCACGACCACGCAGTTCGGTGCCGCATTCGGCGTCAACTCCCTGTCGCAGGACGGTTTCACGACCGGCCGCCTCACGGGCGTGAGCGTCGACAGCGAAGGCGTCGTGTTCGCGCGCTACACCAACGGCCAGTCGAACGCGCTCGGCAAGCTGGCGCTCGCCAATTTCGCCAACCCGCAAGGACTGCAGCAGGCCGGTAACACCGCCTGGAACGAGTCCTCGCTGTCGGGCGACGCGCTGCTGGGCGAAGCCGGCACGGCCTCGTTCGGCAACGTGCAGTCGGGCGCGCTGGAAGCATCGAACGTCGACCTCACGGCCCAGCTCGTGAAGATGATCACGGCGCAGCGCAACTTCCAGGCGAACGCGCAGGTGATCTCGACGGCCGAC
>CBFGSB010000311.1:0-3018 GCA_965651325.1 uncultured Chromatiales bacterium | reverse complement strand
GGTGGGTTGTGGCACGCGGGCGCGAGGCGCCGGGGCTGGCTGTCGAAGCGCTTGGGATGCGGTGGGTTGTGGCACGCCGGCGTGAGGCGCCGGGGCTGGCTGTCGAGGCGCTTGGGATGTGGTGGGTTGGGGCACGCGGGTGTGAGGCGCCGGGGCTGGCGGAGCCGCGGCCGGGGGGAGGGGCCTTCGGCGCCGGCCACAAGCACGTCCCTGTGGGCCTGCGGGCTCGGCATCCCTGCCTCGCACGCCGCCGAAGACCCCTCCCCCCGACCACGCCACCGCCGGCTGCGCGGGGTGGCACCGAACATCTACGTCGGAACGGAGCCGGGCACCGGCCTCTGCGGCTGCGGGGTGGCCGGGGGAGGCCTTTGGCGGAAATAAAGCGGACCGGAGGGACCGCAGGGCCCGGAGGGAGCCATTCCGCCAAAGGCCTCCCCCGGCCGCCCCGCAGCCCGGCACGGCAATCAAACGATATCGCGCAGCGAGCCACGGCGTCGGCCATGCCCGTCGCCAGGTCACGGCGCTCAAATAGACAATGCGAAACACGCTGGAGAGAAAGTTGAAGAAGACAGCCATACATTCGGATAGGGCGCCCGCCGCCATCGGGCCTTACTCGCAGGCGGTGCGGGTTGGCGAGCTCGTGTTTTTGTCCGGGCAGATCCCGCTGGATCCGGCGACCGGGGAGCTGGTCGAGGGGGATTTCGAGGCGCGCGCGCGGCGCGTGTTCGGGAACCTGCAGGCGGTGGCGGAAGCCGCCGGCGGCACGCTCGACCAGGTCGTGAAGCTCACGATCTTCCTGACGGACCTCGGGCAGTTTGCGATCGTCAACGAGGTGATGGCGGAATTCTTCAGCGAGCCTTTCCCGGCGCGCGCCTCCGTCGGCGTCGCCGCACTGCCGAAAGGCGCGGACGTCGAGGCCGAGGCCGTGCTCGCCCTCTAGCAGGCGCCCGGTTGAACCGCGCATCCCCGGGTAAGGTCCCGTCGGTCGGCGCGCCTTCCGCGCTGACGACGCTGACCGGCGTGGGGCCGGCGCTCGCCGGGAAGCTCGAGCGGCTCGGCGTCACGCGGGTCGAGGACCTGCTGTTCCTGTTGCCGCTCCGGTACGAGGACCGCACGGCCCTCGTGAAGATCGGCGAGCTGCAGGCGGGCGCGCGCTGCCTGGTGGCGGGGGAGGTGCTGTTGGCCGAGATCGTCTACCGCGGCCGGCGCAGCCTCCTGGTGCGCATCGGGGACGGGACCGGCCAGCTCACCCTGCGGTTCTTTCACTTCTCCAACCAGCAGAAGCACGGTTTCAGGAGTGGCGCCACGGTCACGTGCTACGGCGACGTCCGCTCGGGACCCGTCGGGCTGGAGATGGTGCATCCGGAGTACCGCGTGTTGCGGGCGGGGCAAGCAGCCGCGGTGAGCGCATCGCTGACACCCGTGTACCCGTCGACGGAAGGCGTACAACAGGCACGGCTGCGTAACCTCGTCAGCCAGGCGCTGGCGCGCATGCGCTCCGCGCCGCCGCACGAGCTGTTGCCGGCAAGCGTGCGCGAGAAGCACGCCATGCCGACGCTCGTGGAAGCGCTCGACTACCTGCACTCCCCGCCGCCCGATGCCGACCTCGTGGAGCTCGCCGACGGCCGCCATCCCTGCCGCCTGCGGCTCGCGTTCGAGGAACTCCTGGCGCATTACCTCTGCTTGCGCGGCTTGCGGCGGCTGGCGAGTCGCGAGCAGGCGCCGGCGCTCACCGGCGGCGAGGCCGCGACCCGGCGTTTCATAGCCGGGCTCCCGTTCGAGCTGACGGGCGCACAGCGGCGCGCCGTGGCCGAAATCGCGGCGGACCTGCGGCGGCCGCATCCGATGATGCGGCTGGTACAGGGCGACGTGGGCTCCGGCAAAACCGTGGTCGCCGCGATTGCCTGCCTGCAGGCGATTCACTCCGGCGTGCAGGCGGCGGTCATGGCGCCGACCGAACTGCTCGCCGAGCAGCACCTGCAGAATTTCACCGGCTGGTTTCGCAACGAGGACGTCGAGATCGCCTGGCTCGCGGGCAGCCTGCGTGCCGGCAGGCGGCGGCAGGCCCTGGAAGCGATTGCCGACGGCCGCGCGAAGCTCGTCATCGGCACGCACGCGCTGTTCCAGGAAGGCGTCGTGTTCGATGAGCTGGCGCTGGTGGTAATAGACGAGCAGCACCGCTTCGGGGTGCACCAGCGCATGGCGCTGCGCGACAAGGGCGCGAAGCGCGCGGCGCTACCGCACCAGCTCGTGATGACGGCGACCCCGATTCCACGCACGCTGGCCATGGCGGCGTATGCCGACCTCGACCTGTCGGTGATCGACGAGCTGCCGCCGGGACGCAAGCCGGTGGTGACCGTCGCGATGCCGGAGACCCGCCGCGACGACGTGATCGAGCGCGTCCGCGGCGCTTGCGAGAGCGGCCAGCAGGCGTACTGGGTCTGCCCGCTGATCGCGGAATCGGAGCTCCAGGACAGCCGCGCCGCCGAGGAAAGCTTCGAGCTGCTGCGAAAAGCGTTGCCTAACCTTACGATCGGGCTCGTGCACGGCCGCATGCCCGCCCGCGAAAAGGACCGCGCGATGCGCGCATTCAAGTCCGGCGAGATCGACGTGCTGGTCGCCACCACGGTAATCGAAGTCGGCGTCGACGTTCCGAACGCCACGCTCATGATCATCGAAAGCGCCGAACGCTTAGGGCTTTCACAGCTCCACCAGCTACGCGGCCGCGTGGGCCGCGGCGCGGCGCGCAGCCACTGCGTCCTGCTCTACGGCCAGCCGCTGGGCCAGCTCGCCAGGAGCCGGCTCAGCGTCCTGCGCGAAACCAACGACGGCTTTGTCGTCGCGGAACGCGATCTCGAGCTCCGCGGCCCGGGCGAGCTCCTCGGCACCCGCCAGACCGGACTCCCCCAGTACCGCATCGCCGACCTCGCCCGCGATGCCCACCTGATGCCCGCCGTCCGCACCGCCGCCGAATCCCTCCCCGGCGACGACTCGGACGCCCTGATCCGCCGCTGGCTG
>CBFGSB010000310.1:0-3023 GCA_965651325.1 uncultured Chromatiales bacterium | reverse complement strand
ATCGACCTGATCGACGAAGCGGCGTCGCGCATCCGCATCGAGATCGACTCCAAGCCGGAAGTGATGGACCGGCTGGACCGCCGCATCATCCAGCTCAAGATCGAGCGCGAGGCGCTGAACAAGGAAGAGGACGAGGCTTCGCGCAAGCGCCTCGCCGATCTCGAGGAACAGCTCGAAGAGCTGGAGAAAGAGTACTCGGACCTGGAGGAGATCTGGAAAGCCGAGAAGGCCGCCATGCAGGGCGCCACCCACATCAAGGAGGAGCTCGAGCGCGCGCGCGTCGAGCTGGAGACGGCGCACCGTGCCGGCGATCTCGCGCGCATGTCGGAACTGCAGTACGGCCGCATCCCCGAGCTCGAGAAACAGTTGCAAACCGCCGTGCAGGCCGAGACGAAGGAAACGACGCTCGTTCGCAACAACGTGACCGAAGAGGAAGTCGCGGAAATCGTCTCCAAGTGGACGGGCATCCCGGTTTCGAAGATGCTCGAAGGCGAGAAGGAAAAGCTCCTGCAGATGGAAGACACCATCGAGCAGCGGGTGGTGGGCCAGGACGAAGCGGTCACCGTGGTGGCCAACGCGATCCGGCGCTCACGTGCCGGACTGTCCGACCCGAAGCGCCCGATCGGCTCGTTCCTGTTCCTCGGCCCCACCGGCGTCGGCAAGACCGAGCTGACCAAGGCGCTTGCCAATTTCCTGTTCGACACCGACGACGCCATGGTGCGGCTCGACATGTCGGAGTTCATGGAGAAGCACTCGGTCGCGCGGCTGATCGGCGCGCCGCCGGGCTACGTGGGCTACGACGAAGGCGGTTACCTGACCGAGGCCGTCCGGCGGCGGCCGTACTCGGTGATCCTGCTGGACGAGGTGGAAAAGGCGCACCCGGACGTGTTCAACGTGCTGCTGCAGGTGCTGGACGACGGCCGGCTCACCGACGGCCAGGGCCGCACGGTCGACTTCCGCAACACCGTCATCGTCATGACCTCGAACCTCGGGTCGCAGGTGATCCAGGAGCTGGCGGGCGAGCACAATTACGACGCCATGAAATCGGCGGTGATGGAGATCGTATCGCAGCACTTCCGGCCGGAGTTCATCAACCGCGTCGACGACCTGGTGGTGTTCCGCCCGCTGGGCCGCGAGCACATCCGGAGGATCGTCGACATCCAGCTCGGCTACCTGCACCAGCGGCTGGCGGACCGGGACATGCAGCTCGTCTTGTCCGAGGAGGCCCGCGACCGGTTGGCAGAAGCCGGCTTCGACCCCGTGTACGGGGCGCGGCCGCTCAAGCGCGCCATCCAGCAGCAGGTCGAGAACCCGCTGGCCCAGGAAATACTCAAGGGCCGCTTCAAGCCTGGTGACACGATCGAGGTCGGAGTGGCCGATACGCGACTGGAGTTCGAACTGGCGGCATAATCCCCGCAAACGGGGGGTGCCCGATTCATCAACCCTGACGGAGATAAGGTAAGCATGCCGATTTACGAGTATGCCTGTAAGGAATGCGGACATACGCTGGACGCGCTGCAGAAACTGGCCGATGCGCCGTTGACCGAGTGCCCGGAGTGCGGCAAGTCCGCGCTGCGGCGGCTGATCTCGGCCCCGCGATTCCGGCTGAAAGGTGACGGGTGGTACGAGACCGACTTCAAGAAGGAGAACCGGCGGAACCTCTCCAGCTCCGACAGTGAAGCGCCGAAGTCGGACAAAACGGAAAGCAAGGACGGCAAGAAGGACAAGGCAGACGCGAAGGCCGACACCGGCGCGAAAGAGAAAGCGGCCCCCGCGAGCAAGGAAAAGGCGGGCACGGACTGACGGCCCGCCCTGCCGATCGGGGATTTCCGGTGAAAATGCCGCCTTCGGGCAAGCCGCGCGGGCGCATTTCGCCGTCACCCCCGCGGCTTGCGGCCGTTCCTGCCAGACCGTACCATTCCGCCTCTTTTTGACCTTCCTTGAGTGCCATGCGCAGCCACTATTGTGGAGAAGTAGACGAATCCCTCGTCGGCCAGGACGTGGCCGTCGCCGGCTGGGTGCACCGCCGCCGCGACCACGGCGGCGTCATTTTCATCGACCTGCGGGATCGCGAGGGGCTGCTGCAGGTCGTCTTCGATCCCGACCGGCCGGAGATCTTCGCGGAAGCCGAGCGCATCCGCAGCGAGTACGTGCTGGCCGTGAAGGGCCGTGTGCGGAGCCGGCCGGAGGGCACCGCCAACCCCAACATGCGCACGGGCCAGGTGGAGCTCCTCGCGCACGAGCTCACCACGCTCAACACCTCGGCGACCCCGCCGTTCCATCACGACGAGCACGCGAACGAGGAGCTGCGCCTCAAGTACCGCTACCTCGACCTTCGGCGGGCGCCCATGCTGGAGAACCTGCGGCTGCGCCACCGCGTGACCCAGGCGCTGCGCGCCTTCCTCGACAAGCACGGCTTCATCGACGTGGAAACGCCGATGCTGACGCGCACCACGCCCGAGGGCGCCCGCGATTACCTCGTCCCGAGCCGCACCTACCCGGGCGAGTTTTTCGCGCTGCCGCAGTCGCCGCAGCTCTTCAAGCAGCTCCTGATGATGTCGGGGCTCGATCGCTACTACCAGATCGTGCGCTGCTTCCGCGACGAGGACCTGCGCGCCGACCGCCAGCCGGAATTCACGCAGCTCGATATCGAGATGAGCTTCGTCGACGAGGCCGCCGTCACCGGCATCATGGAAGAGCTGATCCGGCAGGTGTTCCGGCAGGTGCTCGACGTCGAGCTGCCGTCGCCGTTTCCGCGCATGTCCTTTGCCGAAGCCATGCAGCGCTTCGGCACGGACAAGCCCGACCTGCGCATCCCGCTCGAGCTCGTCGACGTCGGCGATCTCATGCAGGCGGTCGAGTTCAAGGTGTTCTCGGGCCCGGCGAACGACAGCGAAGGCCGGGTCGCCGCGCTGCGCCTGCCGGGGGGCGGCACTTTGACGCGCAAGGAAATCGACGACTACACGGCTTACGTCGGCCGCTACGGCGCGAAAGGCCTGGCCTACATCAAGGTGAACGAGGCG
>CBFGSB010000309.1:0-3051 GCA_965651325.1 uncultured Chromatiales bacterium | reverse complement strand
CGGACCGACATCAACGCCCTGGAGCGTATCGAGGTGCTGGTGGGACCGGCATCCGTGCTCTACGGTGCCGGCAGCGCGAGCGGCCTGACCAATATGCGGAGCAAGCGTCCGCGCTTCGAATTCGGCAGCAGCGCGAGCCTGAATTTGGGAACTCACGACCGCAAGGAAGCCGTGGTAGATATCACGGGGCCGCTCAGCGAGACCTTCGCCGCGCGCGTTGTCGGCCTTGTTCGCGACTCCGATTCCCGGATGGACTACATTCCCAACGATCGCGTACTGGTGCAGCCGGCGGTCACCTGGACGCCCGGCGACCGCACCGAGATCACCGCGATCGGCCTTTACCAGCGCGACAAGAACCCCCCGAACTATAACGTCCTGCCGCTGGTCGCATCGCTTCTCGCGCTTCCGGGACGCCGGGTGCCCGACTCGAGGATGCTCGGCGAGCCCTCGCTCATGAAGGGCACCAAGAAATACTCCGCGATCACCTTGCTTGCGTCCCACGAATTCTCGGACATGTTCAGCTTCCGCAGCTCGACCCGCTACACGGAGGCCGACACGGACCAGGCCGAGGTTTATCTAAACCCGTCCGCAACCGGTAATCCGCTGAACCCATTCATCGACACGAACGCCAACGGGACGATCGAGCCGAATGAAACGATGGTTCCGCGCAACCTCTTCGCCATCCAGATAGACTACGAAATCTTCAACAGTGACAATAATCTCGGGATCAATTTCGATACCGGGCTGTTCACCCACAAGGTTCTTGCCGGCGTGGACTATTCCCATTTCCGCCAGGTTTCCGGGCAGGCGTTCACCGCGACCACCCCGATCGACATCTACAACCCGGTCTATGGCACGGTCCCGCCCCCCAACTATAACTTCTTCAACACCCAGGTCCTGGAGCAGACCGGCTACTACGTACAGGACCAGATCGATCTCGGCGAAAGGGCCTCGTTCGTGGCCGGCGTCAGGCACGACCGCTACTCGAAGGTCGATGCCGGCGCGCCGAAGGAGGTCACCAGCAAGACGACCAAGCGCGCGGGCCTGACCGTCAACGTCACGCCCACGCTGGCCCCCTTTGTCAGCTATTCCGAATCCTTCCTGCCGATATCCGGGCTCAACCAGTTCGGCAGCACCTACCAGCCACTGTTCGGCGAGCAGACGGAAATCGGCATCAAGTGGCAGCCGCTCCGGACGACGCTGTTGCGCCTGTCCTATTACGATCTCGAGGAGAGCAATTCTCTAAGGCCCGACCCGAACAATCCGTTGAACTCACTCCAAACCGGCAGCATCAAGTCGGAGGGCATCGAATTCCAGGTCAATCACTATGTCATGGACGACCTGTCGATCACCGCCGCCTTTTCCCACGCCACATCCGAACTGTCGGACCAGACCCGGCAGCGGGACGGCGTACCGAAACACCTGGCGAGCATCTTCGGCACGAAGACCGTGGCACTTGCTGACGGCATGACGCTGCGGTTTGGCGCCGGCGTACGCTACCAGGGCCGCATGACGTCGGGCGATCCCGCCGTCTTCCAGGTCGAGACGCCCGCCTATACGCTGGCCGACGCAATGGCGGCCTTCGATTACGAGAACTGGACGCTGCAGTTGAACATCGTCAACCTCTTCGACGAGCTTTATTACCCGTCCTGCTCCCACTTCGGCTCCTGTTCGAACGGCGAGCCGCGCACGGTCCAGGCCACGTTGACCCACCGCTTCTAGCACCGTAGGGTCTTTCCGGACCTGCACGCGCAAGGGCGACCGAGACGAGAGCTGTCTCGGTCGCCGCCAGCCAGAGCTCGCTGGCCCCACCTTCGACGAGAGGGAACGATCCATGAGCCGTCGACCACCCTCCGACAGCCTCGGCATGAGCAGCCGGATCACGCGGCGCGATTTCGTCAACGGCGCCCTGGCCGGGTGCGGGGCGGCCCTGCTGGCCGGCTGCGAACATGCCCTCGGCCCCGTGCCGGCGGCGCCGTCCGTCGCTGCTGCCGCCGCAGGCGCGTTCGCACCGTCCGGCTCGCCGTGGACGGGCTACGGCGGCATCGGCGATTACCGCTGGTCGAACGGCAACACGGAGGCGGTGATGCAGGCCGCCCACGGCATCCGCGACCGGCTCTATGCCGTCCCCTCGTCACTGGAAGTCGACGAGGAGGTCGACCTGGTCATCGTCGGCGGAGGCTTCTCGGGCATGACCGCCGCCTACGAGTTCAGCAAGCACGGCGGCCACGGGCGCAGTTGCCTGCTGCTGGAGAACCACCCGATCCTTGGCGGTGAGGCCAAGCAGAACGAGTTCCTGGTCGACGGCCGGCGGTTGACGGCCCCGCAAGGCTCCAACGGCGGGCTGGTCATCAAGGACGACTACGTCAAGGGCAGCTTCGGCGGCGACCTCTACGATGTCTACACCGATTACTATCGTGAACTGGGTCTCCCGACGCAGTTCGACCTCGAACCCCTGTCCGGCGGCGCCGAACGCTACGAGATTCCGAACTACCACTTCGGCCCGATGGCGCCCGCGTCCGAGCAGGGCTTCGAGGTCGGCTATCACTTTCGCGGCCATGGCTGGGTCAGCAACCCGTCGCGCGACGGGTTTACGAACACGCCGTGGCCGGTGTCCGTGCAAAAAGAAATGGACGATTTCGTCCGCAATCGCCGCGACGTGCTCTCCGATATGCCCGACGCCGCCGCCTGGCTCGATTCGATCACCTACTACGACCTGTTGGACAAGCTGGGCTACGGTGCCGAGGTCCGAAAGTTCATTGACCCGTACCTCGCGGTGGCGAATTTCGGCGTGTGCGGGAACGCAATCTCCGCCTACGCGGCGATGCGCCTGCACTTGCCGGGCACAACCCTGCCGAGTGAGGGTACCGGCAGCACGCCCTATGTCGGCGTGGTGTCGTTCCCGGGCGGCAATGCCGCGATCCTGCGCGCGATGCTGGCCCGGATGATCCCGGGTGCGATCGGCGGTGACGGGAGCCTCGCGGCAATCGCATCCGCGCCGATCGATTTCTCCGCCCTGGACCGCGCCGGCGCGCCGCTGCGCATGCGCCT
>CBFGSB010000308.1:0-3061 GCA_965651325.1 uncultured Chromatiales bacterium | reverse complement strand
CGCCCATGGAGATCGGGTCCAGGCCGACGAACGGCTCGTCATAGATCAGGATCTCCGGGTCCATCACCATCGCCCGCGCCAGCGCGACCCGGCGCGCCATGCCGCCCGACAGCTCGCGCGGCATCATGTCCGCGGCGCCCCGCAATCCGACGGCGTGCAGCTTGGTCAGCACGATGTGCCGGATGAGCCGGGGCGGCAGCTTGGTGTGCTCGCGCAAGGGGAACGCGACGTTCTCGAACACGTTGTAATCGGTGAGCAGCGCCCCGTTCTGGAACAGCATGCCCATCTTGCCGCGCAGCGCGTAGAGCTCCTGCTGGTTCAGCTTCGAAATATCCCTGCCGTCGACGATGATATGGCCGCGGTCGGGGACGGCCTGGCGCGTGATCAGGCGCAGCAAGGTGGTCTTACCGGTACCGCTCGGCCCCATGATGGCGGTGATCTTGCCGCGCTGTATATCGATATTCAGCCCCTTGAATATCTGGCGCTCGCCGATGGAGTAGTCGAGATCGCGGATCTCGACGATGTTGTCGGTTTGGTCGGTCATGTTGTGTGTCGACATGCAGGAGCGCGCAGCGCGCGGGATGACGCGGTGTACCCGCGTGGCATCCGGTGCGACACGCGCCCCTGCCGGATCATCGCTTTTATGCCGCGCTCTCCATCGCCGGCTCGTACTTGCCGAGATGCGCCAGGCTGTTCAGCCTGGCCCGCTTGAACAGCGCCTGCTGGCCGGCCTCGAAGTTCTGCTCCTTGCCGCGCCAGGCGTCCAGCGCCGGCGCCTGCAGAGCGCGGCCGTAGGAGAACGACAGCTCCCAGGGCAGCGGCCCCATGCGGTTCATGATCGCGAGGTGCTCGGTCGCCTCCTCGGCCGACTGACCGCCGGAGAGGAACGCGATCCCGGGAACCTCGTTCGGTACTTCGGCTTTCAGCACGCGCAGCGTTGCCTCGGCCACTTCCTCGGGGCCTGCACGGTTCGGGGCATCGATCCCGGAGATCACCATGTTGGGCTTGAGGACGATGCCGGGCAGCGCCACCTTGTGCGCGGCGAGCGCCTGGAACACTTTGCGCAGCGTGCGAGTCGTGACTTCTTCGCAGCGATCGATACTGTGGTCGCCGTCCATGAGCACCTCCGGCTCCACGATCGGCACGATATTCGCCTCCTGGCACAGCGCCGCGTACCGTGCCAGCGCGTGCGCGTTGGCATCCAGGCAGAAATCCGTCGGGATCCCGTCGGCGATGTTGATGACGGCGCGCCACTTGGAGAACTTGGCGCCCATCGCGTAGTACTCCTCCAGGCGAGCCCGCAGGCCGTCGAGCCCCTCGGTGACCAGCTCGCCCGGGAACAGCGCCAGCGGCTTGGCGCCCTTGTCCACCTTGATGCCGGCGATCATGCCGAGGTCGTTCAGGTACTTGGGGAACGGCGTGCCATCCGAGGTTTTCTGGCGGATCGTCTCGTCGAACAGGATGACACCCCCGATGTAGTCGGCGACGCCCGGGGCCGTGAACAGCATCTCGCGATAACGGCGGCGGTTCTCCTCCGTCGACTCCGTGTCGATGGTGTCGAAGCGCTTCTTGATGGTGGGCGAGCTTTCGTCCGCCGCGAGTATGCCCTTGCCGTTACCGACCATGGCCTTGGCCACGGCGTTCAGGTCGTTCACGTTCATTGAACAGTCTCCAGGAAATAGCGCGTTTGTATTGCATCCGGCTGTCGTGAACCGCCGGCGGTCAGGCCGGAGCGGACAGCGGGTCTCGGGAACCCGCAAGAATAGCAAAATCGCCCGTCCCACCGCTGGTTTCCTGAACCAATCAGTACTAAAATGGTCCCCTTTACGGCGGAGGGAGACCGGTGCTGCGCATCAGCAAATTGACCGACTACGGCACCGTGGTGCTGGCGGAGCTGGCGCGTGACGAGCAGGCTTTCGTCAGCGCCGCGGAGATCGCCGCGAGCACCGGCCTCGGGCTGCCGACCGTCAGCAAGCTCCTGAAGATGCTGGCGCGGGCGGGTCTCGTGACCTCGATTCGCGGGCCGCGGGGCGGTTACCGGCTCGCGCGCGGCCCCGCGGAGATCAGCGCCGCCGACGTGATCGACGCGCTGGAGGGCCCGGTGTCGATCACCGAGTGCAGCGCGCACGACAGCCGCTGCGACATCGAGTCGCTGTGCCGCGTGGGAAGCACCTGGCAGCGCATCAACCTCGGGATCCACCAGGCGCTGGACGAGATCTCCCTGAGCGACCTGCTGCGCGCGAATGCGCCGCTGCCCCCGTTCACGTTCGCCAACACCCGGATCACCGTGGAACGCAAGAGATAGACATGTCGACGAGCACCAAAGACATCGAAACCCTGGTCAACCGCCGCTACAAGCACGGCTTCGTGACCGACATCGCGACCGACAGCCTGCCGCCCGGCCTGGACGAGGACGTCGTGCGGGCGATCTCCGCCCGCAAGAAGGAGCCTCCGTTCATGGTCGAATGGCGCCTCAAGGCGTTCCGCCACTGGCTCACCATGCGGGAACCGGAATGGGCACACGTGCACTACCCGAAGATCGACTACCAGGCGATCTCCTACTACTCGGCGCCGAAATCCGACGCCGACCGCCCGAAGAGCCTGGACGAGGTCGACCCGAAGCTGCTCGAAACCTACGACAAGCTCGGCATCCCGCTGCATGAGCGTGCGAAGCTTGCCGGCGTGGCCGTCGACGCCGTATTCGACAGCGTCTCGGTGGCGACGACCTTCAAGGAGAAGCTGAAGGAAGCGGGCGTCATCTTCTGCTCGTTCTCCGACGCGGTGCAGAACCATCCCGAGCTGGTGAGGAAATACCTCGGCACCGTCGTGCCCTATCGCGATAACTTCTTCGCCACACTGAATTCGGCCGTATTCAGCGACGGCTCGTTCGTGTACGTGCCGAAAGGCGTGCGCTGCCCGATGGAGCTGTCCACCTATTTCCGCATGAACGCGGCGAACACCGGCCAGTTCGAGCGCACGCTCATCATCGCCGACGAGGGCAGTCACGTGAGCTATCTCGAAGGCTGCACCGCGCCGATGCGCGACGAGAACCAGCTCCACG
>CBFGSB010000307.1:0-3090 GCA_965651325.1 uncultured Chromatiales bacterium | reverse complement strand
GCCTGTCAGGGCTGGCTGCGGGCGCTGTGGATCCACTTGGCGAGCGGCTCCCACTGCTCCCAGTCGGGCCAGGCGAGGTACTCGGGCAGCTCGTACACGCCGAGGCCCCGCGTATAGGCCCGCACGTAGTTCTGCGCCTCGCGCAGCGAGGCGACGTAGGGGACCTTTGCCGACGTCAGGTACTCGTCCAGTTCCTCGAAGATCAGCGTATATTCCCGCACCCGGTTGGCCACGACGCCGATTTTCACTTCCTTGCGCTCCACCTTGCCGACGGATTTCAGCTCCTTGATGAAGCGGTCGGACGCCTGCATGTCGATGGTCGACGGCAGCACGGGCACGATGATCGTTTCCGCGTGCCGCACGAGATCGGTCAGCTCCGCCCCGTGCGAGCGCGCCGGGGCGTCGATCACGAGGAAATCGGCCGTGCGTGGCGCGCGCCTGAGGCCCTCCTCGTAGCCGGCTACGCCGGCGATCTCCGGGCGGTTGGACGGCCGCCGTTCCAGCCAGTCGAGGCTGGACCGCTGCGGGTCGTAATCGGCCAGCGCGACGGCGTATCCGTCGTCCGCCAGCATCGCCGCAATGTTCGTCGCGAGCGTGCTCTTGCCGCACCCGCCCTTGGCATTCATGACCATGATGTGCCGCATGTACCCGTCCCCGAGCGCTATTGTTATCGACTGTTATTCGTTGTGCTTTTGCGTTTATGTAAACTACCGTCGCGGACAGTAAAAGTCCATTCGCGCATGCTAAGCTGAAGCTGTCCGGCGCATTGGAACGAGAACAAGATCGGTTGGGGACGCCATACATATGAGCACGCAGCGCAAACCGGAATTCGTCGAGCCGGACCTCTCTGAAGCCGCGGTACACGATTACCTGCGGCGAAACCCGGATTTTTTCGAGCGCCACGGAGCCCTGCTCGGCACGCTGCGACTGCCCCATGTCACGGGCGGCACGGTGTCGCTGGTGGAACGCCAGGTATCCGTGCTGCGGCAGAAGGACGTCAAGCTTGAGCGCAAGCTGAAAGAGCTCCTGGCGGTCGCGCGGGCGAACGACGCACTCGCCAGCAAGATTCACGGGCTCGCTCTCGGCTTGCTGACCGCGGGCACCCTCGGCGAGACGCTGGCGGTGGTCGAGTCGGCGCTGCGCACGGCCTTCGACGCGGACCAGTCGGTACTCGTGTATTTCGGCGAGCCGGAGCTCGCGGACGTGGTCGACGGCGGCCGCTTCTTCCGGCCGCTGCGGCGCGAGGATCCGGAGCTGCAGCCGTTTGCGACCTTCCTCGGCAGCAGCCAGCCGCGCTGCGGGCAAGTCCGTGATGCACAACGTGATTTTCTCTTCGGCCGCGCGACGGACGAGGTCGGCTCGGCCGCGCTCGTGCCGCTCGGCGAACAATGCCGGCTGGGCTTTCTCGCCATCGGCAGCGTAAGCGCCGAGCGCTTCCACCCGGCCATGAGCTTCGATTTCCTTGCGCGCATGGGCGAGCTGGTCGCGGAGGCCCTCCGGCGCTATTGACCGACGCAAGGAGCCGGTATGGGCCCTGGTGACACACGCGCGCCCTTGGCGCGCGCGTAGCAGTCTCTTACAGGGCTGTGTCCTATGCTTGATACCGAACAACAATGGATCGACCGGTTCATCCGGCACTTGAAGTACGAGCGCCGGCTGTCCCCGCAAACCTGCCTGCACTACGAGCGAGACCTCACCGCGCTGGCGGCCCACTGCCGCCGCGACAACGTCAGCCGCTGGACCGAGGTCGACGGGGAGCACCTGCGCGCCTTCAGCGGCGCCTGCTACCGCAAGGGACTGGGCGCGCGCAGCATCGGCCGCCGGCTGTCGGCCGCGCGCACGTTCTTCCGCTTCCTCGTGCGCGAGAAGAAGCTCAGCACCAACCCCGCGACCGGCATCCGGGCCCCGAAAGCCGAGAAGCGGCTGCCCGGCAATCTCGACGTCGACCGCATGGCGAAGCTCCTCGATATCCGTGGCAAGGGACCGGTGGTCGTGCGCGACCGCGCGATTCTCGAGCTGCTCTACTCGTCCGGCCTGCGCCTGTCCGAGCTCACCGGGCTCGACCTCGATGGACTCGACCTCGCCGATGCCACCGTGCGCGTGCGCGGCAAGGGCAACAAGGAGCGCATCCTGCCGGTCGGCCGCCACGCGCTGGAGGCGCTCCGCGCCTGGCTCTCGGTGCGGGTCGAGCTGGCGGCACCCGAGTCGCAAGCGCTGTTCGTCAGCACGCGCGGCTCCAGGCTCAGCCCGCGCTCGGTGCAGGCGCGTGTGCACCACTGGGCGCGCAAGCAAGGGATCGATGCCCGCGTCTACCCGCACCTGTTCCGCCACTCTTTTGCGTCCCACCTGCTGGAATCGAGCCACGACCTCCGGGGTGTCCAGGAGCTCCTGGGCCACGCCAACATCAGCACGACCCAGGTCTATACCCATCTTGACTTCCAGCACCTGGCCCAGATATACGACCGGACACATCCACGCGCGCGCGCCCGGACGAAGACGAAGGACTGACCTCCGCCGGGGGCCGGCGCGTCGCCGATCGCCGAGCCTCGGCATGTTCGATGGAGGAACCCCGGGATGGACCAGTTTCGCGGGACGACGATAGTCTCGGTTCGCCGCAATGGCCGCGTTGCCGTCGGCGGCGACGGCCAGGTCAGCATGGGCAACACCGTGATGAAGGGCAACGCCCGCAAGGTGCGCCCGCTGGCGAACGGCCGGGTCATAGCCGGCTTTGCCGGCGGCACCGCCGACGCGTTCACCTTGTTCGAGCTCTTCGAAAGCAAGCTGGAGCGCTATGGCAATCTCACCCGCGCGGCGATCGAGCTGGCCAAGGACTGGCGCACCGACCGGCGCCTGCGGCGGCTCGAAGCACTGCTGTGCGTCGCCGACGTGGAAAATTCCTTCATCATCTCCGGCAACGGCGACGTGATCGAACCCGAGCACGACCTGATGGCCATCGGCTCCGGCGGCCCGTTCGCACAGGCGGCCGCGCTCGCGCTCCTCCAGAACACCGATCTCGACGCGCGTGCGATCACGGAGAAGGCGCTGATGATCGCCGCTGAAATCTGCGTTTTCACCAACCGGAACATCGTC
>CBFGSB010000306.1:0-3100 GCA_965651325.1 uncultured Chromatiales bacterium | reverse complement strand
AAGAGCGAACAGTCATGCAGCAGCGCGTCCGATTCTGCACCTCGCGAGACGGGGCCCGCATCGCGTTTGCCGGGTCCGGCAAGGGCCCGCCCCTCATCCGGGTCGCGAACTGGTTTACCCACCTGGACCTGGACTGGCAGAGTCCGGTCTGGCGACACTGGTCCGAAGCGCTGTCGCATGACCGCATGCTGGTTCGCTACGACCCCCGGGGCACTGGGCTCTCGGATCGTAACGTCGCGGACTTCACGCTCGACCGCTGGCTCGACGACCTGGATGCCGTGGCGAATGCCGCAGGCCTTGCACGGTTCCCGCTGATCGGATTCTGCCAGGGTGGCGTGGTCGCCGCCGCCTATGCCGCCCGCTACCCCGAGCGCGTCAGCCGGCTGGTCCTGTACGACGCTTATCCTTTCGGCGCCTACGCCGACGGCGCGCCGGACAAGTTCGGACGCGAAGCACGCACGCTGTCGCAGATGATCGAGGTGGGCTGGGCCAAGCGGAACGGCGCGTTTCGCGAGGTGTTCGCAAAGCTTCTCATGCCGAATGCCGACCGGGCGGCGCTGCAAGCCATGGACGAGCTGCAGCGGCGGAGTGCTTCCGCCTGCAATGCGCGCCTCCTGTGGGACGCCTTTCACCGGTTCGACATCCGCGAGGCGGCGACGGCGATCGCGGCGCCGACGCTCGTCTTTCACGCCCGCGGGGACGCCATGGTGCCGTTCGAAGCCGGCCGCCAGCTCGCCTCCATGATTCCGAATGCGCGCTTCGTGCCGCTCGAGAGCAGCGATCACATTCTCGGGCCGGAGACGGAGGCGTGGACGACCTTCTGCCGGGAACTCGACGAGTTTCTCGCGCCCGAGGCCGGCGATGCCCCCGTGGCGCTCGCGGCGCTGACGACGCGCGAATCCGAGGTGCTCGACGGCGTCGCCCGCGGGCTCAGCAACCGCGAGCTGGCGGGCCTCCTGCACATTTCCGAGAAGACGGTGCGCAATCACCTGACGACGATTTTCTCCAAGCTCGGTGTGCCGAGCCGCGCCCGGGCGATCGTGGTGGCGCGCGAAGCAGGCTACGGACAGGCCTGAAGGGATCGGCGGGACAAATGTCCCGGTTCCGGCCGGCCCGGCGCGGATTCCTGCGAACGAAAGGACTCTCGCCTCATGTGCCGCCGCCGCGGCTCCTGCACCCTCTTGCCCTTACCCCTACCGGAAAGAGGAGCAGACCGATGAACCGCAAAAGCACCCGCGTACTTGAACGGCAGGAACCGCTGCGCAAGCTTTATCGCCAGTCGCCTGCCGATGCAGCGCTTACCGATTGCGCGCGCGCCATGAGCAACGGCTCGGATGCGTTTCATGGCACCGTGTTCGCCGGCGACGACGGCGAGCCGCGGGATTTCGGCATACACCGGGTGATCGGCGGCGATCACGACCTGCCCAATCCCGGCGACATCCTCTGTGCCGCTCTCGCCGCCTGCCTGGACTCGACGCTGCGCATGCTTGCCGAACGCCTCGGCGTCGGGCTCGAATCGCTGGAGGTTTCCGTGCGGGCGCATGCCGATGCGCGCGGCTGCCTGATGGTCGATCCCGCCGTGCAGGCGGGCTTCCAGCGGCTCACCGTCGACGTGGCACTGCAGGTCGCCGACGGCGCGCAACCGGCCCAGGTCGCGGCACTGACCGCCACCGCCGAGAAATGCTGCGTGGTGCTCCAGACCCTGCGCAACGGCGTGCCGGTGGAGACGGCGTTCGGCGATCCGCGCGACAGCGCGGGGGAAGCACGGGCCGCGAGGGGTGCTCTTACCGGCTGAGAAGCCCCGGAAGCTTCGGCAGCCTCGGAAACTCCGGCCCCCGACGCCTCCGGCTTGCCCCCGGCGGCGCCGGCCGGCCCCGGCAACTCCCGGACCGCCACAGCGACAATTGACGCGGGCACATGGTGCGCATAGGCTATGCGCATCCTCTCTTTTGCAGATGTCCAATGTCCGCAGTCGCCCGCCGCCGCCCCGGCAAAAAACCCGTCAACATCACCATAAACAGCGACTTGTTGAGCGCCGCCCGCAAGCTCAACATCAATCTCTCGGCGACCATGGAGACGGCGTTGACCGCAGCCGTGAAAATTCGGCAACGTGAGCTCTGGCTGGCAAAAAACGAAACCGCGATTGCGGCTTACAACGAGCGCGTCGAGGCAGACGGCGTGTTCAGCGACGGCCTGCGGCGCTTCTGATGCCGCAGTTCGCCGTGCACCGGAACGCCAACGAGGCGACCCGATCCGCCATTCCGTTGCTGCTCGATATCCAGAATGACCTGCTCGAAAATCTCGGCACCCGTGTGGTGATCCCGTTGTACAAGCCCGCCGCGGTCCGGGCCGGGATCATCGACAGGTTGACGCCGCAGGTCGAGGTAAACGGCGCTGAGTACGTTGCGGTGACTTCCGAGCTCGCGGGCATTCCCCGGAAGTCCCTTGGGGCCCAGGTCGGCGACCTTGGCCATTGCCGCAACGACATCGTTGCCGCGATCGACTTCCTCGTTACGGGAATCTGAAAGGCACTATGAGCGCATTGCCTTCAGTGCCGTCGCCCAGCGCCACAGCTCGTCGAGCATGGTCCGGGCCGCCGCGTCGATCAGCTCGTTGGACGTGAAGTTCCCTGCCTCGTCGAGTTGCCGGCCGACCATCGGCACGGCGACGCCCTCCGCCATCGGCATCATCTTCAGGGTCGTGACGAGCTGCTTCTCGAGCTGCACGGCTCGCAGGCCGCCGGAAAGGCCGCCGTAGCTCACGAATCCGCAGGCCTTGTAGTTCCACTCCTGGTAGAGATAGTGGAGGGAGTTGCCGAAGCCGGGCGGCGGGCAGTAGTTGTACTCCGGAGTGACGAACACGTAGGCATCGCCGCTCGCGACGCTCTCACTCCACTTCCTCGTGTGCTCGTGCACGTACTCCTGCTTGCGCGGATGGTTCGGCTCGTTGTAGAGCGGCAGGTCGAAATCGCACAGGTCGATGAGCTTCGCCTCGAACTTGCCATGCGCGACGGCGTAGTCGTGGAACCAGCGTGCCACGGAAGGGCCGACCCGGCCGGGGCGCGTGCTGCAGATGATCGTCTGGAGTTCGAGTGACATGT
>CBFGSB010000305.1:0-3128 GCA_965651325.1 uncultured Chromatiales bacterium | reverse complement strand
TTGATCATGTCGGAAATGACACCCCGCGAGATCGTCCAGGAACTGGACAAGCACATCATCGGCCAGGTCGACGCCAAGCGGGCCGTCGCTATCGCATTACGCAATCGCTGGCGGCGCGTGCAGGTCGACGAGCCGCTGCGCAGCGAGATCACACCGAAGAATATTCTCATGATCGGCCCGACCGGTGTCGGCAAGACCGAGATATCGCGCCGGCTCGCGAAGCTCGCACGTGCGCCGTTCGTCAAGGTCGAGGCCACGAAGTTCACGGAGATCGGGTATGTCGGCCGCGAGGTCGACAGCATCATCCGCGACCTCATGGATACCGCCGTGAAGATGACGCGCGAGCAGGCCATGGCGAAGGTGCGCTACCGTGCAGAGGATGCGGCCGAGGAGCGCGTGCTCGACGCGCTGCTGCCGCCCTCCCCGCACGCCATCGACCGCGACAATGACGGTGCCGCGCCGCGCAACGAGGGCGACACCCGGCAGAAGTTCCGCAAGATGCTGCGCGAGGGCAAGCTCGACGACAAGGAGATCGAGGTCGACCTGCAGGCGCTGCCGATCGGCGTCGAGATCATGGCGCCGCCCGGCATGGAGGAAATGACGAGCCAGCTCCAGGGCATGTTCCAGAACCTCTCCGGCAGCCGCAAGAAGACGCGCAAGCTCAAGGTGAAGGAGGCGATGAAGCTACTCACCGACGAGGAAGCGGCAAAGATGCTGGACGACGAGGAAGTCAAAGCGCAGGCGCTGCAGGCGGTGGAGCAGCACGGCATCGTGTTCCTCGACGAGCTCGACAAGGTGGCCAAGCGCGCGGAGACGATCGGTGCCGACGTGTCGCGCGAGGGCGTGCAGCGCGACCTGCTGCCACTGGTGGAAGGCGCGACCGTGAACACGAAGTACGGCATGGTGAAGACCGATCACATCCTGTTCATCGCCTCGGGCGCGTTCCACGTGGCGAAGCCTTCGGACCTGATTCCCGAGCTGCAGGGCCGCTTCCCGATCCGGGTCGAGCTGGATTCGCTGCAGACGGAGGACTTCGTGCGCATCCTGACGGAGCCGGATGCCTCGCTGACGGCGCAGTACGCCGCGCTGCTGAAGACCGAGGGCGTGGACCTCGAGTTCACCGAAAGCGGCGTCCGGCGCATCGCGGAAGTTGCCTACCATGTCAACGAGAACACGGAGAACATCGGCGCGCGGCGCCTGCACACGGTGCTGGAGCGTCTTCTCGAGACCGTTTCCTTCGAAGCGTCCGACAGGTCCGGCCACGCGGTGCAGATCGATGCCGCGTACGTGGACCAGCACCTCGCGGAACTCTCGCGCGACGAGGACCTGAGCCGTTACATCCTGTGACGACCGTGGAGCACACGCCCGTTGAGATCCGGGTCCGCAAGGGATCCCGCATGCTCGTGCTCGAGTTCGACGACGGGAACCGCTTCGAGCTGCCTTTCGAATACCTGCGCGTGCATTCGCCCTCGGCCGAGGTAAAGGGCCACGGCGGCGGCGAGGGCGTGCTGGTTACCGGCAAGCAGAATGTCAATCTCGTGCGGATCGAGCCGGTCGGGCACTACGCGATCCGGCTCATCTTCGACGACCGTCACGACACGGGCCTCTATAGCTGGAAGTATCTCTACGAGCTCGGGGCCAACCGCGAGGCGAAGTGGCGGCGTTATCTCGACCGTCTGGCGGCCGCAGGGTATCCTCGCGAGCATGAATAGCCCGCCGGAAAACGACGCACACGCACCGATCACCGGCAACACGACGCATTTCGGCTACGAAACCGTCCCGACCGCCGAGAAGAGCCGGCGGGTCCGCGACGTGTTCGATTCCGTGGTCGACCGCTACGACGTCATGAACGACCTCATGTCGGGCGGGTTGCACCGGCTGTGGAAGCGTTTCGCCATCGAGCAGGCGGCCGTGCGGCCGGGACAGGTCGTGCTGGACCTCGCGGGCGGCACCGGCGACCTCGCGCTCGCGTTCGCGCGGCGGGTCGGCGAGCGCGGGCACGTCGTGCTGGCGGACATCAACGCCGGCATGCTGGAGCGCGGCCGGCGGCGCCTCATCGATGCGGGCGTTGCGGGTAATTTCTCCGCGGCGCAGGTCGACGCCGAGGCGCTGCCGTTCGCGAGCGAATCCTTCGACTGCGTCACCATGGCGTTCGGGCTGCGCAATGTCACGGACAAGGACCGCGCGCTCCGGTCGATCCACCGTGTGCTGAAGCCGGGCGGCAAGGCCCTGATCCTCGAGTTCTCGAAGCCGCTCGACCTTCTGAAGCCGGCCTACGACTTCTATTCGTTCAACGTGCTGCCGAAGCTCGGCCGTTTGGTCGCGGACGATGAAGCGAGCTATCGCTACCTTGCCGAATCGATCCGCATGCACCCGGACCAGCAAACGTTGCTCGGGATGATGGAAGCGGCCGGCTTCGAGCGCTGCCGGTTTCACAACCTGGCCGGCGGCATCGTCGCGCTGCACGTCGGCTGGCGTATCTGAACAGGCCGCCCTGAATGGACGCACTCGAGAGCCTGCTGCGCCCGATCACGCGGCTGATCAACCGTCGCATCGGCGTGACAACGCCGGCGCGCGAGCTCTGCGCGGAACTGCAGGGCAAGGTCGTGGCCATACGCGTCCGCAACACGGCCCTCGCGATGTACGTGCGCGTCGACGCAGGCGAGCTGTCACTGCTCGGTACGTACGAAGCGGAGCCGGATGCCGCGATCACCGGCTCGCTGCTGGCGCTGGCGCGCCTCGCCGGCGATTCGGGCGAAGCGGCCGTCCGCGACGGGGCGCTCGAGCTCGCCGGCGACGCCGAGGTGGCACGCAACTTCCAGCGGCTGCTCCGGTTCGGCCGCCCCGACGTCGAGGAGGAGCTGTCGGGGCTGGTCGGCGACGTTGCCGCGCACGAAATCGGCGAGTTCGCGCGGCGTCTCGGGCGCTGGGGCGAGCAGGCACGCGACACGATGCGGCGGAATCTCTCCGAGTACCTGCAGGAGGAAAGCCGCGCGCTCCCGACCCGCTACGAGGTAGAGGAGTTCCGCGAAAGCGTCGAGGCGCTGCGCGACGATGCCGCGCGCCTGGATGCGCGCCTGCAGCGCCTCGAGGCGCTCGCCGGCACCGACGCGACCGGCTGACAGTGT
>CBFGSB010000304.1:0-3142 GCA_965651325.1 uncultured Chromatiales bacterium | reverse complement strand
GACTGAATGTCCGCTCGCGATCACCGTGCTGCGGCCGGAGGATCACGAGGACGAGTTGCTCGGCGCCTCCGGCAAGCCGGCGCTCGACGTCGAGATACGGCTCGTGGACGAGTCCGGCGCCGACGTCACCGCCGGCGAGCCGGGTGAGGTCGCGGTGCGCGGGCCTTCGATGATGGCCGGCTATTACAACGCGCCGGCTCTCAACCGCGAGATGTTCATGGAGGGTGGGTGGCTGCGCACGCGTGACGTCGGGCAGTTCGACGCACGCGGATTTCTGCACCTGAAGGACCGCACGTCCGACATGATCGTTACCGGCGGCTACAACGTGTATCCGCGCGAGATCGAAGACGTGCTGGCGACGCACCCGGCGGTAGCCGAATGCGTGGTGGTCGGCGTGGCGGACGCAACCTGGGTGGAAGCCGTTACCGCGGTGGTCGCACTCAGGCCGCAGGCGCAGGCCACGGAGGATGAGCTCGTGGCTTACGTGGCTGGGCGTGTGGCGTCGTACAAGAAGCCGCGGCGGGTCGTCTTCGTTGAGGCGGTGCCGAAGACTGCAGTTGGCAAGCTCAACCGAAAAGCAGCGCGGGAGATGCTGGGGCAGTCGCATGACGGGTAGTGCACGCCGTCGTAGTGGCAGTCGCACCCTTCGTAGCGGAACCCAATACAAGCCCGTTTACTGACGTATATGGGTTTGACCCGTGTTTAATACACGGGTATTCTACACCGTCGAGCACATTAGCGCGGTACGATGGTATGAAATCGCCCCCCTACGACCACACGGCTCCCAAGCGGACGGTGAGCTTGACCATCAATTCCGATCTGTACGTGCAGGCGAAAAGCTTCGGCGTCAACGCCTCAAAGGTCGCGGAAGAGGCACTTGCCTACGAGCTCGCTCGGCGCAAAGCCGAAGCCATCAGCGCCGAGATTCGCCAGGACCTCGAGGCATGCGACGCCTATTCAGCCCGACACGGTTCCTTTGCCGAAATGGCCCGTGAGCATTATCACCGGCCGGACGACGGCGATGAGCCAGTTTGAGGTATTCGAGAACCCGGTCATTCGAGCGCGGCGTGCATACCCTCTCGTGGCGGTTCTTCAGTCCGATTACGCGGAAACGGGCCGTGACCGGATCGTTGCGCCGCTCGTCGGGCGCGCACACTTGACCGGCACCGCCGGCAGGCTCACTCCTCACGTCAAAGTCTCAGGTACCGAGTACGTTCTGGTCGTCCCTGGCATTACGGCCATTTCGGCCGCGGACCTGGGACGTGCCTTGGGCGACTTGACGGCCTGGAGAAACGACATCATTGCCGCTCTCGATTATCTTTTTCTCGGTGCGTAGACGCAGCACGCCCGACGAACGCGTCATCGATAACCCAACGAGCCTGCTGCGTTGGCAAAGCTCCAACAGGCTCGCCTTCACATTCATTCCCCATTCCGCGCGCTGCCGCTTGCCCCGCCTGACAACTGTTAGCGCTTCGAGCTGATCGCGATCGGGAAGTCCGGAACGATGTCCGAATTGGCAAGCCGCGGAGCGACCCTGCCTTTAGGGCCTCCCTTGAGCGTGACCAGTCTGTAGTTCTCCAACGTGCGGAGGGTCCTCGACAGGTTCGACTTCGCACGACCGGACAGAATGAAGGATCTCGAGCCGCGCGCCGCATGGAGGTGAAACGCTGCTGCGCGTCCTTCGGGAGTAACTCAGGTTCGGCAGCCCGGTATCGTCGCGGGGTTGACAGGTTTACCTGCCCCCGCTGACGTCGATGAAGCTGCCGGTCGTGAAGGAGGCTTCGTCCGAAAGCAGCCAGACGATGGCTCGCGCGACCTCGTCGGCGGTTCCGCCCCGCCGCATCGGCACGAATTCCTTGACGCGATCGACACGGCCGGGCTCGCCGCCACTCGCATGGATGTCGGTGTAGATGAAGCCGGGCCGGACGGCATTGACGCGGATGCCTTCGCTTGCCACCTCCTGCGCAAGTCCTAGCGTGAACGTGTCGATGGCTCCCTTGGCCGCCGCGTAGTCGACATACTCGCCCGGAGAGCCCAGCCGCGCCGCGACGGACGACACGTTGACAATCGTCCCCCCGGCGCCGCCGCGCTCCCGGGACATCCTGCGCACCGCCTCCCGTGCGCACAGGAACGGGCCGATCACGTTGTTTGCGAGTGTGCGATGCAGCCGGGCGGCATCCATCGCGTCGACCCGCATCTGGGTTTCCAGTCCTCCGGCGTTGTTGACGAGTGCCGTCACCCGGCCGAGGCTGTCGTCGCAGGTTGTGAACAGCCGCAGCACGTCGGCTTCCTGCGATACATCGGCCTGCACGGCAATCGCGCGACCGCCGCCGGCCTTGATGGTATCGACAACGCGATTCGCCGCCTCGCGGTTTTCCCGATAGTTCACACAGACCGCGTATCCGCGTTCCGCCGCAAGGAGCGCAGTCGCGGCGCCGATGCCGCGGCTCGCACCCGTGATAATGGCGATACTTTCCGTGCGCGGGTTCACGACGGCGCAATCGTACGTACGAATCTCAAGCAGGCACCCGCCCGAGCCGCCGCTTCATTCCGCGCGCGCGGCACTGCGCTGCAGCACTTCCGGTAGAGCGAGCAGGTCCGTGACTCCG
Organism: uncultured Chromatiales bacterium; assembly: GCA_965651325.1. Lineage (GTDB taxonomy): Bacteria > Pseudomonadota > Gammaproteobacteria > Steroidobacterales > Woeseiaceae > IDS-8. Next base: position 533 of record CBFGSB010000304.1, on the reverse strand, counting down.
TAATCCTTGCCGCATTGGCTCAGCATCGCCGTCAGTTGCCCGCGGTGGTGCGCCTGGTGATTGAAGAAGTGTGTCACGGCCAGCCACATATCGAGGCTGCGCGGTGCGGGATTACTGATGCTCGTATAGTCGAGGGTGCCGGCCAGCACCTTGTCCGTCAGCGTGGCAGCCCATTCCACGATCTGCCGGTCGGTCTCTACCCGGGCGCGCTCGAGGTCCGCAAACTCGTGAAAGAGCTCCTGGTCCAGGCCCTTCACGGCGAAAGGTTCGCCGAGGAAGCGGCCCATCCAAACCCTGTCGGCAAGCAACAGGTGGTTCAGCGTGCCATGGATGGATTTGAAGAATGCCCCGCGATCCCGGCGCCGCTCCTCGTCCTCGAGCTCGCCGGACACCGCATATAGGCGGCTGTTCATCCATTCGTTGTACGCTGCCATGACTCGCGCTTGTTCTGGCCGCACCTCGTACCTCCCTGCTGGTAGTTCACCGCCTGCATTTTATAGAAATAGCGTGCGGCGAGGGAGCTCCGGTCACTT
>CBFGSB010000303.1:0-3143 GCA_965651325.1 uncultured Chromatiales bacterium | reverse complement strand
CGCCGGTTCTTGATCTCGGTGGCCGAGAGGATCGTCCTGCTCTCCAGGCGATCGCTCCATGCCGACTCGGCCTTGAGCCACAGAACGCGGTTCTTGTACCGCGCACTCGCGCGTTCGCTGTTGTCGGTTTGCGCCAGCGAGATCTTGTCCTTCGAGAACAGTGCGTTGCCCGACAGGTAAGTATGGTCGCCAAGATTCCAGCCGAGGTGTGCCAGGTAGTCCTGGTAGCGGGGCGCGCCGTAGTCCGGGTTGACGACGTCGACGATGAGGTCGAGGTTTGCGCGGCGTCCGGACACCAGCCAGTCGCCACGATCATCGCCTCCGAAGCGCCCGCGGGACAATGCTGATGCATGGAAGAAGGTGAGGCCGAGCTCGGTCTCGACCTGCTCCGGCGGCTCGCGCAGTGCGATGTCGACAACCCCGCTCATGCGATCGCCGTAGCGTGCCTGGTAGCCGGCGGAATAGAAATCGATGCCGGCGATCGCACCCGGCGGGACGATCGTGGTAATTGAATGGAAGTCTTTCAGGTGATAGGGCTCGTACAGCCGCAGGCCGTCGAGCAGGAAAAGCTGCTCGTTCTGCTGCCCGCCGCGCACGTGGTGGCGCGACGACAACCCGCCGCCCGTGGCTCCGGGCAGGCGCGCGATCGTGCGCACCGCCTCGTCGCCCAGGTGGGGCAGCTTCATCGTGAGCGCGCGGTCGAGGAAGGTGTAGGAGCCGGCCTGCTGGTAGCGAATGTCATAATGGCTCGACGTGACGACGATCTCGGGGAGCGGTGCGGGCCCGGGGTCGAGCTCCATGCGCACGGTGAGGTCATCCGCGCCATTCGTAGCGAACGTCGCCATCGCCTCTTGCTCGTAACCGGCCGCGGAGGCCGTGAGTTGATGCCGCCCGGCCGCGACGTCCTCCAGAACCAGCCGGCCGGCGCGGTCCGTCACCCCGGCTTCGCGGCCGTCGAGTACGATCCGGGCGCCGGGGACGGCCATGCCGCTCGCGGTGTCGAGCACGCGCACCAGAATCTTGTGCTCCTCGACCTGCATCTTTGTGATCAGCAGGCTGCCCGCGGGACCGAGCGTAACGGTCAGGCCGTGCGGGGCCAGCACCTCTCGCAGCGCGGCTTCCGGTTCTACGCTGCGCGGTTCGGCCAGGACCCGGTACTCCTCGCGGACGAGATCGCTGCTGTAGATGATCCGCACGCCGCGGCTGCGCAGGGCGTCGATGTAGTCCTCGACCGGCGCGCCCAGCCAGCCCTGCTCGGCGCCGAGCACGGCCTGGCAGAAAAGGAGGAGAGTGGCAAATGCGCAGCGGCGGCCCGGAAGCGACATCCGGCAAGTTTAGCGGGAAAGCCAGGCGATCGCGGTTGCTTGCCCGGAAGAACTCACTTACTGCTCCAGGCCGACGATCAGCCGCTGCTCGTCGATGCGGAGCTCGAACCGCGGAATCGTCGGCCGGACGGCCTCGATGGCCTGGGATGGGGTCAGCCCCGCGACCGATCCGTTGAGTCGGGTGGCCATCGCGGCGAGCCGTACGGCATCCGTCGCGAAGACCAGCTCACGGCCGGTCTCGCGCGTCACCCACCGCAGGAAATCGATGACCGGGCGTTGGTCGATGTCGAACGTCGGTGCGAGTGCCGCGGCCCAGTGCCACGAGCTGTCGTACGGAGGCAGCTTCGCATACCCGGCTTTCTCGCCCTCAGCCAACGTGACCTTCTCGCCCGCTTCGGCGGTGTACGGCTGGTCGGCATGGATGCGGACCATGCCCTCGCGCACCGCGACGCTCATCGTGCCGCTGGCGTAACCGACCGCGAACTGTGTCCCGTGATCGGTCGCCGAGCCAATCTCGGTGTGGACGGTGATCGTTCGGTCAGCCACGGCGCGCAGGCCGGTATCCGCGTAGACCGTTCCAGTCCTGACAGTGACTTCGTCCATCGACTCCACAGTCGCCGACGTGTGCGCCGCGAGCCGCAGCGATACCCCGTTTCCGAACGCGAGCGAGAGACCCGAGTCGCCTGTCGTTATCGCATCGCCGGGATAGACCGGGTCACCGGGACCGAGGCCGTCCGGCTGCGCTCCCGTACCGGCAATCACGGCGACCGTGCCGATGGGCTCCCGATCCATCAGCAGCGGAACGCGGCCGCCGAGCATCACCGCGAGCACCACGCCCGCGGCTATGGTCGCGGGCACGGCCCAGCGCCGCGTCCTCTGCGCCGCAACACTGCTCTTCCATTCCCGTTTGACGGCGGCGTGCACGCGTTGCCGCACATCCGGCGGCACGGCCGGCCGCGGCCCGGCGAGGCGCATCAGCTTCGCGATGGAATCGTCGCGCGCCGGCTCGTTGCCCGCTGCGGCGCCGCCCGTCGATTGTTCGTCAACCACCGTGATTCACTCCTGAACCGAACTACTCGAGCAGGAAATCCGGTTCGAAATCCCACAATGACATGAATCCTTCCTTGAAGGCCGCCCGGGCGCGACTCAGCACCGACTCTGCCGCCTTGCTGCTGATGCTCAGCTCCTCGCCGATCTCGTCCACGGAGCAACCGCGGATGTATTTCATCTCCAGGGCGCAAGCGTAGCGCGCCGGCAGGTAATCGAGCGTGGCCCGCACAAAACGCGCGATCTCATCGGCGCTCCGCGATCGTTCGGGCCCGTTGTCGACGGAGAGCGACGCGAGTGCCGCCTGTACTCCCGGGTTCTCCTCCCATGGCACCTCCTGCTGCGGGCGGAGGTGCCGCTCGCGGAACACCGAGGTGATCTCGTTACGGCAGATCTGGCACAGCCAGGTGAAGAGGAGGGCTTCTCCGCGGTACCCGGGCATCTTCCGCACCACGAGGCACATGGTTCGCTGGACGATTTCCTCGGCAGCGGCCTCATCGCCGTTCACCCGCCCCAGGGCGAACCGGTACAACCGCGGGAAATATTCGCGGAAGAACTCCTCGAACGCCGCCGCATTGCCGGCCGCGACCCTGCGTGCGAGCGCCTTGTCCTCCTCTAGCTGGGAACGTTTCACCGTGCCGGCCGGTCCTCTCTCAAGTCGCGGTTAGACGACAATCCCCGCGGAATCCTTCGCCGGCCGCCCGCGATGTTCGCATTCAGAACGCCGCGTCGAAGCCGACCAGGAAATAATGCTCCCGGCTGAGGTGGCCT
>CBFGSB010000302.1:0-3163 GCA_965651325.1 uncultured Chromatiales bacterium | reverse complement strand
GTGCCGGCGGTGCTGTCGCGGCGCGTGGACAACCCGGAGCCCGCATGGCGTGCGCGCCTGCGCTACGGGCCATACGCCAGGGTGATCGCGATCTCCGAGAACGTCGCCGCCGTGCTGCGTGCGTCCGGCCTGCCGGAGGAGCGGCTGGCCGTCATCCGCAGTGCCGTCGATTTCCTGAAGTTCCAGCGGCCCGCGGACCGCGGGCGGCTTGCGGAAGAGTTCGGCATCGCCGCGGACGATTTCGCGATAGCCGCGGCCGGCCAGCTCATCCCGCGCAAGGGCCATCGTTACCTGCTGGAAGCGATGGCCGAGGTAGCGCGGCGGATGCGCAGGGTGCGCCTGGTGGTGTTCGGCGAGGGCAGCCTCGAAGCGGACCTGAAAGCGCAAGCCGCGGCACTCGGGCTGGGCGAGGCGGTGGTGTTCGCGGGATTCCGCGACGATCTCGATGCTTACCTGGGGGCCTTCGACCTGCTGGTGCACCCGGCGCTGCGCGAAGGTCTCGGCGTCATCATGCTGAAGGCGGCCGCGGCCGGCGTCCCGGTGGTAGCATTCGACGTAGCCGGCTCGCGCGAGGCCGTGGCCGACGGCGAGACCGGCACGCTTGTGGCAGCGAAGAATTCCGCGGCGCTTGCAGGGGCCATCCTGCAGATGGCCGGTGACGCCGTGCAGCGGAAGCGTTACGCCGAAGCCGGGCGCGAGCGCATGCGCGCGGAGTTCTCGATCGAAGCCATGGTGGACCGGCACATCCAACTGTACGAAACGATTCTGCATGACCGGCAATGATTCGATCGAGGGACTGGCCGCGGAGCTGGTCGGGAAGCTTGCGGCGGCGGGGCGCACCGTCGCCACCGCTGAATCCTGCACCGGCGGCTGGATCGCCCAGGCGATAACCGCCGTGCCGGGCAGCTCGGACTGCTTCGGCTTTGGCATCGTCAGCTACAGCAACGCGGCCAAGCAGTCCGTGCTCGGCGTTTCCGCGGAAACGCTGCGGGAGCACGGCGCGGTCAGCGAGCCGGTCGTGCGCGAGATGGCGAAGGGCGCGCTCGAGCTGAGCGGCGCCGATATGGCCGTGGCGGTCAGCGGCGTGGCGGGTCCCGGCGGCGGGACGCCCGAAAAGCCGGTCGGCACGGTCTGGTTCGCCTGGGCGCGCCGCGGCGCCGGCACGGACGCCGTCCTGCACCGGCTCGAAGGCGACCGCGCGGCCATCCGGGCCGCATCCGTACGCGTGGCGCTGGAAGGTCTCATCGCAAGGCTGGCGAGTGGCTGACCGGCGGCTGTTTTTCGCCCTGTGGCCGTCCGACCGCCAGCGGGAGCTCCTGCGGGATGCGCTTCGGCCGGTGCTCACCTCCGTCGAAGGCAGGCGCGTCGACCGCCGCAACTGGCACGTTACCCTGGTCTACATCGGCGATTTCCCGGAGGAGCAGGTGCCGTTCCTGGAGGCGGCGGCTGCCGAGGTGGCTTGCGAGCCGATGCGGCTGCGCTTCGATCGCCTGGCGTTCTGGCCGCGACCGAAAGTCGCCTGCCTGCTCCCCCTGACGACGCCGCCCGCGCTCGAGTCGCTGGTGCAGTCGCTGGCCTCCGTGCTGGCGGCGTTCGACCGGCGGGTCGAAGACCGTGTGTATCGGCCGCACATCACCGTCGCGCGGCGGGTGGTGCGGCCGTTCGACGACCAGTTCCTGTCGCGACCGCTCGATCTCGAGTGGTCGGGTTTCACGCTGGTGGAGTCGGAGACTTCGCCGGCCGGTACCGTTTACCGGCCGACCTGGAGCCCGCGTTCCGTCTGAATCTCGCTCATTTGCCCGCATTCGCAGCATCCATTGGTGTCGCCGGCTTTGCAATCATCAGAACATGGCAAGTTGACCCGGTAGGAACACGGTAATACCATGGCGCAATGGGCGTGAAGAAACTTAGCGTGGCGCTTGATGAAAGCGTAGCCAAATCCGCTGCGGCGAGCGCAGAACGGCAGGGACTGAGCCTGTCTGCCTGGCTGAACCGTGCCGCGGAGAATGCGCTCGCCATCGAGGAAGGTCTCGCGGCCGTGGCTGAGTGGGAGGCTGAGCACGGCGCGCTCACGAGCGCGGAGCTTGCGGCTGCGGGCGCCGTGCTGGACGCGAGCCGCGCAAGGACGCGCTGAAACATGGGGTTGACCTACGACACGGGCGCGCTGCTTGCAGCAGAGGCGAATCGGCGTGAGCTCTGGGCCCTGCACGCGCAATCTCTACTACGCGGCGAGCGTCCGGTCGTTCCGGCTACGGTGCTTGCCCAGGCTTGGCGCGGTGGACCGCAGGCCCAACTGTCCCGGTTGCTGCGGGGTTGCCGCATAGAGGATCTCGACGAGCCCCGCGCAAGAGCTTCCGGAGTCGCTTGCGCGCGCGCCGGCACTCGCGACATCGTGGACGCCGCGGTTGTCGTTGGAGCGCTCGCGCGCGGCGACCTGGTCGTTACCAGCGACCCGGACGATCTCGAGCGCATCGCCGCAAGCCTCGATTCAACGATTCCGCTGCAATCCGTTTAGCAAGCGCCTGGGTCGTTCCGCGGCTTACGGGAGCCCGTTCGGCGCAGATTCTCGATAGATTGCCCGGAATCTCGGCCCCGGGAGCGGCTGCCGGAGCCTCGCGATTTATGAAATAATCGCGGCTTCCCTCGACGCAAACCGGAACGGCACCAGCATGGATGAGAATCGCAAGAAAGCGCTCGCACAGGCGCTTGGGCAGATCGAAAAGCAGTTCGGCAAGGGCTCCGTCATGCGGCTCGGCGACGGCGGCGCGGCCCGCGACATCGAGTGCATCTCGAGCGGCTCGATCGGCCTCGACGCGGCGCTCGGCGTGGGCGGCTTGCCGCGCGGACGCGTCGTGGAAATCTACGGCCCGGAATCGTCGGGCAAGACGACGCTGACGCTGCAGGTCGTGGCCGAGGCGCAGAAGCTCGGCGGCACCGCCGCGTTCGTGGACGCGGAGCACGCGCTGGATCCCTCCTACGCCGAAAAGCTCGGCGTCAACGTCGACGAGCTGCTCGTGTCGCAGCCGGATACCGGCGAGCAGGCGCTCGAGATCACCGACATGCTGGTGCGCTCCGGCGCCATCGACGTCATCGTGGTCGACTCGGTGGCGGCGCTCACGCCCAAGGCCGAAATCGAGGGCGAGATGGGCGATTCCCACATGGG
>CBFGSB010000301.1:0-3172 GCA_965651325.1 uncultured Chromatiales bacterium | reverse complement strand
CTTAAGTAAAACCGTCGCGCAACGCATTATTTTTCGTCGAAAAAGCCACACGGGGCTCTGTGACTTGGTTCCTGTGCCCACTGTCCTCGCAGGCGTAAGATGCGTCGCGAACCTGGAGTGGACCGCACGCAATGCAGGAACCGAAGGATATCGCCTGGCACGAGGAATCGGCGGCGGATGTGCCGGCCGACCAGGAATCGGCCGCGCACGCCGGCGACCCGGCGGCCAATGACGACGGCTGGCAGCAATACCGCCGCTGGATTTCCAAGGCACCCGCACCGCGCACCCGCCGCAACAGCATCGATCCTTCTCTCTATACCTGGAAGGGATACCGAAGCTGGGCCAAGCAAGTAAAGCGCGAGTGGTCCGACAGCTGATCCACTTGTCAGTATGACACGCGTCGCGGCGGTGTCCGGCTGCGTACCATGCCCGCGATAGCAAAGTCGCCGCACAGTGAAGAGCAGCTTCACTTCACAAAACAGCAACCTCGAAACCGTCCTGAAATGAAGCTGTGATGCGCCTCACGGCGAACCGGCAATGCAGGCTCTATAGTTCTCTTCACTGACTGACCAGCCCGCGTAACTCGGTATGTCACACAAAAACGAACCTTCCTTCGAGACTCTGAAAAGCGAATCGGCGCGGCAGCGTTGGGCGCTTTTCCATCAGGCGATCGCCACCGCAAAGCGTTCGAACACGACTGCGATGCAGGAAGCCGACCGTGCCGAAACCGACGCCGCAAATGCAAAGGCGGAGAAGTCGGCGACGCCGCTTTCAGTGGCGCGCTAGTGTGCCATTCCGTAACGTTGTCCGCGGGATGGGACACCAGCCGGGTCCACCCGTGACAACACCGCGCAAGACCGGTATCGTAGGGAACGACGCCGGCGACACCAGGGAGGGTGAAGCATGGAACGCATGATGCAAGTGCTGGACGATCTCGAAGACTTCGTCTATGCCGTGGCACTTGCGGCAGGGCGTATCCTCCGCACCGTGCGGGCCCTCACGCTCATGATCCTTTCGGTTGCCCTGCAGGCCGGCGCCCTGCTGCTCGCGTTGGCGCAGCCCCCGCTCGGGCTGGCGATTGCCGCCATCCTGTCCGTTACGCTGCTGTATCGGAGTGTCGTCGGCGAGCACCCGCGCAGTATCGCCTAGACTCGCCCAGCGACGCCCGCGGGCCTCGCGCACGATCCTCATCCCCGGGCACGCGCCCGCAGACGCACTACGCGAATTCGGCAGCTCGCCGGGCGCACGGCCGGCCGGCCTTGAAATTCCCGCTGCCGGCATTATCGTGTCTGCCCCACGCAAGTCCGGAATGAAGATGATGACTGAATTGAAAGCGCGCGAGACGCGGGGCTTCCAGACCGAGGTGCGGCAGCTGCTCCACCTCATGATCCACTCGCTGTACAGCAACAAGGAGATTTTCCTCCGTGAGCTGATCTCGAATGCCGCCGACGCCGCCGACAAGCTGCGCTTCGAGGCGCTGGCGGCGCCGGAGCTGCTGGGTGAGAAGCCGGACCTTCGGATCGACGTTACCTTCGATCCGAAGGCCCGTACCGTCTCCGTTACCGACAACGGGATCGGCATGTCGCGTGAGGAGGTCGCCGCGAACCTCGGCACGATCGCGAAATCGGGCACGGCCGAGTTCCTGCAACAGATGACCGGCGACGCGCGCAAGGATGCGAAGCTGATCGGCCAGTTCGGCGTTGGCTTCTATTCGGCATTCATTGTCGCCGATCGCGTCGAAGTCGAAACCCGGCGCGCCGGGCTCGCGAGCAACGAAGCGGTGCGCTGGGAGTCCGACGGCCAGGGCGAGTTCACGATTGAAAGCATCGAGCGCGAGCCGCGCGGCACACGCGTCACCCTGCACCTGAAGAAGGCCGAGAAGGAGTTTTGCGACGCCGCGAGGCTCGAAACCCTGATCCGCAAGTATTCCGATCATATCGGCGTGCCCGTGTACCTGGCCGAGGCAGGGAAAGAAGCGGCCGAGGCGACACCGGTCAACAGCGCGACTGCCCTGTGGACGCGGCCGCGCGCGGACGTGACCGACGACGAGTACAAGGCCTTCTACAAGCACCTGTCACACGATTTCGCCGACCCGCTCGCCTGGAGCCACAACCGCGTCGAGGGCAAAAAGGAATATACGAGCCTCCTGTACATCCCGGAACACGCGCCGTTCGACCTCTGGAACCGCGAAGCGCCGCGGGGCCTGAAGCTCTATGTGCAGCGCGTCTTTATCATGGACCAGGCCGAGCACTTCCTCCCGCTTTACCTGCGCTTCGTAAAGGGCGTTATCGACTCGGCGGACCTGCCCTTGAACGTGTCGCGGGAGCTTTTGCAGCAAAACCGTGAGCTGGAGTCGATTCGCAGCGCATTGACGCGCCGGGTGCTCGGCATGCTGGGTAAGCTTGCGTCCGGGGAGCCGGAAAAATACGCAACGTTCTGGCGGGAATTTGGGCAGGTGCTCAAGGAAGGCATCGTCGAGGACCCGCAGAACGCGGAAAAGATCGCGCAGCTCCTGCGTTTCGCGAGCACCCACGGGGATTCGGAAGAACAGTCGCAGTCGCTGGCCGACTACGTGGCGCGCGCCGGCGCGGACCAGGACCGGATCTATTACCTGCTCGCGGAGAATTACGCGACGGCCAAAGCCAGTCCGCACCTGGAGCAGTTGCGTGAAAAGGGCATCGAGGTGCTGCTACTGACGGACCGCATCGATGCCTGGATCGTCGATCAGCTTCCGGAATACGAGGGCCGGAAGTTCCAGGATGTCAGCCGCGGCAAGCTCTCGCTGCCCGAAGGTGACGGGGAGCTGACGCAACAGGCGAAGAACGAAGAGCACAAACCGCTCCTGAAAAAGATGCGCAAGATGCTCAAGGATCGCGTGGCGGATGTGAACGTCAGCCTGCGGCTGGTGGATTCGCCGGCCTGCGTCATCGCCGCCGCCGACGACCTGGCACCGCAGCTCCGCCGTATCCTCGAATCGACCGGGCAAAAACTGCCCGAATCCAAACCTGTCCTGGAGATCAACACCGAGCATCCCCTCGTCAAAAAGCTTTCCGCGGAGACCGGGGAGCAGCGCTTCGAAGCGCTGTCGAACGTGATCCTCGATCACGCGCTGCTGGCCGAGGGTGCCGCCCTCGAAGATCCGGCTGCCTACGTGCGGCGCGTCAGCGAGCTG
>CBFGSB010000300.1:0-3173 GCA_965651325.1 uncultured Chromatiales bacterium | reverse complement strand
CCCGCAGGCCCACAGGGACGTGCTTGTGGCCGGCGCCGAAGGCCCCTCCCCCCGGGCGCGGCTCCGCAAGCCACGGCACCAAACGCGTACCAGTCACGCGGTCACCAGCGTGCCGACGTCGGGGTCGGTCATGGCGCGGATCAGGGCATGTTCCTCGGTCAGGTTGAAAACGCGCAATGGTAAATCATTGTCGCGACACATCACCACGGCGGTGGCGTCCATGACGTTCAGCTTGTCGGTCAGCACCTTGTCGAAGGAGACGGTGTCGTAGAGCGACGCCTCCGAGTTCTGTTTCGGGTCGGAGTCGTAAACGCCGCTGACCTTGGTGGCTTTCAGGAGCACGTCGGCGCCGATCTCGATGGCGCGCAGGCTCGCCGCCGTGTCGGTTGTGAAGAAGGGATTACCGGTGCCTGCCGCGAGGATCACGACGCGGCCTTTCTCCAGGTGGCGCACCGCACGGCGGCGGATGTAGTCCTCGCAGACCTCGTGGATCTGGATCGCGGACATGACGCGCGCCACCTCGTCGCGGGATTCCAGCGCGTCCTGCAGCGCGAGCGCATTCATGACGGTCGCGAGCATGCCCATGTAATCGCCGGTGGCGCGATCCATGCCGGCGCCGGCCAGGCCGGCTCCGCGGAAGATGTTGCCGCCGCCGATGACGATGGCGACCTCGATACCGAGCTGGCGGACTTCGGCGATTTCCCCGGCGATACGCCGGATGACCGTCGGATCGATCCCGTAATCGAGATTGCCCATCAGCGCCTCGCCGGACAGCTTCAGCAAGACGCGGCGGTAGAGAACGGGGGCTTCCTTCATGTCAGGGCCTGTTAGCAGTCATGTCACGCGTCCCGCCGCGTCCGCGCCCGGAAAGGGCCTCGGCACGCCTGCCGGCCGCTCCGGGTGGGCCATTCTAGCAGGCGCGCCCTTAAGACGGGCGGCACGGCCGGTGCGGACCGCTGCTGTCGCCCGCCCTGACGGGCTCCGGCCGTCACGCGCGGCGGTTGACCTGCGCCATGACCTCGTCGGCGAAGTTTTCCTGTTTTTTCTCGATACCCTCGCCGAGCTCGAAGCGGACGTACCCCGTCACCCGGGCGCCGGCGGCGTCGAGCAGCTTGCCAACGGCCTGGTCAGGGTCCTTCACGAACGGCTGGCCGACCAGGGTGATCTCTTTCAGGTACTTGGCGAGCTTGCCTTCGACCATCTTCTTGACGATGTCGTCGGGCTTGCCGGACTCCTTCGCCTGCTCCGCGAACACCTTGCGTTCGCGATCGAGGACCTCACCCGGCACGGCCTTCTCGTCCGGGTACGCCGGGTTGGCCGCCGCAACGTGCATGGCGATGTCCTGCGCCAGCGACTCGGAGCCGCCGGCGAGCGAGACCAGCACACCGATGCGTGCCTGGTGGGTATAGGCGCCGAGATGATCGGCCGCCTCCAGGCGCGCGAAACGCCGGATCGAAATGTTTTCGCCGACCTTCGCCACCAGCTCGGTGCGTGCCGCTTCCACCGTACGGCCGTCGGCGAGCTTTGCCGACGACAGTGCATCGACGTCCTGCACGTTTTCACGCAGCACGAGCTCCGCGACCGTGTCCGCGAAGTGGGCAAAGTTCTCGTCCTTCGCCACGAAGTCCGTTTCGGAATTTACCTCCACGATAGCCGCCTTGCCGCCGGCGCTCGCGATTACGATGCGCCCGTCGGCGGCGACGCGGCCGGCCTTCTTGTCCGCCTTCGCCTGGCCGGACTTCCTCAAATAGAGAACCGCCGCTTCCATGTCACCGCCGGTTTCGACGAGCGCCTTCTTGCACTCCATCATCCCGGCGCCGGTACGCTCGCGGAGATCCTTGACCTGTGATGCACTGATGGGCATCTCACTACTCCTTAAAAATCGTTGCCTGTTGACGGCAGCCGGGCCACCCGGCGCCGGCAGCTTCAGCTCGCGGCGCCTTCTCGAGACTCCGGCTCTGCATCCGGCTCACCGGACGATGCTTCCGTGTCAGCGTTCGCGCTCGCCTCTTGCGCAGCGGCCTTGCGCGCCTGCGGCTTCGGGGCCGCACCTTCGGCGGGTTCCGGGACGGCCTCCGCGACCTGCTCCTGCGGTGCATCCGAAGCGGTGCCCTGCTGCTCCGGCTCGACCGTCTCCACGGCCTCTGCGGCGGGCCCTTCACCGGCTGCCGCCGGTTCGCCGGCCGCGGCGGCAGCCTTCTTCTTCGTGGCCGTCTTGCGCGCCGTCCGGGCCGGCGCCTTGCGGCCGGCCGCCTTCTTCTTCCGCCCGGTCGCCTTGCGTGGCTTCCCTTCCTCGTCGAGCTCGACGAAATCGTCCTCGCCAAGCTGCACCTGCGGCAGCGACGCCTTGCCTTCCAGCACGGCGTCCGCAACCAGGGTGGTGTAGAGCGCGATGGCGCGCATCGCATCGTCGTTGCCCGGGATTACGTAATCGACACCCTCCGGCGAGCAGTTCGTGTCGACCACGGCCACGACCGGGATATCGAGCTTTCTCGCTTCGCGAACGGCGATGTCCTCGTGATCGACGTCGATCACGAACATCACGTCCGGCAGGGCGCCCATGTCCTTGATGCCGCCGAGGCTGCGCTCGAGCTTGTCGCGCTCGCGATTCAGGCCGAGGATCTCTTTCTTGGTGAGCGCCTCGAAACCGCCCTCTTCCGCCATCTCGGTCAGCTCCTTCAGGCGCTTCACCGACTGGCGAATGGTCTTGTAATTGGTGAGCATGCCGCCCAGCCAGCGATAGCTGACGAAGGGCATGCCGCAGCGCTCGGCCTGGGTCCGGACCGACTCGCGCGCGGAGCGCTTGGTGCCCACGAACAGCACCGTGCCCCCGTCCGCGACCACCGTCTTGATGAACGCGCAAGCCTCCCGCGCCATGGGCAGGCTTTTCTCGAGGTTGATGATGTGGATCTTGTTACGCTCGCCGAAGATGTAGGGTGCCATCTTCGGGTTCCAGTAGCGGGTCTGATGACCAAAGTGCACGCCAGCTTCCAGCATCTGGCGCATGGTTACGTCTGCCATGTTGTGTCTCCGGGTTGAGCCTCCGTACACCCCGGGCCGCAACCCGGGTGCCGGACTTCAGTCCGGCGCCGGGCACCCAACGGCGCGTGTCGGTGTACGTGTGGATTAATTGCCAGTACGGCGCGCGCTTTATACCATAGTGGGTCTTGCGT
>CBFGSB010000299.1:0-3178 GCA_965651325.1 uncultured Chromatiales bacterium | reverse complement strand
CCGCGTTGCTCTCCATGACTTTGGCCGTGTTGAGCAGGGAGCGGGTCGCGTTGGTCTCTTCGCGACGGCGGATCACGTTGGCCTGGGCGGCCTTCTCGGCCTCCACGCTTCGCGAGACGCACGTCGACGGTGAGGTTGTCGACGATCTCGAAACGCTCGGCGCGGACGCGGTGCACGCCCTTGGCGAACAGCTTGCGCTCTGCCGGACCCAGCACCGTCTCGACGCGCTCGTCGACGTAGACGATCGCGATCTCGTTGGCGCGGGTCCTGACCACCTCGAAGTGGCGTGCGGTGGCCTCCGGGTAGTTCTCTACCAGTAAGGGGCTTCACGCTCCAAAACTGCAACAACAAGGGCGCTCTCATTTCGAACTGTGATCCCGTCACCGGCATTACGGCACCAGCGTTGGTACGGTGAGTGCTCCGCACAACTCTACGATGCCATGGCCGCTCGATCCCCGGAACACGCTCACGCCGCCAAAGACACTGCGGGTCTCACGTACCAGCGGCTCAAGGCCGACCACCGCCGCCTGCGCGATGCCTTCCCCGAAGCCGTCCGCCTCCGCACCCACCGCGCCCTGAGTTGGCTCGAACGGGCGGAAATGGAGTCTGCCGACGCCGACGCCCGCTTCCTTTTCCTCTGGATCGCCTTCAACGCCGCCTACGCTCGCGAGATCCCGGAGCGAGACCGTTTCAGCGAACGACGGGTGCGCATGAACTTCCTGCGCGAGCTCATCGCCGCGGACGAGGAGGGGCTGCTCTACGCGGCCGTGTGGCGTCACTTCCCGCGCTCGATCCGCGTCTTCCTGAACAACAAGTACGTGTTCCAGCCGTTCTGGGATTTCCAGACCGGCCGCATCACCGAGGACGAGTGGGAGTCGAAGTTCCGCTTCAGCAAGGCCGCCGCGACGCGGGCGCTGGGGCAGATGCACACCACCAAGGTTCTCGCGATCCTGTTCGAGCGCCTGTACGTGCTACGCAACCAGCTCGTGCACGGCGGCGCCACCTGGAACAGCGGCACTAATAGAAGCCAGGTGGTTGATGGGGCGCGGATTATGGACGTGATTGCGCCGATCGTCATTCACCTGATCATGCGGGAGCCGAAGCGGGCGTGGGGGAAGCCTTGTTATCCGGTGATTGCTGAATAGCCTGCGAGCGCGAAATGTAATTGGACCGTGGTAACGGGTCCCGCTCAGCCTGACAGCGCTTTGATGGCTTCGTTACCAGCCGGCGTCGATAACCACGCAACTGCGGCACAATTCAGAATCACGGTTATCCAAAACACAGCCCGAAACGGCTGCTTCCGCGACTTGTGACGCAACACGCTTTGTGCAACCAAGGCGCCTGGCCAGCCGCCGATCACCGACAGCAGGTGCAGCGTTCCTTCGCTCGTCCGCCAACGGCCCTTCTGCGCGGCGGACTTGTCGATGGCGTAGGCGGCGAAGGTAACCGCGCTGGCAACCGGGTAGACCAGGAGTGCGACCGGCGAAAGATCCCCGAAGAGCACGGCTGCATACACGGCCGCGAAGAACACCGCCACGAAGACCAGCGCCGCCGCGCTGCCGGTACGCTTCGCGCGAGCCGGCCGGCTCGCGCCCGCCAGCGTGGCCTTCACCGCCCGGCGCCGTCCCTGCTTGTCCTTCGACAGCGTGTAAGTGACCACGTCGTCGACCTCCGGGCGCCGCGTACGGTTGCCGAATGCGTTCACATGGATGAAGACCTGCGCCGCACCGGAGAACGGGGCGACGAAGCCGTAGCCCTTCTCATCGTTCCAGGCGACCAGCCTGCCTTTGTCGCGCGTATCAGCCACTCTCCAGCCCCTCAGCCGAACCGCCGCTGATGCCCGCCACCTGCGATCCGCTCCGGCATGTCCTCCGCCCGCTGGCTCGCACGGAACTCGATGACCCGGAATTCCGCGAGCCCGTGCTCGTGGAACGGATCCTCCCGGATGATTCCTTCGATTTCAGCGCGATCCTTGCCCACGGCTACGATGATGCCCCCGTCCCGCGGTATCTTCCGCCCGGACACGAGGAAGTTGCCGGCGGCATAATACTTCTTCAGGAACGCGACGTGCGCCCTCATGTGCGCATCGATCTCGCGCAGGTCCGCCTTGTAGACGAGCTCAATCACGAACATGGGGCGCCTCCTCGTATGACTCGACCGATGACCGGAAGCAACAGCGCATGAAAATATGGGTGGACGCCGATGCCTGTCCCGGCGTCATCAAGGATATCCTGTTCCGGGCGGCCAATCGCACCGGTACGCTCACGACGCTCGTCGCCAACCAGCCGCTGAACGTGCCTGCCTCACCGTTCATCAGGACGATCCGGGTCGCCTCGGGCTTCGATGTGGCGGACAACGAAATCGTCAAGCAGGCCGAGGCCGGCGATCTCGTGATCACGGCCGACATCCCGCTGGCGGCGGAGATCATCGAGAAAGGCGGGCACGCGCTCAATCCGCGCGGCGAGCTCTATACGACCGAGAACATCCGGGCGCGGCTGAACATGCGCGATTTCCTGGATACCCTGCGGGCGAGCGGGGTGAACACCGGCGGGCCGGCGGCCATCAGTCAACGGGATCGGCAGGCATTCGCCAACAACCTCGACCGCTTCCTGGCACGTCATCGTCAAGCCTGACCAGCCTTCCTTCGGGCTAAGCCGGCGATCCTTCAAACTCGGACGGGACGATGATCATCCAGGACAGCCCGAACCGGTCGATCACCCCGCCGAACATCTCGGCAAAGAACGTCTTTCCCAGCGGCATCTCGACCTTGCCGCCTTTCCCGAGCGCGTTGAACCAGCGTTCGCATTCGGCCGCGTCGCGCGCGGTGAGGGATACGGAGAAGCCTTCGAAGTTCGTCGGCTCCTTCGACAAGCCGTCGGACATCATCAGCGTCGCGTCGCCGACCTTCAGGCTGGCGTGCATGATCCGGTCGCCGAACTCCGGCGGTACGCCGGGCGGGTTACCGTCGGGATTCTCGCTGAAACGCATGGACATGACGATTTCGCCGCCGAGCGCCTCCCGGTAGAACTCGATGGCTTCGGCGCACCGGCCGCGGAAAAACAGGTAGGGCTCGAATGACATGGCTCGCTCCTCGATCATGGATGCTGAACGACGGCGCTGCTGCGCCGCTTGCTGACTAGTCGAAGGGTAGCCCGCGATTTCGACAGGCGCGGAGCCG
>CBFGSB010000298.1:0-3179 GCA_965651325.1 uncultured Chromatiales bacterium | reverse complement strand
TACGGCCTGTCGCCGACGCCCTTCAGCCGCTGGTGCACGGCGCAAGGCGCCACGCAGGTGGTGATGGGCTGGGGCATGCTGGTCGAGCAGGCGGCGGAGTCGTTTCTGCTGTGGCGCGGCATTCGGCCGGATACCGCGCCGGTCCTCCGGCAGATGTCGATTACCGCATAGTCACCAGCTCTTCCGCGCTGGTGGGATGGATGGCGACCGTGTCGTCGAAGTCCTGCTTGGTGGCGCCCATGCGGATCGCGACCGCGAACCCCTGCAGCATCTCGTCCACGCCGTCGCCGATCAGGTGGCAGCCGACGACCTTTTCCTCCGGGCCTGCCGTCACGAGCTTCATCCGCGTCTGCGGCTTGTGCTCGCCCAGCGCGTAATACATCGGCGTGAACTGCGATTCGTAGATGCGCACATCCTCACCGTACTGCTCGCGCGCCTCGGCCTCGGTCATGCCGATAGTGCCGATAGGCGGATGCGTGAAAATCACCGTCGGGATGTTGCGGTAGTCGAGCCGTCGGTCCGGCATGCCGCCGTACAGGCGATCGGCCAGCCGCCGGCCCGCGGCAATCGCGACCGGCGTCAACGCCACGCGCCCGGTCACGTCGCCCAGTGCGAAGATGTGCGGGACGTTGGTCGCCTGGTAGTCGTCGACGGGCACGAACCCCTCCTCGTCCGTGGCGACGCCGGCCTTCGCGAGGTCGAGATAACCCGAGTTCGGCGCGCGCCCGACGCCCCACAGGAGGCCGTCGAATGGCCCGCAGCGGCGCCCGTCTTCGGTGTCCAGCCAGAGCCCCTCAGGGGACCGCTGCACCGCGGTCGGAACGACACGCGTTTCGAGCGTAATGCCGGCAGCCTGCATCGAAAGCGCCAGCTCCTCGCCCAGCATCGCATCGAAGCTTCGCAGGACGCGGTCCTTGCGCACGATCATCGTGGTGTCGGAGCCGAGCGCGTTGAAGACGCCCCCAAGCTCCACGGCCACGTAGCCGCTGCCGACGATGGCGATCCGCTGCGGCCGCTCTTCGAGCTCGAAGAAGTCGTCGGAGGTGAAGCCGTGCTCGGCGCCGGGCAGCTCCGGCACGATCGGGTAGCCACCGGTAGCGATAACGAGGCGTTCGGCGGAGATGCGCCGGCCCTCGACGTCCAGCGTGTGAGGGTCGACGAAACGCGCCTTGCCGCGGATCAACCCGACCTCACGGCGCTCGAGATTGCCGGCGTAGATATTGTTCAGGCGGGTGATGTAGGCATCGCGCGCGGCCTTGAGCTTTGCCCAGTCGTGGCCGTTCTGCACCACGTCAAAACCGTAGTCGGCCGCGTGCTCGAACAGGCGCACGTGCTCCGAGGCGTACCACATGATCTTCTTCGGCACGCAGCCGACGTTCACGCAGGTGCCGCCCAGCGCCCCGGACTCCACGACGACGGCTTTCGCGCCGTATTCCGCCGCGCGTTGCGCGTGCGCGAGGCCGCCGCTGCCGCCGCCGATGACGATGAGATCGAATTTAACGGTCATTTGCTTTCCTTGACAGCCGAGTCACCGGCGACCGGCCGCGCGCCGGCCTGATTTTTCCCTGTGATAACATTCTGTGGATTATTTCGATATCCCAACAGTTGCCACTACCCATGTCCAATCCCTTGCTCGACTTCCAGGGCTTGCCCCGCTTCGCCGACATCCGCCCGGAGCATGCGCTGCCGGCGGTTACCGAGACCATCGCCGCGCATCGCCGCCGCCTGGCCGAGCTCCTCGACAATCCCGAGGCACGCGATTTCGACTCCTTCGTCGTGCCGCTGGAGGACATGCACCACGAGCTCGCGCGGCTCTGGTCGCCGATCGGGCACCTGCATTCCGTGCTCGAGGACCCGCGCTGGCGCGACGCTTACAACGCCTGCCTGCCGTTACTTACCGAACATGGCACCGAAATGGCGCAAAACAAGGCGTTGCAAGCGGTGTTCGAGCAACTTGAGCAATCCCTGCCGCCGGACGCGCCGGAAGCGCAGCGCACGCTGATCGAGAAGGCCTTGCGTGACTTTCGCCTGGGTGGCGTGGCGCTGCCGGAAGCGGAGAAAGCGGCCTTTCGGGAGGCGATGCAGGAGCTCGCCGCCGTGCAGGCCAAGTTCGAGCAGAACCTGCAGGACGCCACCGATAGCTGGCACCTGCAGACGGACGACCCGGAGCTGCTGCGCGGCCTGCCCGAGCAAACCGTCGAGCGGGCGGAAGCCGAAGCGGCACGACACGGCCAGGGCGGCTGGCGCTTCTCCCTCGACTACCCGACGTGGCAGGCGGTCATCACGCATGCCGACGACCGCCGCCTACGCAAGCGCTTCTACGACGCGTGGTCGACTCGCGCCTCCGACCAGGGCGGTTTCGAGCAGTGGGACAACAGCGGCAACATCGAACGCATCCTCGCGCTGCGCCACGAAATCGCGCGCCTGGTAGGATTCTCGAATTACGCGGAGTACTCACTCGCCACGAAGATGGCGGGAAATCCGGATGACGTCATCCGGTTCCTGGACGAGCTCGCCGAGCGCACGCGTGCGTCCGCCGAGATCGAGCTGGCCGCGGTGCAGGAGCTCGCGTCCGAACCCCTCGAAGCCTGGGACGTCAACTACTGGCTCGAGCAGCTCAAGCAGCAGGAATTCTCGATCGCCGACGAGGTGTTGCGGCAATACTTCTCGGTGGACAAAGTGACGGCGGGCCTCTTCGAGCTCGCGGAGAAGCTCTACGGCGTACGGCTGTCGCAACTCGAAGGCGTTGCCGTGTGGCACGACACTGTCGATTACTTTGAAGTGCGGAACGAAAGCGGCGAGGCGATCGGCGGCTTCTACACCGATCTCTATGCCCGCAACGGCAAGCGGGGCGGCGCATGGATCGATGAATGCATCGTGCGGAAGTGCCTGGCCGGCAGCAAAGTGCCGCCGGTGGGCTATCTCGTGTGCAACTTCTCCCCGCCGAACAGGGACGGCGTGTCGCTGCTGACGCACAACGACGTCGTCACGCTGTTCCACGAGTTCGGTCACATGCTGCATCACCTGCTGACGCGCATCGATTACCCGAGCCTCGCCGGAATCAACGGCGTGCCCTGGGACGCGGTCGAGCTGCCGAGCCAGTTCATGGAGAACTACGCCTGGTCGTTCGACGTGCTCGAACGTGCGTCGGGGCACTACAAGACCGGTGAGGCGCTGCC
>CBFGSB010000297.1:0-3185 GCA_965651325.1 uncultured Chromatiales bacterium | reverse complement strand
CGGTAGTTTACTCTGTAGACAAAATTGTCAATAATCGTTCGGCGGCACCCGGATGGCGCAGCAACGTGGCAGAGGGGGAATACGGGTAATCATGCAACCGCCAGCGCGAATCGGTGGCCGCGTTCAGGGGCTGTGGCCTTCGATCTCCGAGAGGGCCTGCAGGCCGTTCTGGACATGGCGGCGCATCAGGCGTTCCGCATCATCGCCGGCGCCGGCACAGATCGCCTTGGTGATCTTCTTGTGATCGGCATTCGCAACCTCGATGCGCTTCTTCGAATAGAAGGTAGTGAAGAGAAGGCGATAGACCGGAATCGTCAGCCGCGAGAGGAATTGCCGAAAATATTCGTTATCGGCGCCGTCGACGATAAGCTCGTGCCAGCTCGCATTGAGGCTCGCAAAACGTTCGTGGTCGCCGCGCTTCACCCATTTATCCATTTCCTTCTGGATGGCCTGGAGCTCGTCCTTGAGCTGCTCGTTGTCGCTTTCCGCAAACGCGCGGGCGGCAAAGCCTTCGATAGCCGTTCTTGCGTCATAGATCTGGCAAACCTGGTTCCAGCTTATCGATTTGACGGATGCACCACGGAAAGCCTCGATGGTGACGAGTCCCTCCGTGGAAAGCCGCTGCAGCGCGTCCCGGACCTTGTTACGGCTGGCCCGCGTTTCGCGCATGATATCGCTTTCAATCAGGCGCTGGCCGGGTGCGAAGCCTCCGGTACGGATCTTCTCGCGCGCCCATTCAACCAACTGGTCCGTCGTCAACGCATCGGAGCGCTTGCCAGCCGTGCGTGCTTTCTTCTTTCCTGTCGTCGTAGGCATGTCCTGGGGAGCGAGGCGGCCCTGGCGGGCACAACGTGCCGATGATAAATAAAGTTGTCGACAATTCAACAAGCCGAACCTGCGAGATCGCGCTCGCCGGTGACCTGGTGCTGGATGTGCCGGAGCCCGATCACTGGCTCGGCGGGCTTGCACCGTTGCTCGCAGAGGCGGACCTCGCGATCGGGCACCTCGAAGTGCCGCATACACGCAGGGGCACCGAGCTGCGAGGTGATGTACCGGCCCCGGGTGCCGACCCGGCCGCCCTGGCCGCGTTGCGCCGGTGCGGATTCGATGCGGTGACGCTTGCCGGCAACCACATCGCGGACAGGGGTCCGGAAGGCATCGAGGATACGCTCGCGGCGCTGGCCGCGGCCGGGATTGCGGGATGCGGTGCCGGGCACAACCTCGCCGCAGCCCGCCGGCCCGCGCAGCTCGCCCTCGGCCCGCACACGGTGGCGCTACTGAGCTACAACTGCGTGGGACCCGAGGCGGCCTGGGCGCGCGAAGATCGCGCCGGCTGCGCGTACCTGCCGCTCGGCACCGCTGACGGCAGCCCGGTGACGCCGCTTGCCCCCATCACCGAGCTGACGCGGACCGCGCGGGAAATCCTCGAAAACGACATTGCGACAATCCGGGAAACGGCCGATCTCGTGATCGTTGCCCTGCACAAGGGCATCGTGCACACGCCGGCCGTGCTCGCACCGTACGAGCGCCCGGTCGCGCACGCCGCCATCGATGCCGGCGCCGATGTCGTCGTCGGCCACCATGCCCATATCGTGCGCGGCATCGAGATCTACCGGGGACAGCCGATCTTCCACGGCCTGGGGAACGGTTGTGTCGTGACCAAGGCGCTCGCGCCGGACCAGTCGCACGCGGAGCGCGCCGCATGGGCGCGCCGGCGCAAGGAGCTGTTCGGCTTCGAGCCGGATCCCGCCTACGAGCTGGCGCCGTTTCACCCGGAAGCCGTTAACTCGATGCTCGGGCGGGTGTGCTGGAGCCCGGAAGGTGGCATCCGTGCGGGTGTGATCCCCGTTTACGTCGAACCGCCGGGCCGCCCGATCGCCGCGGAGGGGAGGCGGGCCAGCGACATCGTCGCGTACATCGCAGCGATTACCCGGAAGGGCGGGCTGCCGCCGGTCGACTTCGTGCGGGATCGGACAATGTGGGCGCTACAGTGACTGAGCCCGCGGCGAAAGCTCCAACCGAGCTCGAAGCGGCGCGCGGCCGCATTCCGCGATTACTCGTCATAGTGGCGGGAGTGCCGCTGCTGCTGGCGATGTTGATCGAGTTCCTTGCCGTCGTGGCGCGCAACAGCGGTTGGAACCTGGTGGGCTCGATCGAGCTCGTGCAGGCGCTGATCCTACTGTCGTCTTCCGGGGCCATGGTGGCGGCGACGATCAGCCGCGCGCACGCCAAGGTCAGCGTCCTTTCGAGCCGCTATCGCGGGGCGTACGGGCGCGCGATGCGCATCCTGCTGGCGGCGGGCGGTACGGTATTTTTCCTGGCACTCGCGGCTGGCAGCGCGTGGATTGCCGCGGATATGTGGGGTGCGTTCGAACAAAGCGAGCTCCTGGGCGTGCCGTATTTCCCGCTGCGAGTCGTCGTCGTCCTGGCAACGCTCGCGATCGCCGGCATCTATGCCTGGCGGATCGTCCGGGAGTTGCGGGGCCAATGACGGATCTCACGATCGGCTCGATTGGTGTCACGGTCCTGCTGGTACTGTTGCTCGCGGGCTTGCCAATCGGTGTGTCGCTCGGCCTGGTCGGGCTCGCCGGCCTCGGCATCGTGCTCGGGCTCGAACCCGCCCTCATCAAGAGCGGCGTCATCGTGCTCGAGACCCTGACGCGCTACGAGCTCGGTACTTTGCCCCTGTTCCTGCTGATGGCGCACCTGTGCTCGTCGGCGAACGCGAGCCGGGATTTTTTCGAGGCCGCCGCAAAACTCGTAGGGCACCGTCGCGGCGGGCTGGCTCTCGCATCGGTTGCCGGCTGTGCCGGCTTCGGGACGGTCAACGGCTCGAGCCTGGCGACGGCCGCCACAATGGGTCTCGTCGCGCTGCCCGAAATGCGCAAGCGGGGGTACGCCGATTCGCTCGCGACGGGGTGCGTCGCGGCGGGAGGCACGCTCGGCCAGATGATCCCGCCTTCCGGCGCACTGATTGTTTTCGGCATCATTACCGAACAGTCGATCGGCAAACTCTTTACCGCCGCGATTATTCCCGGCATTACCCAGCTCCTGTTCTATTGCGCCGTGATCTGGCTGGTGGTGACCTTGCGCCCGGGCATGGCACCGCCGACGAGCCGGGCAACCCGGGAGGAGCGCCTGAAGGCCATTGGCCGGGTCTGGGACTTGCTGGCACTCGTCTTCCT
>CBFGSB010000296.1:0-3206 GCA_965651325.1 uncultured Chromatiales bacterium | reverse complement strand
CCACGCCCATCCGGAGCCCGAACAGCGACGGCACCTGGATAGCGGCGGCGGCCGCGACCGCCAGCGCGAAGGCAACGAACGCATCCTTTCGAGCCCGCGTGGCTCCGTCCCCGGCCTCCTCGGGAACCACGACGAGCTGCTTCCACAGCCGCTCCGAATGCTCGCGCGCGAACTCCCGCGACAGCGCATCGAGGGCGCCTATGCGCTTCACCGCGACCAGGAATGCCTCATCGGCGGACAGGCCGACGTCGATCAGCACCGCTACCTGCTCGCGCAGGTGATCTTCGAGTTCCGCTACGTCGGTGGTGTGGATCGCCTGGCGGCGGCTGAGGAAGCTGCGCCACTGGCCGATCTGCTCTTCCAGCGACATGACCTGACCTGAAGCGGCCATGTTCAGGCTCCTTGTGGAAGTGGTGCGGCCGCTGCCGCGGGGAGGGACAGGGACAGTCCCCGCCAGATGCCCCTGAGCGTCGCATCGACGGCTTCCCACTGCTTGCGGTCTTCGGCGAGCTGCGCCTGGCCGCCCGACGTGATCCGGTAGTACTTGCGGCGGCGGCCGCTCTCGGCGACCTGCCACCGCGCCCGGACGTGGCCCAGCCGCTCGAGCCGGTGCAGCACCGGATAGAGCATCCCGTCCGTCCACTCCATGCGGCCCCCGGACAATTCCCGGACGCGCTGCAGGATGGCGTAGCCGTAGCTGTCCTCCTCGGCCAGGATCGCCAACACGAGCGGCGTCGAGGAAGCGGCGATGAGGTCCTTGTTGATTTCCACGCAGGGAGCCTGTGAATGCGCCTCCCGGGCGGCGGAAGGCTACCTAGCACTGTTATACATTGCGCTGCTATGCATGTAAACCGAATTTTTTCGGGTGTGGGAAGGACGCGGCTCCTGGCCGCGGAGCCTCTGTACAATGGTGCCATGCCGCTGAAACGTAACGGGCAGAGCCGACGAGCTCTGCAGCCACGGTGAGTTCGTCGTGACGCTGACGATGGTCGTAGCGGCGTCCGACAACCATGTCATCGGGCGAGAAGGGGGGCTGCCCTGGCACCTCCCGGAAGACCTGCGTCGATTCCGCCAGCTCACCTGGGGTAAGCCTTTGCTGATGGGACGGCGCACGTTCGAGGCGATCGGGCGGCCGCTGCCGGGACGGCGGAATATCGTGATCAGCCGGCAGCCCGGGCTTGAGATCGAAGGCTGCGAGGTGGTGGCAAGCGTCGACGACGCCCTGGCGTTGCTGGCCGGCGCACCGGAGGTGATGGTGGTCGGGGGAGGGGAGATCTACCGGGCCCTGCTGCCGCGCGCGGACCGGATTGAGATGACGCGGGTGCACGGCGACATCGAGGGAGATACGTTTTTCCCGGAGCTCGATCCGCTGGAATGGCAGGTAACGGCGTCGGAGACGCATCCGGCGGGTGCGGGGCGGCCCGTCGGGTACACCTACGAGACCCTGGTGCGGCGCGAACGCCCGCGATGAGGGTGAGATATCCGCGCTAGAGCGACAATTCCGGCAACCTGCCGCGCGCCAGGTCCATGGCGGCGTCCAGGTCGATGTCTGCGAAGGTGCGGGCGTCACGGGTGAGTTCGTCCAGCAGCTCCTGCTGCACCGCGCCGCGCGCCTGGGCGACCGCGTAGGGAATCTCGGCATGGAACATCACCATCGAGTAGCGCGGAATGAAACGGTTCGGTAACCGCCGCTCGAGCTCGAAGGCCAGTTGCTTCTGCAGCACGAACCCGGGATCCCTCACCGTGTCCCGCATCTCGATGTAGTTCTCGAGCGCCATGTCCGCGATAGCGTTGGCGTTCGGTCTCTGCTGTTCCTCGAACCGCTTGAATACTTCTGCCCAGCCTCGCGGCTCCTCCGCGAGGATCGAGTCGAGCAGCACGCAATCCTCGAATGCGGCATTCATTCCCTGGCCGTGAAAAGGCACGATGGCGTGGGCCGCGTCGCCGATCAGGAGGATGTCGCCACCGGAGTGCCAGCGCTGGCTGCGCACCGTGCCGAGCACCCCTAGAGGATTGGCGAGAAACGAGGCGGCGAGGTCCGGGATCAGTACCGCCACGTCGGCGAAGTAGCGCTCGAAGAACGCCTCTACCGTGGCTTCCGCCTCGAGCTCTGCGAAGCTCGGCGTGCCTTCGTTCGCGAGGAACAGCGTCAGGGTGAAATCGCCACCGGGATTCGGCAGCGCGATGAGCATGAAGCCGCCGCGCGGCCAGATGTGCAGCGCTCCGGGATCGAGCTGGAAGCTGCCGTCCGGTGCCGGGGGCAACGTGAGCTCCTTGTAGCTGTGCGGCAGCAGCGACTCCGTTACGTCCAGCCGTCCGGCCGCCTGCAGGCCCCGGCGGATCGCGGAGCCCGCACCGTCGGCCGCGATGATCGGCGGGCTGACCTTGTGACGGGTCGAGTCGTCGAGGTCCTGTAGCAGCGCAGTAACCTGGCCCGCGCCCTTGTCCGGATCGATGCCCAGCGCTTCGTGGCGAAAGTGAAGGTGCACGCCGTGGCTGTGCTCGGCGGCATGCACCAGCCGCCGGTTCAGCTCCGCGCGCGACACGGAGTAGATACACTCGTTCTCGCGCTGCCCGTACGGCTGCAGCTCGCAGCTTCCGCCTTGCGCGTGGATCATGCGGCCGCGCATCGGCATGAGGAGCGGCTCGACGTCAGCCATGAGGTCGGCGTGCTCGAGCGCGCGAAAGCCGCGCGCCGCCAGCGCCAGGTTGATCGAGCGCCGGCCGCCGGGTTGCCCGTGCCGCGGGTCGCCGCCGCGCTCGAACAGGTTCACGTCGTAGCCGCGGCGCGCCAGCACGACGGCGAGCAGGCTGCCGCACAAACCGGCGCCGACGATATTGATCGGACCGCGGTTCACGCCGCGTCACCCGTCGCCTGCCGCAGCCGCTCCACGAACTCGAAAACGTCCTCGAAGCTGTTGTACAGCGGCGCCGGCGCTACCCGGATCACGTTCGGCTCCCGCCAGTCGGCGACCACGTTCTGCTCTTCCAGGCGGCGGAACAGCGCCCGTGCGTCGATCCCGTCCCCGGTCACGATTAGCGACAGCTGGCAGCCGCGCGCACCGGCCGGCGTGATCGACGCGATACGGCCCGCAAAATGCCGGCGCAGCAGGAACTCCAGGTAACCGGTCAACCGGATCGACTTCTCCCTGAGCCTGTCCATTCCCGCGCGATCGAAGATGTCCAGGGACGCCAGCACCGGCGCC
>CBFGSB010000295.1:0-3209 GCA_965651325.1 uncultured Chromatiales bacterium | reverse complement strand
GGGGGCTGCGCGGGCAGCATGACGGCGTACTGGATCATCTATCTCGGGAGCGCGGAGTTCGCACCCGGGTATCTCGCACGACTCGAACAATCACCCTGCTGCGCGCGCCTGTCCCGTCTCGCGCTCGCGCCGCCCGAGAGCCTGCCCGGCCCGGCCGATCTCGTGCTCTTCGAGGCCCCGCGGGATGCCTCGCACGGCCACGACTCCGCCCAGCTCGTACGGGCACTGCGGCACTACCCGCTCGTTGCCCTGACGGATCGCCAGCACGAGCATCGCGGCATCGCGGCGGTACGCATGGGCGCGCAGGGCTTCCTGTGCGTGGACGACGTGAGCGATGCGGAGCAGGCGGCGGTATTCCTGCACGCGCGCCGGCGGCACCGGCTGCTGGCGCGGCTGTCGGGCGCCGACGCCAATATCCTGTCGATCCTGAAGAGCATCAACGACGGGGTGATCGTGGTCGACCGGTCCGGCCACGTGCTCGACATCAATCCGGCCGCCCGGACCATACTCGGGTTGCCGCGTGCGTCCCCGGATATCGATCGCGACACGGATTTCCTGTGCATCGCGGCTGACGGCAAGACCCGCCTGCCGGAGGACCAGCTGCCGCTCGTGCGCGCCCGCCGCGGCGAGAAATTCTCCAACCTGGTCGCCGTGCACCGCATGGCGGGCCAGCCCGACACGCTGCTCAGCATCAACGGCCAGGGGCTGTACGACCACAACCGCGAGCTTGCCGGCGGCGTCATCACGTTTCGCGACGTGACCGCCGACATTCGCCGGACGCTGGCGCTCGAGAAGCGCGCGCAGTACGACGAGCTGACGATGCTGCCGAACCGCAGCCTGTTCCTGCGCCAGCTCGAAAAGGCCGCGGGCCGCGCGCGCCGGCGCGGCAGCTCGATCGCGGTGCTGTTCATCGACCTGGACCGCTTCAAGTCGGTCAACGACACGCTCGGCCACGACGCCGGCGACGAGCTGCTGCGGCAGGTCGCCGACCGGCTGACCCGCAACCTGCGCATCGGTGACATGTCGGCGCGCTGGGGCGGCGACGAGTTCGTCGTGTGCCTCGAAGATTTCGGCGAGTCGCAGAACGCCGCGGCCGCGGCGCAGAAGCTGGTGCTCGCGTTGTCGGAGCGATACGAGCTGCGCGCAAGCGAGGTGTACGCAACGCCGAGCATCGGCATCGCGCTCTATCCGGACGCCGGGGAGGATGCCGAGCGCGTGGTCAAGGCGGCCGATCTCGCGATGTACCAGGCAAAGCGGCGCGGCGGGGGGCGGTTCCAGTTCTACTCGGAGGCGCTGAACGCGAAGCTTGCGCAGCGGGAAGAACTGGAACTGGGGCTCCGGCACGCGCTGGTGCGCCGCGAGCTCGTACTGCACTACCAGCCGCGCGTCGAGGTGGGCAGCGGCCGGCTGATCGGCCTCGAAGCGCTGCTGCGCTGGCAGCACCCGCGCTACGGGCTGCTCGCGCCCGCCCGCTTCCTGCCGATCCTCGAATCCAGCGGACTGATTCACTCCGCCGGCGAATGGGTGATCGACACCGGCTGCCGGCAGCTCGCCGCGTGGCAGCACGAGTTCGACCTGCCGGATCTCTCGCTCGCAATCAACCTCTCGCCGCAGCAGTTGTTGCATCGGCGGCTAATCGAGGCCGTTTCGAAATCGCTGTCCGACACGGCGCTGGATCCCGGCTGCATCGAGCTCGAGCTCAGCGACGGCAACATCGTGCGCGGGCGCAGCGCGGAGTTCGAGACGCTGCAGGGATTGCGCGCGCTGGGGGTGCGCCTGTCGCTGGATCATTTCGGCACCCGGGACGTGTCGTTCCGCTCGCTGGATACCGGCGTGATCGACAGCTTCGTGCTGGACCAGTCGCTGATCCAGGACGTCACCGAGAACGGCACGCACCAGCGCATCGTGCGCGCTGCCATCGCGATGGCGCGCGGCCTCGACATCGAGGTCGCGGCCGAAGGGGTGGAGACGGTCAGCCAGCTCGAGTTCCTGGAGAGCTGCGACTGCGATCTCGCGCAGGGTTTCCTGATCAGCCGCCCGATGCAGGCGGAAAGGGTTTCGGCGGTGCTGCGCAACGAGGTCGCCGGGACCAAGCTGCTGGCCCGCGCGTGATGCGCGCTTAAGCAAACAGTAGAATACATTCCGTGAAAGCCTGCCTGGTGGTCTTCCTCGGTGCCGGTCTCGGCGGCACGCTGCGGCACGGCGTCAACGTGGCCGCAGCCCGGATGTTCGGGTTCGGGTTTCCGTTCGGAACGTTGGCCGTCAATGTCGCGGGCTCCTTCGCGATAGGGTTGCTTGCCGGCTGGTTTGCTCACCGGTTCGATCCGGGGCAGGCGTGGCGATTGTTCCTGGTTACCGGCGTACTTGGCGGCTTCACGACGTTTTCCGCTTTCTCGCTGGATGCGGGGTTGCTCTACGAGCGCAGCGGCATCGGCATGGCGGCGCTCTATGTTGTTACTTCCGTCGGCGTATCGCTGGCAGCCTTGTTCATCGGCCTGCTTGCAGTCCGGCACCTGGCCTGAGGACGTGCAACCGAGGTGACCGGCGGTCGGCTTTCCCGCGAGCTCGGGGTGTTCGACGCCACCATGCTCGGGCTGGGCTCGATTCTCGGCACCGGGATCTTTGTCAGTATCGGCATCGCAGCGGGCGTGGCCGGCCCTGCCGTCATTCTCGCCATCGTGCTCGCGGCGGGCCTTGCGGCCTGCAATGCCTTGTCGAGCGCGCAGCTCGCGGCGGCGTATCCCGTGAGCGGAGGCACCTACGAATACGGATACCGGCTGCTGCACCCGGTGTTCGGCTTTACCGCGGGCTGGATGTTCTTGTGCGCCAAAACGGCCTCGGCGGCCACGGCGGCGATCGGTGCAGCGGGTTACGGGCTGAGTGTCATCGGTGTCGATTCGACCCGGTGGATTCCGCCCGTTGCTGCCGCTGTTGCGGTCGGGTTATCGGTGCTGGTGCTCGCGGGTTTGCGACGGTCGAGCCGTACCAACGTCGCGATCGTGTCGGTCACCCTCCTCGCGCTGGTCGCTTTCGCCGCCGCCGGCTTGCTGCACCTGCCGGAAAGCGGGTCACGGCACTTCACTCCTTTCCTCCCGGAGGACGGGAAAGGCGGCCTGTACGCACTCATGTACGCGACCGCGTTGATGTTCGTCGCCTATACGGGTTACGCCCGGATCGCCACGTTGAGCGAGGAAGTGTCCGAGCCGCGT
>CBFGSB010000294.1:0-3211 GCA_965651325.1 uncultured Chromatiales bacterium | reverse complement strand
AATCGGCCGCGCGGCGCATCGTCGTCACGCCGATCGGACGCTCGACGATCATCGGCGGCGTGGACACGATCGCCAGCTCCATTGGCACGCTGGGTGTCGGCTGCTGACGCAGGGGATGAGGACAGGGGAATGAACAGGGGGCAATGGGAGCATCGCAAGGCCGGCCGCGGCTTCTCGCTCATCGAGGTGCTGATTGCACTCATCGTGATGTCGGTCGGCATGCTGGGCATCGCGAGCCTCTATGTGCATGGCCTGCAGGCCGGGCGCACGTCGCTGTTCCGGCACCAGGCCGTGGCGCTCGCCGGCGACGTTTCGGATCGTATTCGGGCGAACCCGCAGGGCAGAACCGACTACAACGACAGCACTTTCACGGGTTCCCTCGCGAAGAGCTGCCTTACCGACGTTTGCACGGCCGCCGAAATGGCGGCCTATGACAAGTTCTTCTGGGACCAGCAAGCCGACGACACCCTGCCCGACGGCGACGTGACCGTCACCTACACAGCCCCGGCCGGTTCCGGAGCGCCGGCCACCTACACGGTCCTCGTGACCTGGAGCGAGGCCGGACAGGACCAGCCGCAATACCAGGTCGACTTTCCCGTTTTCGAGCCCGCACCGTGATGCACGCCTTTCCGAATCGCAAATACACGCTCGAGCAGCGGTCGAACGCCGGCGTCACCCTGGTCGAGCTGATGGTGGCGCTCGCGATCGGCTCGTTCCTGATCATCGGCGCCGTGCAGATCGCGACCCAGAGCCGGCACGCTTTCCGCGTCAACGAATCCATCGCGAAGGTCCAGGAAACGGCGCAGTTCGTACTCGACACGCTGGAGACCGACCTCAGGATGGCCAGCCACTGGGGCATGCTGAGCCGCGGCGACGCGGTCGATGGCCGCTGGCTGGGAGCGGCCGATCCGGACCCGCTCGACCTCCTGCCCGACACCGGCACGATCGTCGAGTGCGGCATCGACTGGGTGCTCAATCTCGCCCGGCCGATCGAGGGCCTGGACGAGTATGACCTCCCCTGCGATGCCAACGCCGAAGGCGCGCAGGCCCAATCCGACGTGCTCACGATTCGCCGGGCCGGCCTCGCCGCGCTCGCCCCCGGCGCACTGGTGGACGGGCCGCTCTATATCCAGTCCACCCGTACGCAGGGCCGCCTGTTCACCGGCACCGCCGTGCCCGCGGGGCTTGCATCCACCGGCACCGAATCCGAAACGCACGCGCTGATGGTCAGCAGCTACTACGTCGCCGCGGACTCGGAGCTGATCCCGGGCGTTCCCACGTTGCGCCGCAAGGTCCTGACCGTCTCGGGCACCACCCCGACCATACGGGACGAGGAAGTCGCCCCGGGCATCGAGAACCTGCAGGTCCAGTTCGGCGTGGACGTCAACCAGGACGGCGCCGTCGATCGCTATGCAGACCCGGGCGATACGATCCTCGACGATCCGGCAAACCGGGTGCTCACCGCGCGCATCTGGCTGGTCGTGCGCGCGGTCGACGCCGAGGTCGGCATCGTGGACAACACGACGTACGCGCCGGGCAATGAAAACCTGGGCAACCCGGACGATGCGTACCGGCGCCTGCAGGTCTCGAAAACCATCCTCTTGAGAAACGCGCGAACGTAACGGGAGCCTGAGATGAGACGCCCTCCAAGCAATTTGGCGCGGCAAACCGGAGCCGCCCTGGTAGTCGGACTGATCCTGCTCGTCGTCGTGACCGTGCTCGCGATCTCCGGCATGAACACGGCGACCACCGAGCTCGCGATCGCGCGCAACGACCAGAACTCCGAGTACGCGTTCCAGGCGGCGGAAACGGGGCTCGAATGGGCCTTGTCCCGGGGCTTCTACGAGACTGACCCGGTGGTCACACCCCTGGGGACGCGCACCGCGCCAGGCGATTACACGGTCGACACGAACATCCGGTTCGAGAATACGAGCATCGTGCCGGGCGATGCCGCGTTCAGCCTCAGCGGCGGGATGGCGGCGTATCACTTCGTTGCCGAGGCAACCGCCCAATCGACGCGCGAAGCGGCCGACGCGGATTCCAATGCTTATCACCGGGACGCCTCCGCGGCCCACACCCAGGCGTTTTACATCGTCGGTCCGGAAGCGTCGTCGCTGTGACGGATCGCGGGAGCAGTCTCATGATGTTTCGCACCTTGTTTGCCGCCCTGCTGGTATCGCTCTGCGTGCCGGCAGCCGCCGACTTCACGGTCGTGTCCAGGGCCTACGAGCTCTCGCTTGCCGATGTGCGGCTACCGACGACACCGGCCGGCAGCGTCACGTTCAAGGAGTGCAAGGACTGCGACTATCACACCATTCGCGTGACCGCCGAAACTCGCTACGAAGTGGATGCGCAGGCGCTGACGCTGCAGGAGTTCCGCAAGTCAGTCGCGCAGCTCACCAATCCCGCAGACGTGCCGGTAACCGTTTTGCATCACCTGGAATCGGGGACCGTCAAGGCAATCCGCGTGTGGCCGTGATCCGCGCAGCCGGGACCGAGGAATCGACATGAGCAACAGGACGCACAGAACAACGAGCATTGCGACAGGAATGTTGCTGGCGCTGGCCGCCGGCGCCCCGCCCGCGCTGGCCGACGATACGGAACTGATGCTGCTGATGCCGGACGTCGAAACGGTCAAGCCCAACATCCTGTTCATGCTGGATACCTCCGGCAGCATGGATGAAGAGGTGAGGACCAAACGGCCTTACGACCCCAACCACACCTACCCCCACGGTGGCGACGATTCCTGCGACCCGAACGCGGTGTACTGGACCGAGGTCGACGTCACCCCGAACTGCAGCTCCGACCAGTGGATTGCCGACAGCGCCTTCCTGTGCAACGCCGCGAGCGGCCAGCTCATGGGGATCGGCAGCTACACCGATACGATGGTGCAACGCCGTGAAACCGCCGACGGCACGGCCATGCGCTGGCAGGAGCTCGAAGCAGGTAATTCGACGGGCCCGGTGGAATGCATGGCCGACTCCGGCAGGCATGGCGCCGGCATCGCGGGTAACGTCTATGCCGTCAACGATGACAGCGCCACGGGCTTCAGCAGCGACCCCGACCGCGAGCTGGCGTGGGGCAGCACGCCTGCCACGGTTACTTACACCGTCTACGACGGCAATTACCTCAACTGGAAAAACACGGCGGGTGAGGAGAACGTCCGAAAGATCGAAGTCCTCCAGGCGGTCACCACCGCCGTGCTGAACTC
>CBFGSB010000293.1:0-3214 GCA_965651325.1 uncultured Chromatiales bacterium | reverse complement strand
CGTCACCGCTTCGCCAGGCCGTCGGTGAGGATCTTCGGGAACTCCTCGACCAGCTTTTCCGCGGTGACCGTGTCGCCGTGGAACCACTTCGGGATCCAGTTGATCGCGCCCATAATGGCGTTGCCGGTCATGCGCACGTCGCAGGGCTCGATGCTGCCGTCCGCGATGCCGCCGCGCAGGATGTCCTCGAAGGCGGCACCGTGGCGCCGCGAGACGCCGAGGATCTGCTCGCGATGGGCCGGCCGGAGGGACGGGATCTCGCTCATGATCGCGACCGGGCCGCGGTCGCCCACCATCAGCTCGACGTGGCGGCGCACGTAGAGAAAGGCACGTTCGAACCCCGTCCCGCCTTCCGCGATGGCCCGCTCCATCGCCTCGCGGCCGAGCTCGGCGGCGCGCAGGTAGCACTGGTAGACCAGCTCTTCCTTGTTCTTGACATAATAGTAGAGCGCCGCATCCGTGAGCCCGAGGTGGTCGGCGACGTCCTTCAGCGAGGTGCCGCTGTAGCCCTTGTGGTTGAAGCAGGAGGCCGCGGCCTTCAGCACGCGGTGGCGTTGCAGTTCGAAGCGCGATTCCTCGGCGGTGGTGGCCATGCGCTAAGCCCGTATCCCTTGCGTTTGCCGCGCGAACGCACTATTTTAATCCTGATTAAAATTTTCGCAATCGAGCTGCCCGACATGAGCACCGCCGCCAGGGACGTGCCGGCTGCATCCGGCAAAACCGACGATTCGCCGCTCCGTTTCGTGACCGCCGCATCGCTGTTCGACGGCCATGACGCTGCCATCAACATCATGCGCAGGCTGATCCAGTCGCGCGGGGTCGAGGTCGTGCACCTCGGCCACAATCGCAGCGTCGATGACATCGTGCGCGCCGCCATCCAGGAGGATGCCGACGGCATTGCCGTGAGCTCCTACCAGGGCGGCCACAACGAATTCTTCCGTTACATGATCGACCGCCTGCGCGAGCTCGATGCCGGGCACATCAAGGTGTTCGGCGGCGGCGGCGGCACCATCACGCCGGAGGAGATCGAAGAGCTCATGGCTTATGGCGTCGAGCGCATCTACCACCCGCACGACGGCATGGCGATGGGGCTCGACGACATGATCGACGATCTCGTCGCGCGCACGAAGAAGGACCGGCGAGAGCGCCGCAAGCCCGACGTCCGGTCGCTCGAGTCGAACGTCGACGTCGCCGCGATGCTGTCCGCAATCGAGGAAGGCCTGTTCGAGGACGCGGAGCTCGCGCGCCTGCGCAAAGCGTGGCAGGTGCAGTCCAAGCGCGTGCCGGTCATCGGCATCACCGGCACCGGCGGCGCGGGCAAGAGCAGCGTGACCGACGAGCTGTTGAACCGCTTCCTCGCGTCGTTCCCGGACATGCGCATCGCGGTGCTCGCGGTCGACCCGACGCGCCGGCGCACCGGCGGCGCGCTGCTCGGCGATCGCATCCGCATGAATTCCCTGCGCTCGGAGCGCATCTACATGCGCTCTTTCGCCACCCGCCGGCAGCATCTCGCGACGAGCGAGGTGCTCGCCGACCAGATCCTGTTCCTGAAATCGCAAGGGTTCGACCTCGTCTTCGTGGAGACCGCCGGCATCGGCCAGAGCGACAGCGAGATCGTCGACATGGTCGATTTCTCGATCTACGTGATGACCAGCGACTACGGCGCGGCGAGCCAGCTCGAGAAGATCGAGATGCTCGACTTCGCCGACCTGATCGTGCTGAACAAGTACGACCGGCGCGGCGCGGAAGACGCGCTGCGCGACGTGCGCAAGCAGTGGAAGCGCAACCACGTCGCGTTCCAGACGGAGGACGAGGACGTCCCGGTCTACCCGACGATCGCGAGCCAGTTCAACGACCCCGGTGTGAGCTGGATGTTCGCGGAGCTGTGCCGGCGCCTCGCGGACAAGCTCGGGCTCGATCGCGAACGCTGGACACCGGACATCGACGTCTCGTCGAAAGAGCCGCGGGCGCTCGCGATGATCCCCGGCAACCGCATCCGCTACCTGGCGGAGATCGCGGAGCAGGGGCGGGACATCAAGCGCGCTATTGCCGAGCAAGCGGAGGCCGCCAGCCGGCTGCAGCATTACTACGAGTCGTTGAAAGCGCTCGCAGACCCGGCGCTGCCGGGGGAGCTGGAACCGTACGCGGACGAGGCGCTGACGGCGAAGGACGCGGACCGCTCGGTTTTGACGCTGCGCCAGCGTTACCAGGAGGCGTTCCGGGCGCTGTCGGACGAGGCCGTCGAGCTGCTGCGGACCTGGCCCGCGCGCCGCGCGGGCGTCGAGCGCGAGGAGTACAGCTATACCGTCCGCGGCCGCGAGATCACCGGCTCCAATTACAAGGAAAGCCTGTCGAAGCAGGCGATCCCGAAGATCGCCCCGCCGGCGTACCGCGACTGGGGCGAGCTGCTCGCGTTCCTGATGCAGGAGAACCTGCCGGGCAGCTACCCGTACACCGGGGGCGTGTACCCGTATCGCCGGCTGAACGAGGACCCCACCCGCATGTTCGCGGGCGAGGGCACCCCCGAGCGCACCAACCGGCGCTTCCACTATCTCTCGCGCGGCCAGGAGGCGGCGCGCCTGTCGACGGCGTTCGATTCCGTGACGCTCTACGGCGAGGACCCGCACGAGCGGCCGGACATCTACGGCAAGGTCGGCAACTCCGGCGTGTCGATCGCGACCGTCGACGACATGAAAAAGCTGTATTCGGGCTTCGACCTGTGCGCGCCGACGACGTCCGTGTCGATGACGATCAACGGCCCGGCGCCGATGATCCTCGCGTTCTTCATGAACACGGCCATCGACCAACAGGTCGAGAAGCACCTGAAGGAGTCGGGGCAATGGGACGCGGCGCAGAAGAAGATCGACGAGTACTTCGAAGGCCGCGAGCGGCCGTCCTACACCGGTGAGCTCCCGCCCGGCAACGACGGCCTGGGCCTCGGGCTTCTCGGCATCTCAGGCGACAGGCTGGTGGATGCGGAAACCTACGAGAAGATCCGCGCGCACACGCTGTCCACCGTGCGCGGCACCGTGCAGGCGGACATCCTGAAGGAAGACCAGGCGCAGAACACCTGCATCTTCTCGACCGAGTTCGCGATGAAGATGATGGGCGACGTGCAGGAGTTTTTCATCGCGAACAACGTGCGCAACTACTACAGTGTCTCGATCAGCGGCTACCACATCGCGGAAGCCGGCGCGAACCCGATCAGCCAGCT
>CBFGSB010000292.1:0-3217 GCA_965651325.1 uncultured Chromatiales bacterium | reverse complement strand
GACGAGGAAGGCCGCGGCGGCATCTACAACTTCGTCACCAAGCGCGGCGACTGCCGCGGCGCCAATTCGAAGATCTCCTGGACCCAGGTCGAAACGGGTTCTGCGATCACCTGGAAGTACCCGAGCTGCATCCTGCGCGGCGAGAACTCGGTCGGCGAGTTCTACTCCGTGGCGGTCGCCAACAACTTCCAGCAGGCGGACACCGGCACCAAGATGATTCACATCGGGCGCAACACCACCAGCACCATCGTCTCCAAGGGCATTGCGGCGGGCCGCGCGCAGCAGTCCTATCGGGGACTGGTGCGGATCATGCCGCAGGCCGAGAACGCACGTAATCACACGCAATGCGACTCGCTGCTCATCGGCAAGGACTGCGGCGCGCACACGTTTCCCTACATCGAGGCCCGCAACCCGACCGCGAAGCTCGAGCACGAGGCCACGACCTCGAAGATCTCCGCGGACCAGTTGTTCTATTGCCGCCAGCGCGGCATCTCCGAGGAGGACGCCGTCAACATGATCGTCAACGGCTTCTGCAAGGAAGTATTTCGCGAGCTGCCGATGGAATTTGCCGTCGAGGCGCAGAACCTGTTGAACGTAAGCCTGGAAGGAGCCGTCGGCTGACATGGATACATTGCTCGAAATCGATAACCTGAAAGCAACGGTCGACGGCCGCGAGATCCTGGCCGGCGTGTCACTGGCCGTGAACGCGGGCGAAGTGCACGCCATCATGGGCCCGAACGGCTCGGGCAAGAGCACGCTCGCGCAGGTCATCGCCGGACGGGAAGACTACGCCGTCACGGGCGGCAGCGTCCGCTACCGCGGGCGCGACCTGCTGGAGCTGGCCCCGGAAGAGCGCGCGCGGCTCGGCATTTTCCTCGGCTTCCAGTACCCGATCGAAATCCCCGGCGTGAACAACGCGTATCTTTTGAAGGCGGCCCTCAACGCGCAGCGGCAGGAGCAGGGCCAACCGCCGATCGACGCGTTCGAGTTCCTGAAGCTTGCGCGCGAGAAGATGAAGCTGCTGGACATGGACCAGTCGCTGCTCAATCGCGGCGTGAACGAAGGCTTTTCGGGCGGCGAGAAGAAGCGCAACGAGATTTTGCAGATGGCCGTGCTCGAGCCGAAGCTCGCGATACTCGACGAAACCGACTCGGGGCTCGACATCGACGCGCTGAAGGCGGTCGCGCAAGGCGTCAACGCGTTACGCGCCCCCGACCGCGCGATCGTGCTCGTCACTCATTACCAGCGGCTGCTCGGGTACATCGAGCCGGATTTCGTGCACGTCCTTTCGGGCGGGCGCATCGTACGGTCCGGCGACAAGAGCCTGGCCCTCGAGCTGGAAGAAAAGGGTTACGACTGGCTGCGGGAGGCCGTCAACGCATGACCGCCGCCACGATCGACACCGACCTGCTCGAGCAGGTGGTCGGCCAGTTGCCGCACGACGGGCTTGCGCCGGGGCGCCGTGCCGCCCTGTCGCGCTTCGTGCAGGCGGGCTTCCCGACACCGCGCCAGGAAGACTGGAAATACACCAATCTCGCGCCGGCCGCCGAGCTCAGCAATCGCTGGCTGCGTGACCCGGGCGCCGCGGCGCCCGAGGCGGCACCGAGCCCGGCAGCGGCCGAATACGTGCAAACGCTGGCCGCGGGCATCGACGCACATTGGCTCGTCATCGCGAACGGCGTCGTGCAGGCGGATTCCGTTGCGGCGCTTGCCGCCAAGAACCTGCCCGGGCTTGCCGTGACCTCCACCGCCGACGGCGCCGAATTGCCAACAGCGGAGCCCGCGGACGCGATGTCGCTGTTCAACGCGATATTGCTGCGGGATGCGCTGCATGTGCGGATCGCACCCGCTGCGGCGTTGAACAAGCCCCTCGGCCTGCTCGTCTTCGACGAGAGCGCAACGAGCGTCAGCCAGCCGCGCATCGTGATCGAAGCCGGCGCCAACGCCCGTGCGAGCATCATCGAAGTGCATGCCTCCGCC
Source organism: uncultured Chromatiales bacterium (assembly GCA_965651325.1). GTDB lineage: Bacteria > Pseudomonadota > Gammaproteobacteria > Steroidobacterales > Woeseiaceae > IDS-8. The sequence continues at coordinate 1,237 of CBFGSB010000292.1, read as the reverse complement.
GGTGACGGTGAGCAATTCGCGAACGCCGTGACAGAGGCAGTGGTCGGCGCGGGCGCGAGCCTTTCCTGGGTCCGCCTGCAGGAGCGGCGGGAGAATCACTACCAGGTTGGCAGGCTGGCGGTACGGTTGGGACGCGATGCAACGTTCGAGCACGCGGCCTTCGATCTCGGCGGCGAGCTCGTCAGGAACGACATCGCCGTGGACATCGCGGAACCCGGCGCCTCCGTTTACCTGCACGGCTTGTATCTCGCCGGCGGCCGCCAGCACATCGACAATCACATCCGGGTCGACCACCGCGTGGGGCCGGCGACAAGCGTCGAGGAGTATCGCGGCATCCTCGACGACCGCGCGCGCGGCGTGTGGAACGGCAAGGCGGTCGTGCACGACGGCGCGGACGGCACGGATGCACAGCAGGCCAACCATAACCTCCTGCTGTCGCGCCAGGCCGAGGTGGACACGAAGCCGGAGCTCGAGATCTACGCGGAAGACGTCAAATGCAGCCATGGCGCGACGGTAGGCCAGCTCGACCGCGATGCCCTCTTCTACCTGCGCACGCGCGGCTTGAGCGAAGAGGAAGCCACGCAGGCGCTGACGCGCGCCTTTGCGTCGGCCATTGTCGCGAGCACACCGGTGGCCGCGGCGCGCGCCTACATCGAGCGGACCGTCGCTGCGCGCCTGCGAACGCTGATCGGCGCCGAGTTGCCGGAATCGGTGCTTGCGGGAGCCGGGGATGCCGGCGGCCAGCCCGAGGAACTGCGATGAGTGCCGCCCCCGGTAACCTGCTCGACAAACGCACGGGCGGCGGGCTGGAAGGCGCGCGCGGCGACTTCCCTATCCTGTCCCAGTCCGTCAACGGCCGTCCCCTCACCTATCTCGACAGCGCCGCCTCCGGGCAGCAGCCGCAGGCGGTGATCGATGCGGTCGCCGCTTACCATCGCCAGGACCACGCCAACGTGCACCGCGGCGTGCACACCCTCAGCCACCGGGCAACGGAGGCTTATGAGGGTGCCCGCGACGCGCTCGTTCGCTTCATCAATGCCAACAGCCGCCGCGAGCTAATCTTCACGAGCGGTACGACGGGGGCCATCAACCTCGTGGCGCAGGCCTATTGCCGCCCGCGCCTCAATGAGGGCGATGCCGTCGTCATCACGCACCTGGAGCACCACTCCAACATCGTGCCGTGGCAACTCGTGTGCGAGCAGGCAGGCGCTACGCTGCGGGTGTGCCCGATCGGCGC
>CBFGSB010000291.1:0-3224 GCA_965651325.1 uncultured Chromatiales bacterium | reverse complement strand
CTCCGAGCCTTCGGGGTGTGCACGGTGCACAGACAGAAGGCTGACACCGTGCCGTACGAGGCGGCGTCGGGTCCAGAAATCGGCGCCGATTTCGGTCGGTGTTGTCAGCCGAGGATGTATGCCGCTTGATGCTCTGCGCGAGGTGCTCGCGGCAGGTATGGCTGTGTCGGGACTGTGACCGAGGCCAACGGTACTGCGAGGAGGAATGCCGCGCGGCAAGCCGCCGGGAAAGCGTGAAACGGGCGGGAGCCGCATACCAGCGGGGTCGTCGGGGGAGGCGCCTCCATGCGGCCCGAGCGCAGCGCTACCGGGAGCGTAAGAGAGCAACGGCGGCCAAGTTTTCAGATCAGAAAGTGACGCATCATGCGGTGACGCAAGGTGAAGGTCGGGGCACTTCGTTGGGGACGCACACGGCAGAGGGCCGTGCGGCGAAACCCCTCAAGGAGCCCCATGCAAGACATGAAGAGACGGCCAGGCCGGCGCGGCGTTGCTGCCGCTGCGGTCGTCTGGTCAGCGCGCTCACGAGCCGCTTCCGTAAACCCGCGCCCCGAGGTGCCCGGCGGTCCCCACGGCCCCCGCGCGGTCCGCCTCGCTCGTGACTCGGAGGCGGCGCGATGATCACCAAGGAACAGGAGGCGGAGATCCTGCGGTTGCACCACGTGGAGAAGTGGCTGGTGGGGACAATCGCTGGGCAGCTCCGGGTGCACCACACGACGGTGCAGCGGGTGCTTCGACGGCACGGCGTGACATCGGAGGTCGTGCACCCGCGCCCATCGATCGTGGACCCGTACAAGGCGATGATCGTGGAGCAGCTCGAGAAGTACCCGAAGCTTCGGGCGTCGCGGCTGTACGAGATGGCGAAGGAGCGCGGCTACCAGGGCAGCCCGGAGCACTTCCGTAAGGTGGTGGCGCGGCTGCGTCCGCGCCGGTCAGCGGAGGCGTACCTGCGGCTACGCACGTTGCCGGGTGAGCAGGCCCAGGTGGACTGGGCGCACTTCGGCAAGCACCAGGTAGGAGCTGCGACGCGCGCGCTGTGGGCCTTCGTCATGGTGCTGAGCTGGTCGCGTCACATGTACCTCAGGTTTTTCTGGGGCAGCGCGATGCCGGTCTTCTTGCGAGGACACGTGGAGGCATTCGAGTCCTTCGCCGGGGTGCCGCGGGTGCTCTTGTACGACAACCTCAAGAGCGCGGTCATCGAGCGCCGGGGGGACGCCATTCGCTTCAACGAACAGCTATTGGATCTCGCCGCGCACTATCGCTTCGAGCCCCGTCCCGTTGCTCCCGCGCGGGGCAACGAGAAGGGCCGAGTGGAGCGGGCGATCCGCTACATCCGAGAGAACTTCTACGAAGCTCGGAAGTGGCAGGACCTCGACGACCTGAACGCCCAGGCTGCCGAGTGGGTGGCGAGCACGGCCGGGACGCGTCGGTGCCCAGGCGACCGCACGCGCACGGTGCAGGACGCCTTCGGCGAGGAGCAAGGCAGCCTCATCTCGCTGCCGGAGGACGCGTATCCGTGCGATGAGCGGGTGGAGGTGCACGTCGGCAAGACCCCGTACGTGCGCTTCGATCTGAACGACTACTCGGTACCGGCGGACTTCGCGCGGCGCACGGTGGTCGCGGTGGCGAGTCTCGACACGGTGCGCCTACTCGACGGCCCGAATGTCGTCGCGACACACCGCCGCTCATGGAGCCGCGGAGAGCAGATCGAGGACGAGCGTCACGTCGCGGAGCTGGTCGAACGCAAACGTGCGGCTCGCGAGCACCGCGCGATGGATCGGCTGGCGAAGGCGACGCCGTCGAGCCAGGCCTTCCTCAAGGCCATGGCAGAGCGCGGCGGAAACATCGGCAGCGCCGTCGCACGGCTGACCAAGCTCCTGGATGCGGCAGGCGCGGAGGCGCTCGAGGCGGCCATCGTGGGCGCCTTGGAACATGAGCGCGTGCACGTCGGGGCGGTCCATCAGCTCGTCGACGAGTACCGATCCCGGTTGGGCAAGTTGCCAGCCGTCTCGAACCACGTTGCCCCAGCCCACCGCGGTCGTGTCGTCCGGTCGCACCCGCTGTCCGGCTACGACAGCTTGACCAAGGAGCACAACGATGAGCGCAGCTGAAAATCTGGAGAGCCTCAAGCAGCGCCTGACACAGCTTGGCTTGTACGGCCTGCTTGCTCACTGGGAGGAGGTCGCTACGAAGCCATGGCTCCCCGAGTTGCTGGGCCTCGAGGAGCGTGAGCGGCAACGCCGGAGCCTCGAACGGCGTCTCCGCACCGCCAAAATCGGCTCCATCAAGCCGATGAGCGACTTCGACTGGACCTGGCCCCGCAAGATCGACCGCGAGGCGATCGACGAGCTCTTTGCGCTCGCCTTCGTCGAGTTGGGCCAGAACGTGATCCTGTTGGGCCCGAACGGTGTTGGAAAGACCCTCATCCTCAAGAACCTTGCCCACCACGCAGTGGTGCAGGGCCACACCGTGAAGTGCACGACGGCCAGCGACATGCTGGCCGACCTCGCCCAGCAAGAGTCCTCGCTGAGCCTGGCACGGCGGCTGCGTCGCTACGTGCATCCGAAGCTGCTCTGCATCGATGAAGTTGGCTACCTGTCCTACGACAGCCGTTACGCCGACCTCCTCTTCGAGGTCGTGACTCGCCGCTATGAATCTGGTCGAGCGATCCTGCTGAGCACCAACAAGGTCTTTGAAGCCTGGACGGAGGTCTTTCCCCACGCGGCGTGCGTGGTCACCTTGGTCGACCGCCTGATCCATCGCGCCGAGGTCATCGAGATCGACGGCGAGAGCTACCGGCTCAAGGAGGCCAAGGAAGGCGCGGCCGAGCGCCGCCGCAGGCGCAAGACCAAGTAGGCCTGGGTGAACTTCACCGGGCGAAATTCACCCACCCCTCGCGCGACCCGGGTGAATTTCGCCCAGACATTTTCACCCAGTACGGCGCGGGATCACGTGACCGTTAACACCGGGCGTTGAGCACACCTCAAGCCGCGCGCCCCACCTCTCCGCGAGCCCTGTCGATCCCGCTCCGATGCCTCCGGGCGTTGAGCACTCGATCACCTCGACGCGCCTGCCCCGGAAGTCCTCGTCGATCCCGCTCCGATGCCTCCGGGCGTTGAGCACCGTCGGACCTGCTCGATGCGCTGGAGGGTCTGCAGTCGATCCCGCTCCGATGCCTCCGGGCGTTGAGCACCTTCGCTTAGTGGGCGCTGCTGCAATGGGCGTGG
>CBFGSB010000290.1:0-3227 GCA_965651325.1 uncultured Chromatiales bacterium | reverse complement strand
GGCTGGGAGCCGCCCGCGGTCGGGTAACGCACGTGCCCGAGGCCGACGTGACCGGTGAGCTGCAGCATGTGGCGCTGGTGAAAAACGTCGCGCACGAGCCCGTTGCTCTTGCGCGACTGCAGGCCGTCCTTGCCCCAGGTCACGATCCCGGCGGCATCCTGGCCCCGGTGCTGCAGCACGGTGAGGGCATCGTAAATCGCCTGGTTAACGGCGCCCTTGCCGACTATGCCCACTACGCCGCACATGCTAGTCCCTTTGTCATTGCTCCGTGTCGGCCGCGCCCGCCTCGGGGTCGGCCTTCAGCATCTCGACGCCCTTCGGCGCCATCACGCGAATCCAGTCGGCAACCGCGGTGCCGTAGGGAATCAGCCGGGACTCGCGCCACCAGCCGTCGTTGTCGAACGCCGCGAGCTGGCCGCCGATGACGAACACCCCGACCAGCAGCGCGCCGCGGCAGAAGCCGAATACGCCGCCCAGCGCGCGGTCCGTGCCGTTCAGGACGGACAGGCGCATCGCCTTCGACAGGATCCATCCCAGCAGCCCGCCGGCGACCAGGACGACGACAAAAATCAGTGCGCGCCCGAACCAAAGCTGCAACCCATCCGAGCCGAGCCAGTCCTCGCCGAGGCGACCCGCGTCCGCGCCGAAATTCAAAGCCGCCCAGATCGCGACCAGCAGCGTGACGATCGAAATCGCTTCCTTGACGAAGCCTCGAAACAGTCCGACGGCGATGGAAATCACAATGGCAGCGGCAATGGCAATGTCGATGATCGGCATTGGGGGTGTAGTGCGGCGGGCGGCCTCCGGGCGCGATATTAACAGAAGCCCATCCGCCGCATCTAACCTTGATGTTGCAGAGACATTTCGAGGGAAAACGGTCCAGAGTGCGTGAGATGCGGGCGAGCGCAGGAGGAGCAAGCGGGAGCATACCCGACGGTATGTGACCGCTTGTGACGACGAGCACGCCCGCAGCTCGCGTGCTCTGGGCCGAGCCGAAGGCGGTTTTCACCGAAATGTTTCTGCAACATCAAGGTTAAGGATGCGGGACGACCTGGCCGTCGACGTTGTCGGATGCGAGCTTCGCGGCCACCGCTTCCGCGCTGGCGCGGTCCTTCTGCGGGCCGATGCGCACCCGGTGCAGCTCGCCCCCGCCGGTGCGCACCTGGCTCAGGAACGCGGCGTAGCCCTTCTCGCGCAAGCCCGCGGCGAGCCGGTCCGCGTTCTCCTTGTTGGAGAAGCTGCCGATCTGCACCGCCCACATGCCGGTGGCGGATTCGCTGGCGGATTCAGTGGCCGCCTTGCCCGCGGGCGCCTCGGAGGGTGGTGGAGCCTGCTCGCGTACCGGCGGCTCGGGTTCCGGGTCGGGTTCGCGCACGGGTTCCGGCTCGGGTTCGCGTGCGCCTTGCGTGGACGCAACCGGAACGGGTGTCGCGCCCTGCTCCGCGGCAGCCGGCGCGCTATCGCCCGCCGCCGGCGAGCTCGTCGCAACCGGGCGGACCTCGCGTTCCGAATTCGATACCGGCAGCGGCTGGTCCCTGTCGAGCTGCAGCACGACGGTGCGGCGGTCGTCGGAGCCGTCCTGGCCGGGCAGCGTGACCGGTTCGCGAACCATCTCCGTACCCGGCTTCGGCCCGTCCAGGAACACGGGCACGACGAGCACGGCGATTATCACCAGCACGACGGCCCCGGCTATACGTTCCTTTAGTGCGCGATCCATTCGGCGCGAGTATATCGCACGAATTTGCGGCGTGCGGCATACCTACGAAGCTTCTCGCAGGTGCTCCAGTGCCGGACCGACGGTGTAGAAAGAGCCCGTGACCAGCACGAGCGTATCGCGGCTCGCGCGCGCGTCGACGTGGCGGAGCGCATCGCTCACCGCGTCCATGATGAGACAGGGTTTGCCGCAGCGGTTTGCAATGGTTAAGGCCAGCTCACGGGCGGCAATCGCGCGGGGGCTGTCCGGCGTTACCGCGACCCAGCGATCGACCCGCGGCCGCAACGCATCGACGATGCCCGCCACGTCCTTGTCCGCCAGCACGCCGACAATGGCGGTAACCGGACCCGGATGCGCCAGCTCCGCGAGCGAGTCGCCGAGCACCCTCGCGGCGTCGGCGTTGTGCGCGACGTCGAGCAGCCAGCGGCGGCTCGTTTCCACCCACTGGAAACGGCCGGGCACCTCGATCCGCCCGAAAGCGCGGTTAACGACATCCGGCTCGAGCAAACTCCCGAGCTGCATCGCCTCGATCGCCGCGAGCACGGTCGACGCGTTGCGCAACTGCACGCCACCGTAGAGTGATGGGCGGTCGAGACCCTCCAGCGCCGCCGTGCGCCCCCGCCAGCGCCAGCGACCGCCCTCCTCGCTGGCGTACCCGAAGTCGCGCCCGGCCAGCCGCAGGTCGGCGCCGGTCCGCTGCGCTTCCGCGACAATGGTTCGCGGCACCGATTCCGACCCGAAAACCAGCGGCTTGCCCGCGCGCATGATGCCGGCTTTCTCCTGCGCGATCGTCTCCACGTCGGTGCCGAGCCAGTCGCAGTGGTCGAGCGTCACGTTCGTCACGATTCCCGCGTCCGGCTCCACGGCATTCACGGCGTCGAGCCGCCCCCCCATCCCGATCTCGAGCACCAGCGACTCCGCCCCCGCCCGCTCGAACACCACCAGCGCGGCCAGCGTCCCGTACTCGAAATACGTCAGCGGCACTCCCTGCCGCACCGCTTCCACCCGCTCGAACGCCGCGACAATCTCGGCCTCTGCGGCCGGTACTCCGTCCACGCGGATACGCTCGTTGTAGTCGACGATGTGCGGCGACGTATAGCAGCCAACGGGGCCGCCCAGCTCCCTGAGCAGCGACTCGAGCATCGCCGCGCAGGATCCTTTCCCGTTGGTGCCCGCGACGTGCAGGACCCGTTCCGGCCGTCGGAGCCCAAGCCTGCCCATCACCTCGAGCACGCGGTCGAGCCCGAGATCGATCTCCCGTGGTGAAAGAGTCTCCAGCCACTCGAGCCAGTCATCGAGTGTCGCGAACGGTTGTTTCATGCTCCGGGTCATGCTGGGCATTATTCATCAAAACCGCGATTGTCGTTGAAGATCGCTGGCTGGTTGGCGCGGCCCTGAACTCACTGCTGGGTTGGGGCGGGTATTGAGTTCGCTGCTGGTTGGCGCGGGCGGTGGGCTCGCTGCTGGGTTGACGCGGTCGGTGGGGGCGGCGGGGGGTATTTGGGGCAATGGC
>CBFGSB010000289.1:0-3232 GCA_965651325.1 uncultured Chromatiales bacterium | reverse complement strand
GCAAAGCGTGCACGCGTCTCGTCCGGCGTGCGGCCGCTGAATTCGCCCCATTCACGATCGATCCAGCGGGTGACGTCGTCGAGTGCACCACGATATTCCCTGAGTTCAACGATAGACAGTTTCGCCACAGCACCTCACCCGGTAATGATCTGCACGCCTTTCAGGCGCAGGTAGGGATCCAGTCCGCGCAGCCCGCCGAGCACGCCGTGCCCCGAGCCGCCAAAGGGCTCCGCGGAGAAAGTCTCCAGGGCCGCACCGGCGGTCGGTGCGGTGCGGATGTCGACGCGTCCCGCGTCCAGGTCGCGCGCCAGCCGCCGCGCTCGACCCAGGTCCGTCGTCCACGCCGTGGCCGCGAGCCCGTACTGCGCGTCGTTTGCCAGCCGCACGGCTTCGTCGTCCGTCGTGAAGCCCTGGACCGTCAGCACCGGCCCGAAGATTTCCTCCCGGGTCACGCGCATCGCGCTCCCGGCATTCACGACCAGCGACGGTTGCAGGAAGAATCCGCCCGCGGGCATGGAGCCCGAGGTGACCAGCGACTCCACCTCTGCACCCTCATGCCGCGCGAGGGCCAGGTAATCCGATACCCGCTCGTACTGCCGGCGGCCGGCAATCGGTCCGAAGTCGACTTCCGGCAGCAGCGGGCTGCCGGTCGTGAAGCACGCCGCCGTTGCCGTACGGATCGCGTCCACCACGCGTTCGCGGACGTTCTCGTGCACGATGAGCCGGCTGCGGGCGACGCACACCTGGCCGGAGTTCGTGAAGGCCGACCGGGCCAGCGATTCACCGAGCCCCGCGAGCCCGGCGGCGTCTTCGAATACCACCTGCGGGGATTTGCCGCCGCCCTCGACCATCACCGGCTTGCCGTTCGACCGGCCCGAGTACACCAGCAACTGCCTGCCGACCGCCGCCGAACCGGTGAAATGCAGCGTGTCGACGCCGCCGTGGCGGGCAAGCGCCGCTCCGGCCGTCGGGCCGCGTCCGGGCACGACGTTCAGGACGCCCGGCGGCAGGCCGCTGCCCGCGGCAATCTCGCCCAGCTTCAGCACGGACGACGGTGCCAGCTCGGACGGCTTCGCCACCACGGTGTTGCCGGCCGCCAGCGCGGGCGCAATGGCCGCGATCGCCGTTGCCAGCGGATAGTTCCAGGGTGAAATGACGCCGACGACGCCGCGCGGCTCGCGGTAGGTCATGACGAGCGCGCTCCGCGGGTCGGCTGGCGCCACCTCGCCGAAGATCTTGTCCGCGAGCTCCGCGTAATACGCGAGGAAGTCCGCGCTGTCGTCGACCTGCTGCAGCGCGAGCGAGATGGGCATGCCCATCTCGAGGCAGTCGAGCAAGGCAAGCTCCGGCTTCGCCGCGCGTATCCCGGCCGCGAAGCCTGCCAGCAAGGCTTTGCGACGTGCCGGCGCCACGCGGCGCCAGGAGCGAAAAGCCGCGCGCGCCGCGCTGGCCGCCGCGTCCACGTCCTCGGCTGCGCAATCGGGGAACGAAGCCAGCGGCGATCGGGTAGCCGGGTTCTCGGTGTGAAAAGTCTCCCTGCTTTTCGCGGCCCTGTAATCGCCGGCGTAGAACGGGCGTGTCTCGAAAGCAAGGCCGCCGGCGCGTGCCGCCCACTGCCCGGGTTCTCCGTTCCGCAGGACCGCCGCTTCGCTCACCGCAGGATTCTCTGGTCGCGCAGGTCCTTGTAGCCGACGGTGCGCAGCACCTGCGCGCCCAGGCACGCTCCGATCTCCAGGCTGGCGAGCGCGGACACTTCGCGATAGAGCGTCGGCAGCGCCTGCCACTCGGCGGGACGAAATTCGATCGACGCCGTCCCGCGCTCGCACTCCTCCAGGCGGCAATTCGGCGCGGCCGCCGGCGTGAGCACGGCGTACTGCGCGTCGGCCTGTCCCCATTGCCCGGTGCGCGGCATGTACTTGTAGTGCAGCAGCCCCTCCGAATCCCGAGCGGGCGGCAGCGGGCTGCCCGGCTCGAGCGCACTCACCTCGAGCACCGCGAACACGGTGGACTCCCAGGATGCCGTGCACCGGATCCGGCCTTCCGTCCGGCTTGCTTCGGGAAGCTCGCAGTACAGCTTGGAGAATCCCAGCTCCTCGCGCCCGGTGATGATCGGCTCGGCGCGGTTCTCCCACAGCACGGCCAGGAACTCGCCCTGCACCGTGCCCTCGGCGCCGTTGAAGCGGGCCGGGTAGCGCACGCCGAACGTGTTGTAGCCACGCCCCGCCAGCCATTCGATTTCTGTCATGTAGACGAAGGCAAATGTGATGGTCGCGGGCTCGACCGGCTCGAAGCCCGGTGGCAGCCACCCGTTGATGCTGCGGGCATCGGCCTCGAACGTCGCCTCGACGATGAGTTGCCGCGGACCGGAGACGCACTCGTACCCCTTTCCGTCCAGTCCCTGGCGAGGTCCCAGGCTGGGCCCGAAATGGGTCGGCATGCGATAGATGCGGTTCGGGTCGAGTTCGTAGCTCATGTCGATTTCCTGCGGTGACTTAGCGGGAAAGCTCTGCGGCGAGCCGGTAAAGGGCACGGCTGCAGGCCTCGAGTTGCGAGCGCTCGATATACTCGTCGGGCTTGTGAGCCTGCTCGATGGATCCCGGGCCGCAAACCACGGCACTCATTCCGGCTTCCTGGAACAATCCGGCCTCGGTCGTGAATGACACCAGGCCGGCTTCGCGGCGCTCCCCGACACGCATCGCGATGTCCCTCGCCGCCGGATCGCCGTCCGGCGAGAGCGGCGGTGCACTGGCGAACACTGCCGTCACGACGTCGGCATCCGGCGTGATGCTGCGCATCTTCGGCAGCAGGTCGCGGTTGGCGTAGTGCTGCAGCTCCTGGGCGACCGCCGCGGCGTCCTCGCCGGGCAGCGCGCGGACGTCCCAGCGAAAGGTGCACTCGGCCGCGACGATGTTGGACGCCTCTCCCCCGCGTATGAGGCCCACGTTCATGGTCGTGTACGGCGGCGTAAAGCCGGAAATGCCCTGCGGCCGCGCGCGCTTTCGTTCGGCCATGCCTTCGATATACGTGACCAGCCTTGCGGCAGCCCCTATGGCGCTCGCGGCCGTATGCGGCAGGCTGGAATGCGCGGCGCTACCGCGCACCCGGGTTTCGAAAACCGCCACGCCTTTGTGGCCGGCGACGACCTGCATCGCGGTCGGCTCGCCGACGATGACGGCCGCCGGGCGCGGCACCTGCGCCGCGATGTGGCGCACCAGCAGCGGGGCTCCCTTGC
>CBFGSB010000288.1:0-3236 GCA_965651325.1 uncultured Chromatiales bacterium | reverse complement strand
TCCGGCCACAAGATGTTCGGCCCGACGGGCACCGGGGTCCTCTACGGCAAGGAAGCGCTGCTCGACGCCATGCCGCCCTACCAGGGCGGCGGCGACATGATCCTCGAAGTGCGCTTCACGGGCACGACCTACAACGAGCTGCCGTACAAGTTCGAGGCCGGCACGCCGAACATCGCGGGCGCGATCGGCCTCGGCGCTGCCGTCAGCTACCTGCAGGCGCTGGGGATGGACCGCGTCGCGGCGCACGAGCGGGAGCTGCTGGCCTACATGACGGAACGCCTGGGCGCAATTCCCGGGTTGCGCCTCATCGGCACCGCACCGGAGAAGGCGAGCGTGCAGTCGTTTTTGCTGGACGATATTCATCCACACGACCTCGGCACCATTCTCGACCACGAAGGCGTCGCCATCCGCACCGGCCATCACTGCGCGATGCCCGTGATGGAGCTTTTCGACATTCCCGGCACAGCGCGCGCCTCGCTGGCGCTCTACAACAACCGCGACGACATCGATCGCCTCACCGAAGCCCTCGTGAAAGCGAAAGAGGTGTTCGCATGAACGCTGCCATGGGTGGGTCGGATGAGCTGCGGGAGCTCTACCGCGAGCTGATCCTCGACCACGCGAAGAGCCCGCGCCATTTCGGCAGGCTGGAAGACGCCACGCACAGCGCCGAGGGCATCAATCCCCTGTGCGGCGACAAGCTGAAGATGTATTTCCACATTGACGACGACGGCCGGATAACCGATGCGCGCTTCGAAGGCTCCGGCTGCGCCATCTCCGTGGCCTCGGCCTCGCTCCTGATGGAGACGGTGATCGGGCTGAAGACGGATCGCGCGCTGGCGTTCTTCACGGCCATGATCGCGCGGCTTGCCAGCCGCGCGGAGACCGGCGGCGAGCCCGTTCCCGCCGATCTCGAGCTGGGCAAGCTCGAGGCCCTCGAAGGCGTCAAGGAATTCCCGACCCGGGTCAAATGCGCCACGCTCGCCTGGCATGCCCTGAACTCGGCGCTGCACACGCGTGAAGCACGCGTGTCGACGGAGTAGCTACTGATGTTCGGCCATATGCAAGAACCGTTCATCATCACGCGCGACGTCCAGGCGGTGATCGTGCCGGCGGGTGAGACCGTCACGCTGCGTGAGGGCACGCCGGGCTTCATCACCCAGGCGCTCGGCGGCAGCTTCACCGTGTACATCGAAGGCAACCTGTTCCGCATCGCCGGCCTCGACGCCGATGCGCTCGGCAAGGAGCCGGTACCGCCCCCCGCCGTCCCCGAGAACGCCACGGACAAGGAGATCGAGGACGTCGTGTGGCAGCAGTTGAAGACCTGCTACGACCCGGAGATTCCGATCAACATCGTCGACCTGGGTCTCGTGTACCGCTGCGAGGTGACGCACAGGCCGGACGGGCAGCGCTCGGTCAGCGTCGACATGACGCTGACGGCGCCGGGCTGCGGCATGGGCGATATCCTGGTGCAGGACGCGCAGGAGAAGATCGCGATCATCCCCACCGTCGGCGAGGTGCACGTGGCGCTCGTCTTCGACCCGCCGTGGAACACCTCCATGATGTCGGAAGAGGCAAAGCTCCAGACGGGCATGATGTGACCCTTCCGTAGGAGCAGGGGCCCTGAGGTAAACTGGCGCCCATGAAGACCCTCACGATCCTCCGCCACGGGAAAGCCGCCCGGAACGACGTCGCTACATCCGACTACGAGCGGCCGCTCTCTCCCCGCGGCGAGGCCGACGCGCCGGTCATGGCGGAGCGGATCACCGATGCCGGCATCCGGCCGTCGCTGATCATGAGCAGCCCTGCTGCCCGGGCATGGACCACGGCGAAGCTGGTCGCGAGGGCGCTCTCCTACCCCGTGGAGTTTCTGCAGCGCGAAGACCGGCTGTACCTCGCGAGCCTCGACAAGCTGCTCGACGTCGTAGCGGAACAGGACGCCGCCTTCAACAGCATCGTCGTGGTCGGTCACAATCCCGGCCTGACGGAGCTCGCCAACCACCTGCTGCCGGGGGTCACCGACTCCATCCCGACCTGCGGCATTGTTTCACTGAACATCGAGACCGATAGCTGGGACCTGCGCCACAGGAACCCCATCGAGCTCGGGCTCTGCGACTCCCCCGAGAACATCGGTTGAGACCGGCTTGCGGCGGCCGCTGTCTACGGCCCGGGGGCGGGATTATCGGGCAGCGACGGAATTGCGCTGAGGTAAGCGTAGATCGCCCGCATGTCCCCGTCGGTCATCTTGCCGAACACCGACCACGGCATTACCTGCAGGATCCGGTTCGCGTCGTGAGGATCGCGCCCGGAGCGCAGCGCGTAGATGAATTCCGCCCGGGTCAGCCCCCCGGGCCGCCCGAACTCGTCCGGGGTGAGATTCGTCGACGTGAACGGCCCGAACTGGCGCCCTCCGGAGAGGAATTGCGCCGTGTTGACGGCTTCGGCCTCACCGCGGAACGGATCACCGCCGGCCTGGAACGCGGGGTGCGTATGGCAGTCGTTGCAGCCGCCCACTGCGTTCACGAGATAGCTGCCGAGGGCGACGTCTTTCGCGTTCCTGCGGTTGACGTCCACCGGCACCGGGCTGATCGCGAGCCCGATGCGCATTCGCTTGTCGAAGCCGCGGTGATTCCCCCGGTCGCGATCGTGGTCCGAGCCATGATCCCCGTGATGACCATGGTCGTTGTGTCCCCGCCCTGCGTACACGGTGCCGAAGCCGGCTCCGCCGAGAAAAACCGCGGCGCCGGCCACGACCAGCAACATTGCTTTCGTTCTCATATCTCGCTCCTTCATTCGACGTCTGCGACCGGCAATAGAGATACTGGTAGGGCGCAGACAACTTATAATCGGCCGGTACGGAACTATCCGGCACCGCCTCGTGAAGTGCTCTGAAATCTTCTGAAGGCTCGTGATGGGCGCACCGCTGGCAAATGCCATCTACGAATTCGGCGACTTTCGCCTGGATGCTCGCCGCCGGCTGCTCCTGTCCCGCCGCGGTGGCGATGTGCTGCCGCTCCCCGCCAAAGCTCTCGATGCCCTGCTCTACCTGGTGCAGCGCGCCGGCGAGCTGGTCGACAAGCCGGCCCTCCTGCAGGCGGTGTGGCCGAACGTGAGTGTCGAGGAGAACAGCGTCAGCCAGGTGATTTCGGCGCTGCGCCGGTCACTGGGCGAAAGCCCGTCGGAACACCGGTATATCGTCACGGCGCCGGGCCGCGGCTATCGGTTCATTGCCGACGTCG
>CBFGSB010000287.1:0-3252 GCA_965651325.1 uncultured Chromatiales bacterium | reverse complement strand
AGGTTGTGCAGGAAGAGCATCGGCGGTTGATCGGATTTGAACGTGTGCGCCAGCACGTGCTCCGAGCCGCTCTCCAGGACGCTGCAGGAGCCGCTGCCGATCGCGGTGTGCGCGCGCCGCAGGTACGCGAGCTGCCTGACGAAAGCGAGCAGCGACTCGGGGTCGTCCTGCTGGTCGGCAACGTTGACGTGCTCGAACCCGAAGCGGTCGTCGCGCACCATCGGCTGGGCCAGCTTCTTTGCGGGCGCGTCGGAAAAGCCGCCGTTCCTGCCGGCGGTCCACTGCATCGGCGCGCGGACGGCGTTCCTGCCGTCGCGATCGAGGTCCTCGCCCATGCCGATTTCGTCGCCGTAGGTGATCATGGGCGCGCCCGGGAGGGAGAACAGCAGGCTGTAGGCCATCTTCAGCCGCCGCGGGTCGCCGTCCAGCATCGGCGCGAGCCGCCGCCGCAGTCCGCGGCCGTACAGGCGCATGTGTTCGTCCGGCGCGAAGGACTCGAACACACGCTCCAGCTCCTCGGGTGCAAGGCGCTCGAGGTCCGCTTCGTCCAGGTTGCGCAGGAAGTTGGCCCACTGGCCGTTCGCCGGCGGCAGCGGCAGCAGCGACAAGGCGTGGAAGATCGGGGCGCAGCTCTCGTCGGCAAGGGCCAGGATCAAATAGTTGTCCAGCCAGAAGTTGAACATCATGTTGAGGCGGGTGCCGTCGAAGAAGTGGCTCAGTTGCGCCGGGTCCTCGTCGACCTCGCCGAGCAGCAGCACGTCGGGCTTGAACCCGGTGGAGCGGTCGTAGAGCTCGCGCAGCACGTCCGGCGGCTGCGACTCGGCGCCGACCTCGGCCAGCGGGTGGTCCAGCATGTGCGAAGCGGCATCGATGCGAAAGCCGGCGATCCCGAAACTCAGCCAGTAATCGATGATGCGCTCGATCTCTTCGCGCACGTCGGGGTTCGCGAAGTTCAGCGTCGGCTGGAAATGATAGAAGCGATGGTGATAGTACGCGCCCGCACATTCGTCCCAGGCCCACACGCTGTTTTCCTCGCCGGGGAAAATGGTGCCCCCGCCGGGCGCCACGGGCGGGGGGCTGTGGGTCCAGACGTAATAGCCGCGGTAGCGGGATTTGTCGTTGTGGCGCGCCGCCTGGAACCACGGGTGGTGATCGGACGTGTGCTGGGCCACGAGATCGACCACGATGCGGATGCCGTGCTCCCCGGCCTTGTGCAGGCAGTCCAGGAAATCCTCGAACTGGCCGTGGCGCGAGTCGACGCGCAGGTAATCGGTGATGTCGTAGCCGTTGTCGCGATTCGAGGAAGGATAGAACGGCAGCAGCCAGAGGCAGGTCACACCGAGATCGGCGAGGTACGGCAGCTTTGACTCCAGTCCCTTGAAGTCTCCGGTGCCGTCTCCGTCGGAATCGCAGAAGCGTTCCACGTCGACGGCGTAGATGATGGCGTCCTTCCACCAGTGATCGGGCATTCGCACCTCCGCAACGCAGCCAAACGTCGACACACGGTCCTGCTTTTTGCAAGAAGCGTGCCGGGTAGGACTTTCGAAGCGATCGCCCGCTGGTTCAAATCAGGCCGAATGCGACCATTGCCTCGGCGACTCTCAGGAAGCCGAGGATGTTGGCGCCGACCACGTAGTTGCCCGGACTGCCGAATTCGGCGGCGGTCTCGAAGCAGTCACGGTGCAGGTTGCCCATGATCTCGTGCAGGCGCTCCTCGGTGTGCTCGAAGGTCCAGGCGTCGCGGCTGGCGTTCTGCTGCATCTCGAGCGCCGAGGTCGCCACTCCGCCGGCATTCGCGGCTTTGCCGGGACCGAACGCCACGCCGGCCTCCATCAGCACCCGGACGCCATCGGGCGTCGTCGGCATGTTCGCGCCTTCGGCGACGGCGATGCAGCCGTTCGCAACCAGCGTGCGCGCTGCTGCCGCGTCCAACTCGTTCTGGGTCGCGCAGGGCAGCGCCACGTCACAGGGAATGCTCCAGATATCGCCGCCTTCCCGGTACTCGGCCTCCGGGTGCTCCTCGGCATACACACGGATCCTGCTCCGTTCGACCTCCTTCAGGCGCTTGACCGTATCGAGCCGGATGCCGCGCGGGTCGTGGATGACTCCGTTTGAATCCGAGCACGCCACGACGCGGGCGCCCAGCGCCTGGGCCTTTTCCATCGCGTAAATCGCCACGTTGCCGGACCCGGAAACGAGGCATACCTTGTCCGCGATCGCGTTGCCGCGTGCTTTCAGCATTTCATCGGCAAAATAGACCGCGCCGTAGCCGGTGGCCTCCTTGCGGACCAGCGCACCGCCCCAGTGCGGGTGCTTGCCGGTCAGGACGGCCGATTCGTAACGGTTCGTGATGCGCTTGTACTGGCCGAACAGGTACCCGATCTCGCGCTGGCCGACACCGATATCACCGGCCGGGACGTCCGTGTACTCCCCGATGTAGCGGAACAGCTCGGTCATGAAGCTCTGGCAGAAGCGCATCACCTCGCTATCGGAGCGTCCCCGCGGATCGAAATCCGCGCCGCCCTTCCCGCCGCCGACCGGCAGGCCGGTGAGCGCGTTCTTGAAGATCTGCTCGAACCCGAGGAATTTGACGATGCTCAGGTTTACCGAGCGATGAAAGCGCAGGCCGCCCTTGTAGGGTCCCAGCGCGCTGTTGAACCCGACGCGAAAACCGCGGTTGATGTGGACTTCCCCGCGATCGTCCTGCCACGGTACCCGGAAGATCACCTGCTTCTCCGGCTCGCAGATGCGCTCGATGATCTTGTGCTCGGCGTACTCGGGATACTTGGCGAGCACGGGGCTCAGCGTCTCGGCCACCTCGATGACGGCCTGGTGGAACTCGATCTCGCCGGGGTTGCGGCGGATAACCTCTTTTATGATGTGTTCGATTCGTGCGTTGATGTCGGCCCCTGCCCTGGTCTACTGTCGATCGCCCGTCGATCGATTCCTCATTGGGCGCGCGGATTGCTCGGCGCGCGGCCAGTGATTGTACCGGAACCTGTGGGCGGGCCGTGTACGGGCCGGGCGCTGCTCCTCCCCAGCGTCCCAGCGCGAGCGCATCGGCGCCCGCGAGCGCGCGTTTTACCAGGCGTACTCGACGATCAGGCCGAGCAGCGGCAACGTTTCCTCCTCCTCGTCGATAATTTCTCCCGTCAGGACGTTGAACTCGGGCTGCAGGCCGGCCGGGCCGCCGTAAACGTTCAGCACGTCCGCGAACAGCACGAGATCCACCGGGCCGATCGGACGACGGTA
>CBFGSB010000286.1:0-3262 GCA_965651325.1 uncultured Chromatiales bacterium | reverse complement strand
GGACCTACGGGCCCAAAGGGCCCGTCGGGAGCCATTGCCCCAAATACCCCCCGCCACCCCCACCGACCGCGTCAACCACCAACAAACGCCAACGGCCGCTTGCGCAACACGCAAAAAGCCGCATCAGTGTCAGCGTGTCAGCGGGAGACTTCGTCGAAGGAGGCGAGGAACTCGAGGCCTCGGCGTAGCTGGGCACGGTCGAGAGTGCCGGGCGGGATGCGCTTCAGGTCGGCGGCCACCCAGCGTACTTCGTGCGGTTCGCAGTATGCCCAAACGAGTCGGCCGATCCTCCACACGCTGGTGCGCCTGCCGCAGTGCGGGCAGCCCTGCATGTCCCGCTGGTGCAGCGGAAAGGGAACGACGTTGTTGCCGGTTGCAGGCATCGCGATCTCGCCTGGATGGAACGTGGAAACCATGATGGAGGGCGTTGCGGCGCGGCTGCGTGACCGGCCTCTCAGCGGGGCAAACGGCTCCGATTCGGGCTGCGTTTTTGAGACACGGGTTCCGCTTTGTGCACCCGGCCGCCGCGTAGTGTGATCTGGTTTACACTACGGGCCGCGCCGCCGACGATCCGTTATGACGCAATACTTCGATTCACCGGGCGAACTTGCCGACGCCGTAATCGCCGCCATTGGCAAGGAAATCGTCCTGGGGCTCCCGGTCGGAATCGGCAAGGCGCTGCTCGTCGCCAACGCGCTGTTCGAGCGCGCCGAACGCGACCCGTCCCTCTCGCTGACGATCTTCACCGCGCTGACATTGGAGCCGCCCGAACCCGGCGGCGGCCTCGAACGGCGCTTCCTCGAGCCGCTGGCCGAACGAATGTGGGGCGAGTGGCCGCGCGTCCGCTACGCGGAAGCCGTGCGGCGGCAGTCACTGCCGCCGAACATCAGGGTGCGCGAGTTCTACTATCGCCCGGGCGCATACCTCGGCAACCGGTTGGCGCAACGTACCTACACCAGCCTCAACTACACCCAGGTCGCCGCCGAGCTGCTGGAGCTCGGCGTCAACGTGATCGGGCAGCTCGTCGCACCGCCGGCGGGAGGCGGTAGCCGCTACAGCCTCGGCTCCAATCCCGAAGTCACGCTCGATCTCCTGCCAGCGCTGGAGGCAAAGCGCGAGGCGGGTAAGCCCGTGGCGGTCGTGGGCGAAGTCAACGCGCGCATGCCGTACCTGTTCGGCGACGCGGAGCTCGACGCGTCGCGTTTCGATTTCTTGCTGACCTCGGATGCTTGCCATTATCCGCTGTTCGGGCTGCCCCGGCGTGCGGTCAACGACCGGGATTTCGCCACGGCCATGCACGTCGCGAGTCTCGTGCCGGACGGCGGCACGCTGCAGCTCGGCATCGGCTCGCTGAGCGAAGCGCTGGCGCATTGCCTCATCCTCAGGCACCGCGACCCGGAAGTGTTCCGCGAAGTGCTGCACCGGCTGCCGGGTGGCCCCGGTTCCGGCCGCCGTCCCGACCTGCCGGCGGAAACCGCGCCATTCCGGGAAGGCCTGTACGCCTCCACCGAGCTCCTGAGCGATGCGGTCTTCGCGCTGTTCGAAGCGGGCATCCTCACCCGCGGCGCCGACGGTCCGGATGGGCCGCTGCTACATGCCGGCTTCTTCCTGGGCTCGAGCAGTTTCTACGATGCCCTCGCATCGCTGCCGGAAGAGCGGCGGCGGCGGATCGCGATGTCCAGTATTTCCTTCGTCAACAGCCTGTACGGCGATGAAGCGACGAAGCGCCGGCAGCGCCGCAACGGCCGCTTCATCAACGAGACGATGATGGTGACGTTACTGGGCGCTGCTGTTTCCGACGGGCTCGAAGACGGGCGCGTCGTGAGCGGCGTTGGCGGCCAGTTCGATTTCGTGCGCATGGCCCACGCGCTCGACGACGCGCAGTCGATCCTGATGTTCGGCAGCCGCCGCCTGCACGACGGCGTCGCGCGCTCCAACATCGTCTGGAACTACGGCCACGTTACCGTGCCGCGCCACTACCGTGACATCTACGCCTGCGAATACGGGCTCGCCGCGACCCGCGGCCAGCCCGACGAGGCGGTGATCGCGTCGTTGCTGAACATCGCCGATGCCGCCTTCCAGGGGGAGCTGCTCGCGCGCGCGCAAGCGGCAGGCAAGATCGCCGGGGACTTCCGCCTGCCCGCGAGCGCGGCCGGCAATACGCCGGCGGCATTGCGCGCCGTTTTCCGTGAGTACTCCGCGCATTTCCCGCCCTACCCCCTGGGCTCCGACCTGACGCCGGTCGAACGCGAGCTGGCGGCCGCTCTCACGTGGCTCAAGGAGCATACGGCCCGGCCCTGGGCGAAGCTCCGGACCGCCGCGGCGGCGCTGGTGCAGCGCCCGGCACCGGCATCGCGGGCCGCCCTGGCGCGGCTCGGGCTGGAGCGCCCCGCCTCCGCCCGTGAGCGCCTCCTCGCCCGCCTCGTCAACCACGCCCTCGAACAGGAGCGAGCATGAAAAGACCCGCGAAGCGGCCGGCCGAGTCGGCGGTAGACGACAACGTTTACAAAATCTTCCCGAACGACCTCAACTCGGAACGGACGGTGTTCGGCGGGCTCGTCATGGGACTCTGCGACCGCACCGCCCTGATCGTCGCCGAGCGCCATACCGGGCTTACCTGCGTGACGGCAGCCATCGACAGCCTGGAGTTCATCTCGCCGGCGCGCGCCGGTGAGACCCTCATCGTCAAATCCAAAATCAACCGCGCCTGGAACAGCTCGATGGAAATCGGCGTCAAGGTGATCACGGAGGACCCCCGCAACGGGCAGACGCGGCACGTGGTCTCCGCCTACTTCACCTTCGTCGGGTTGGGCAGCGACGGCCGGCCGGCGCAGGTACCGCTCGTGCGTCCGGAAACCGGGGAAGAACGCCGGCGCTTCGATGCCGCGGAGGTGCGGCGCAAGGCCCGCCTGGATGCGCGGATGAACCAGCAAGCCGGCGCATGCTGATCCCGAAACGGTGTGCTGCCCGGCCACGCGCCCGTCGGCTCATACCCTGTAATTCTTGCAATCGTGGCGGCCCGCCGACCGCCGTGCCGTGCACGTGACGGCGGGGTGGTACGGATATTGCTTCGCTCAGGCAGGCGCAAGCAGACAACAGGAGGAGAACTCATGTCCACGTGCGAAACCTGCGGCAACGACTACGACAAGGCCTTTGTCGTTCAGATGCAAGGCGAGAGCCATACCTTCGATTCCTTCGAATGCGCCATCCAGGCGCTGGCACCGGCGTGCGACCATTGCAGTACGCGCATCATCGGTCACGG